>JAOTTL010000019.1:0-30438 GCA_029864385.1 Betaproteobacteria bacterium | reverse complement strand
TTCTCGGTGCCCGCGATCGGATGCGCCGGTACGAAGCGGTGGAATTGCCCGCCCAGAAAACGGCGCGCGCAGGCAATCACATCCCGCTTGGTACTGCCGCCATCGGTCACGACCGCGCGCGGCGGCAGGTGGGGCGCAATAGCTGCCATCACCGCTGCCATCTGCCCCACCGGCGTGGCGAGCAGCACCAGATCGGCGTCGCGCACCGCGCGTCCCGGATCGAACTGCATCTCATCGATCACCTTGAGCCGGCGCGCTGCGGCAAGATTGCGGCGCGTGCGGCCGACGCCGACGACATGTTTTACTGCACGCGCGCGCTTCAGCGCGAGCGCAAACGAAGCGCCGATGAGCCCGACACCGATGACCACCAGCTTGTTAATGCGTATTCGCGAATTCATCGCCTAAGGTTCACCACAGAGGCACAGAGCACACAGAGAAAATTGTTGTTATCTGGTGCGTCGTAAAGATTTCTCGCCGCCCTCAGAGTCCGCCATGCCGTTGGGGTTAGTGTTTCAGGTTGCAATGACCTCTTCGAGGGCGGCGAGAAATCTTGCGTTCTCGGATTCAAGCCCGATGGTCACGCGCAGATACGCCGGCATCCCGTAACTCGCGATCGGCCGCGCGATTACGCCCATCCTGAGGAGCCTATCGAACACGGCGGCGCCGTCTCCCACCTTGAGACTTACGAAGTTCCCAAATGAGGGGATGAACTCGATTTCGAGACGCTTCAGGCCGGCGGTGATCTGTTTCATACCGGCCCGATTAAGCTCGAAGCTCTGGCGCACGAACTCATGGTCCTCGAGCGCGGCCGTCGCGGCAACCAATGCCACGCTGTTGACGTTGAATGGCTGGCGAACCCGATTCATCAGATCGGCCATTCCCGCAGCCGCAAAGGCGTAGCCCACTCGCAGACCCGCCAGCCCGTAGACCTTGGAAAACGTGCGGGTCACGATGAGGTTGGAGAAGCGCTTGAGCCAGCCGAGGCTATCCGCCTTTGCCGCCTCCTCAAGGTATTCGTTGTAGGCTTCGTCGAGCACAACCACGACATCGCGCGACAGCGCCGAGATAAACTTTTCCAGCGCCTCAGCACTGAGGAGCGTTCCCGTGGGATTGTTCGGGTTAGCGATGAACACCAGGCGCGTTTTGGACGTAACCGCGCGCTGCATCGCGTCGAGATCGTGCCCGAATTCCCGGGCCGGAACCTCGACCCCGCGCGCGCCTGTTGCCTGCACCACCAGAGGATAAACCGCGAAGGCGTGTTGGGAATAGATCGCTTCCTGACCGGGGCAGAGAAAGACGCGCGCCGCGAGCTCGAGAACGTCATTCGAGCCGTTGCCCAGCACAATGCGTGACTCGTCTACGCCGTAGCGCCCGGCAAGCGCCTGCTTGAGTTCGAAGCCGTTGCCATCAGGATAGCGCGCGAGGTCGGCGAAGACTCGTCCGATCGCGTCTTGCGCGCGCGGACTGACGCCCAGCGGGTTCTCATTGGAAGCGAGCTTGACGATACGCGCCTCCTCGAGCCCCAGCTCGCGGGCGAGCTCTGAGATTGGCTTGCCCGGCTGGTAGGGAGCGATTTCACGGATATAACTGGGAGCGAGGTCGCAGATGTCCATGTCCAAAGGCAACGATGAACGATGATTGATGAACGATGAACTGGAAATACGCCCTTCGCACCCCTAGCTCATCGATCATCGTTCCGCGATCATCGGTTATGTTACGGCGGCAGGATAGGAGCCGAGGTTCTTCAGGAACGAGGCCTTTTGTTTCAGCTCCGTGAGAGCGCGGGCAATGTTCGCGTCCTGCTGGTGACCCTCGATATCCACGTAGAACACATACTCCCACAACCCGGTGCGCGATGGACGTGATTCGAGGCGCGTCATGCTCACGCGATTGGCCGCAAGCGGGGCCAGCAGATCGTGCATGGCACCCGAGGCATTGCGCGTGGACATGATGAGGGAGGTCTTGTCACTGCCCGATGGAGCAGCATCCTCGGGGGCGAGCACCAGAAAACGCGTGGTGTTCCTGGGACCGTCCTCGACGTTGCGCGCCAGCAGATTGAGTCGATAAATGGCCGCTGCCGACGTCGGCCCGATCGCGGCCGCGCCGCGTTCGCGCGCCGCGAGCCGCGCCGCCTCCGCGTTGCTGACGACTGGCACGCGCTCGGCGGCCGGCAGGTGGCGCGCCAGCCACTGCTGACACTGCGCGAGACTCTGTGCATGCGAATAGACCTTGCGCACGCCGCCCAACCGCTTCGCGCGGCTCATCAGGGACTGACGGATCGGCAGCACGACCTCACTGCAGACCTTCGCCGGCGTGGAGAGCAGCAGATCGAGCGTGCGGCCGATCGCGCCCTCGGTGGAATTCTCGACCGGCACGACACCGTAGCCGGCCGCTCCGGTCTCGACCTGGCGAAACACCTCATCGATCGATCCGCACGGAATGGCGTTTGTGAGCCCGCCAAAATGCTTGGAAACCGCTTCCTGGCTGAACGTACCCGGCGGGCCAAGGTAGGCGACCGTCATCGAATCTTCGAGCGCCCGGCACGCGGAGATGATCTCGGTAAAGAGGCGGGCCAACGCCGCATCGCCCAGCGGGCCGCGATTGGCCCTGATTATGCGCCGCAGCACCTGTGCTTCGCGCTCAGGACGGTAAGTACCCCCTGCCTTGAGCCGACCGATGCGCTGCGCCAGCCTGGCGCGTGCCGACAGCAGCTTGACGAGACGGTCGTCGAGTGCGTCGATGCGGCTTCGCAGCTGTCTTAGAGGCTCAGCCATGGGTTCGGACAGCAGGCCGTCACTGTTCCACCGGCAGATAGCGCACCGCCAGAACGCCCTCGATCCTGGCAATTTCCTCGATCACGTCAGCAGTCGCGGGGCTGTCGACGTCGACCAGCGTGTAGGCCATCCCCTCTTTGGATTTGTTGAGCATATTGTGAATGTTCAATCGTGCATTACCAACCGCAGCCGATATCTGCCCGACCATCTTCGGCACATTGGCGTTGGCAATGCCCAAGCGAAACGGCGACTCGCGCCCCATCACCACGTCGGGGAAGTTGACCGCGTTGACGATGTTGCCGTTCTCGAGAAAATCACGCACTTGGTCGACGACCATCACCGCGCAGTTCTCCTCCGCCTCGCGCGTTGAGGCGCCCAGGTGTGGTAGCGCCACCACCAGCGGATGGCCGACCAGTTTTTGCGCCGGAAAGTCGCAGACGTAGCCGCGAAGGCGCTTGGCAGCGAGCCCCTCGAGGACGGCATCGTTGTCGACCACGCCGTCGCGCGAGAAGTTGAGCAGGATCGCCTCGTGTTTCATGAGCCGGATACGGTCTGCATTGATCAGGCCACGCGTGGCGGCGTGCAGCGGTACATGGAGGGTGACGAACTCGCTTTCGCGGAGCACCTCGTCGATGCTGTGCGCCTTTTTCACCCGGCTGGACAGGCTCCAAGCGGCCTCCACCGTGATCTCCGGGTCGTAGCCGAGCACGTCCATTCCGAGCTTGATCGCCGCATCGGCCACCAGGCTTCCGATCTTTCCCAGACCGATCACGCCCAGCGTGTGGCGCGGCAGCTCGATTCCGGCAAACGCTTTCTTTCCCTCCTCGACCAGCCGGTCGAGCGCCTTGTCGTCGCCCTGCAAACCGTCCACGAACTTCAGGGCGGGCAGCAGGTTCCGCGCAGCGATCAGCAATCCCGCGATGACGAGCTCCTTTACTGCATTGGCGTTCGCGCCTGGCGCATTGAACACCGGCACGCCGCGCTTGCTCATGCTGTCGACGGGAATGTTGTTCACGCCGGCGCCGGCGCGGCCGATCGCCTTGACCCGCGCCGGGACCTCCATTGAACGCATGTCGTGCGAGCGCACGAGGATCGCATCCGGATCCGCGACCTTGCCGCCCACGACGTAGCGTCCCGAGGGAAAGCGCTCGAGCCCCAGCCTGGAGATCTGGTTCAGCGTCAGGATCTTGAGGGATTCAGCCATGCTTACGCTCGAACTGACGCATGAAATCGAGGAGCGCCTGCACGCCCGCCAGCGGCATCGCATTGTAGACCGACGCGCGCATACCGCCGACCGCCCGATGACCCTTGAGCTGGGTCAGCCCCGCGCTCTCCGCTTGCTTCAGAAAATCCGCGTCGAGCCGGTCGTTACGCAGGCGGAACGGGATGTTCATGCGCGAGCGGTCCGTCTTGGCGACCGGTGAATGGTAGAACTCGGTCTGATCGAGATAGTCGTAGATAAGCTTGGCCTTGGCAACGTTCATCTCCTCCATCCGGGCAAGCCCCCCCAGCCGCTTCAGCCACTGAAATACCAGTCCCGCGATGTAGACCGCGTAAGTAGGCGGCGTGTTGATCATCGAATCCGCGTCGGCCTGAACCTTGTAATCGAAGATGGAGGGCGTATACGGGGTCGCCTGACCGATCAGATCCTCGCGCACGATGACAATGGCGAGCCCCGCAGGACCGATATTCTTCTGCGCGCCTGCGTAAATCAGGCCGAAGCGGCCGACGTCAAGCGGCCGGGACAGGATGTGCGAGGACGCGTCGGCGACGAGCGGCACGTCACCGGTTTCGGGCACCCAGTGAAACTCGACGCCATCGATGGTTTCGTTGGAAGTGATATGAACGTACGCGGCGCCTGGATCGAGCTTCCACTTCTCCTGCCGTGGTGCATACGTGAACTTGCCGTCCTCGGAGCTCGCCGCGATATTGACCTTGCAGTAACGCCGGGCTTCGGCGATAGCCCTCTTCGACCAGTAGCCGGTAAGGGCGTAGTCGGCACGATCCTGGCCGCGAAGCAGGTTCATGGGCACGACGGCAAATTGGGCGGCGGCCCCACCCTGCAGAAACAGCACCTTGTAGTTCCTGGTGATCGCGAGCAACTCACGCAGATCGGCTTCGGCCTGGGCATGGATCGCGATGAACTCCTTGCCCCGGTGGCTCATCTCCATGACCGACATGCCGCTACCGTGCCAGTCGAGCATCTCCGCGGCGGCCTGCTGCAGTACGGGCTCCGGAAGCACGGCGGGGCCGGCGCCAAAGTTATAAAGGCGTCGCATGAAATTTCCCAAAGTTATAAAGGCGTCGCATGAAATTTCCCGTGGTGATCGGAGAGCGAAGAACGGCAGGTCCAGCCAAGGCGGCGCGCGACCGCTTACTGCTGACCGTCCGTTAGCGTCTCGTCATCCCCGTCCGCCTCGACGATCTTTTCCAGCCCGGCCAGCCGCTCGCCCTCGTCGAGGTTGATCAACCGCACGCCCTGCGTGGTGCGCCCCTGCTCCCGGACCTCTCCGACACGCGTGCGGATCAGCACCCCGCCGGTGGTAATGAGCATGATCTCGTCTTCCCTGCCGACGAGTTGCGCCCCCACGAGATCGCCGTTGCGCTCGCTGCACTGTATGGCGATCATGCCTTGCGCGCCGCGCCCATGGCGCGTGTATTCGGGCATCGGAGTCCGCTTGCCGTACCCGTTTTGCGTCGCGGTTAGGACCGACAGGCTCTCGTCGCTTGAAATCAGGAGCGAAATTACGCGCTGGCCCTTCTGCAGCCTCATCCCGCGCACCCCCGTTGCGCTCCGTCCCATCGGGCGCACCTCGTCCTCCGCGAAGCGTACCGCTTTGCCCGCGTCGGAGAACAACATGGCGTCCTGCTTGCCGTCAGTGAGCGCGACCCCGATCAGGTAATCCCCATCCTCGAGATTGACGGCGATTATGCCCTTCGCCATCTGGCGGGAAAAGGCCGACAGCGCCGTCTTCTTTACCGTGCCGAGCGCAGTGGCCATGAACACGAAGTGCTCGTCGTCAAACTCTTTCACCGGCAGCACCGCCGTGATCTTTTCATGCTCCATGAGGGGCACGAGGTTGACGATTGGCTTGCCGCGTGAGGCGCGGCTGCCCTGAGGCACCTCAAAGACCCTCAGCCAATAGACTCGTCCGCGGTTCGAGAAGCACAGGATGTAATCGTGGGTATTGGCGATGAAAAGCTTCTCGACGAAGTCGTCGTCCTTCGTCGTTGTCGCCTGCCGGCCGCGGCCGCCACGCTTCTGCGCCCGGTAATCGGCTACCGGCTGGGACTTCATGTAGCCGCCGTGCGAGAGCGTCACCACGACGTCTTCAGGCGCAATCAGGTCCTCCATGCTGAGGTCCTGGGTATGGGTCACGATCTCGCTCCTGCGCTCGTCGCCGAACCGTTCCTTCACTTCGGCCAGCTCCTGCTCGATGATCTTCGTCACGCGCGCGGGCTTCGCCAGTACGTCGAGTAGATCAACGATCTTGTCCATCGTCTCCCGGTACTCGGCCACGATCCTGTCCTGCTCCAGAGCCGTGAGGTTTTGCAACCGCATCTCGAGGATGCGCTGCGCCTGGACCTCGGAGAGCTTGTAGCCATTGTTCTGGAGACCGAATTCTACGGAAAGCCCCTCGGGCCGGGACACATCCCCCGCGCTACGCGCGAGCAGGTCCTCGACCAGCTGGGAGCGCCAGAAGCGCCCCATCAGCTCGCGCTTGGCATCGGCCGGCGTGGCCGAGCCCTTGATGAGCGCGATCACGTCATCGACATTCGAGAGCGCGACCGCGAGGCCTTCGAGAACGTGCCCGCGCTCGCGCGCCTTTCGCAGCTGGAAAACCGTGCGGCGCGTTACCACTTCGCGCCGGTGGCGCAGGAATGCGTCCAGCAGCTGCCTGAGATTGAGAAGCCGCGGCTGGCCGTCCACCAGCGCGACCATGTTCATCCCGAACGCCTCCTCCATCTGGGTTTCTTTCCACAGATTGTTGAGGATGACCTCGGCGTTTTCGCCGCGCTTGAGTTCGATGACCGCGCGCATGCCGGTCTTGTCGGATTCGTCGCGAATGTCGGAGATGCCCTCGATCCGCTTGTCGCGCACCAGCTCGCCGATTCTCATGAGCAGGTTCGCCTTGTTGACCTGATACGGCAGCTCGTCGATCACGATCGAGATTCGTCCGCCCTTGTCTGCTTCCTCGAAGTGCGTGCGGGCGCGCATCACCACCCGGCCGCGGCCGGTGCGGTAGCCCTCCCGGGCGCCTCCGATCCCGTAGATAATTCCGCGCGTGGGAAAGTCGGGCGCGGGAATGATTTTGATCAGATCGTCGATCGTGGTATCCGGCTCCTTGAGCAGAAGCTGGCAGGCGTCAACCACCTCCGAAAGGTTGTGAGGCGGAATATTGGTCGCCATCCCCACCGCGATGCCGGACGAGCCGTTGACCATCAGGTTCGGCACCCGCGTGGGCAAGCTGACCGGCTCCTCCTCCTTGCCGTCGTAGTTCGGCACGAATTCGACCGTTTCCATGTCGATATCGGCCAGGAGTTCCGCCGTGATCCGATCGAGCCGGCACTCGGTATAGCGATACGCCGCGGGAGAGTCACCATCGACCGAGCCGAAATTACCCTGCCCGTCGATCAGCATGTAACGCATGGAGAAGCTCTGCGCCATGCGCACCAGCGCCTCATAGGTCGCGGCGTCGCCGTGAGGGTGATACTTACCCAGCACGTCACCCACCACCCGCGCACATTTGACGTAGGGACGGTTCCAGGCGTTGTTGGCCTCGTGCATCGCGAACAGGATGCGGCGATGCACCGGCTTGAGCCCGTCGCGCACATCCGGGAGGGCGCGCCCCACGATTACGCTCATCGCGTAATCGAGGTAGGAGCGGCGCATCTCTTCTTCGAGGCTGACGGGGAGAGTTTCCTTGGCGATCTGATCCATGAAAAGGCGGGGAAACGGGGCGTTGTGCAGCTGCCAGAAAAAAAGATTTTACCATGCGCGTGGCTATCATCCTCAGCCTCATCGCGACCGCGGCACCGATCGATGCCCTCCTTCATTTTCGCAGTAACGAACCGCTCCGCGCCGCCCGCAAGGCGGTATACGTTACATACCATTGAACGATCCAGCCCATCCGTGGTGCGGCGCAAGAAATCTGCGGTTAGGTCGCACTCGAGCCAAGCACCGGCACACGGCCCCGCCGAGTCGGCGTCCTCAATGGTTCAAGCAGGGGCCCATTCTGCGTCCCTGAATCGCACGCCGTGCATGTCGCTCCCACGCTTCTTCACGTCCGCCAGCGCCGACCGACCGTGGCAGCCCACCCTTCTGCCCCGCACCCGGGTGGCCCCCACGCTCACCTGGCGGCAAGCGGCCACGCCACTGCTCGTGGAAGGCACGGTATCCCGGGATGTGACAGGCACACCCCCGGAATTACAGAGCCCCGGGCCACGAAACAGCCGGTCCGAAGGACTGGCGTTTCATTTGAGCAACAGGGAAATACGCTTTTGGCTCAGAATCATGCTATGATCCAAGCATAATTTGCCTTGCTCAAATGGTTGTGATATTAGTTAGTTCTCAGGGAGAGAACTGAGCTGCTTGGTATTCGTATTCCGGCGGGTCCCTAACAAATTGCGATAACAGGAGGATCAAAAATCATGAATTCAACGTTCCGGTCAACGCTCATTGGCCTTGCGGCGGCAGGCTCGCTGCTGCCGGGGTTAGCGGCCGCTCAGGCAACGGACGGGTACCTGACGGACAAGACGGGCGCAGTGGTCCATGCACCGCGCGCTGATGACGTGTGCGTACGCACCAGACAGTGGACCCCGGCACTGGCAACGGTTGAGTGCGATCCCGATCTGGTGAAGAAGCCGATGGCGGCGCCGCGACCAGCCCCACCGAAGCCGATGGCAAAGGCGCCTCCCAAGAAGAAGAAGAAGGCGAAGCCGATGAACGTTCAGTTCAAGATCGAGCTGCAAAACCAGCCGTTCGGCAAGGCCGAAATGACCGCCGATAACAAGGCAGCGGCCGATAAGTTCCTCGCCGGCATGGCCAAGGCCAACAAGCGTGCCAAACGCGGTCCGGTTACAATCGGCGCAGTCGTCGTGACCGGGCATACCGACCGTATCGGCAACCTCGCCTACAACCAGAAGCTGTCCGAGCGCCGAGCGGTGGTGGTCAAGGACTATCTGATCGGCAAGGGAGTCGACCAAAAGCTGATCTTTTGGGAAGGCAAGGGCCCCAAGAACCCCATCCCGGTGACGAAGTTCTGCGACAACAAGATGAAGCGCAAGCAGCTCATCGAATGTCTGGCGCCGAACCGCCGCGTCACGGTTGAGGTTGTTGGCCGCGCACCTCGGCTCAAGAAGTAATAGCGCTGATCCGGGCGTCTCGGTAACGAAAGGCCCTGCTTCGGCAGGGCCTTTTTATTGCCAGCGCAACGGGCATGGGCCCACTCCAGGAAACCGTGGTTGAGGCCGGCTGGGTAATCCCGGTCGATCCAGCCGAAGTGATCCTGCGCGACCACGCCGTCATCATTGCCGGCGACCGCATCCGAGCGATCCTGCCGTCCCGCCAAGCGCGGGAACGCTATCCAGATGCCCACCGCGTGAACCTGGCCGGTCACGTCCTGATTCCAGGCCTCATCAACCTGCACACCCACGCCGCCATGGCGCTGATGCGGGGGCTGGGCGACGACCTCGGGCTCATGGAATGGCTGAACCACCACATCTGGCCGGCCGAAATGCGCCTTGCCTCCCCGGAGTTCGTCCACGACGGCACGCTGCTGGCATGCGCGGAAATGCTGCGCGGAGGCGTAACCTGCTTCAACGACATGTATTTCTTTCCCGAAGCCGCTGCCCGCGCGGCACTCGCTGCGGGCATGCGCGCAGCCCTTGGGATCATCGTCGTCGAATTTCGTTCGCCGTATGCGACCGACGCCCCGGACTACCTGAGCAAGGGGCTCGGTGCGCGCGATGCGCTCAAGCACGAGCCGCTGCTCTCGTTCTGTCTCGCGCCGCATGCCCCGTTCACCGTCAGCGACGCGACCTTCGAGCGCGTAGCGGTCTACGCGGACGAGCTCGATCTCCCTGTCCATATCCACGTGCACGAGACCAGCGAGGAAATCCGCGAGAGCGTCGCAACCCACAACGTCCGCCCGCTTCGGCGGCTGCAGCGCCTGGGCTTGCTAGGCCCCAATCTGATCGCTGTGCACGCGGTGCATCTAACGCACGACGAAATCGCGTTGCTCGCTGAACATGCCTGCCACGTTGCGCACTGCCCCTCATCCAATCTGAAGCTGGCAAGCGGCATCGCGCCGGTGACCGCGCTGCAGGAAGCCGGTGTGAATCTCGGCCTCGGCACGGACGGCGCAGCGAGTAATAACCGCCTCGACGTACTCACGGAAATGCGCCTCGCCGCCCTGCTCGCCAAAGGCGCCAGTGGAAAAGCCACCGCGCTGCCAGCCCACGCTGCGCTGAGGATGGCGACCCTCAATGCCGCGCGCGCGCTGGGGCTGGATAACGCCGTCGGCTCGCTCACTCCCGGAAAGTTCGCGGACATGACCGCTGTCGACCTGTCCAGCCTGGAGCTTTCACCGTGTTACGACCCTCTATCCCATCTCGTCTATGTAGCGGGCCGCGAGCACGTCAGCCACGTATGGGTTAACGGGGAGCTATTGGTCGAGAGTGGTCAACTCCAGCGCCTGGATGCGCATCAGCTCACAGCCAAGGCCGCCTACTGGCAGGAAAAGATCAGGGGTTAGTTTTCAGCGATCAGCCGACAGCCGGCCCCTATGCTTGGCATCCTTCGCCGAGTATGCTGCTAGCAGCCTGTCGTACTTAACGCTCGGACCGGCTGCTAGAAGCAAAACCGCCCGAAACCTATAGGTACGGCATGATCGATAGTGGAACAAGTGCTTTGAGTCCGTCATTCAGGACGAAGGCGAAGTGGCGCTCAGGTTTCCATGCTCCTTACCGTCGTATTCCAGCGGGCGGTTTTGCCTAAGGAGTTTGTCGGACTTGGGGCCGACAAACTCCTAGGCGCTGAAAACTATGATTAACGTCGACCCTCTCGAAATTGAAAAATTCAGCGAGCTTGCACATCGCTGGTGGGACCCGCGTGCGGAATTCCGACCGCTGCACGACATCAACCCTCTGCGGCTGGGCTACATAGAGGGCATTGCGTCATTGCGCGGCAAAGCGGTGCTCGACGTCGGCTGCGGCGGAGGCATACTGGCGGAAAGCATGGCTGCGCGGGGGGCGACCGTAACCGGCATCGACCTTGCAGAAAAACCGCTCAAGGTGGCGCAACTGCATCTGCTCGAATCGGGACTGCAAGTGGACTATCGCCTTGTCGCGCCGGAAGCGCTCGCGCAGGAGAGGCCAGGAACTTTCGATGTCGTGACGTGCATGGAAATGCTCGAGCACGTGCCCGATCCGGCGGCAACCGTCACCGCCTGCGCGGCGCTCCTCAAGCCAAATGGCCACGCATTCTTTTCAACGATCAACCGCAATCTTAAGTCCTACTTGTTTGCTATTGTTGGCGCGGAGTACGTGCTACGGCTCCTGCCGCATGGCACGCACGACTATGCAAGGTTCATCAAGCCATCCGAGCTCGCCGCGCTCGCCCGCACCGCGGGACTAGAGATGACGGCCATCATCGGGATGGCCTACAACCCCCTCACCCGGGTCTATTCACTGGGCAGTGATTCGGACGTGAACTACATTCTTCACGCCACAAAGCCGTGACGAGTGACGAGTGATTTGACGACAACTGAGTTCTCGGAGTTCTCCGGTCACGGGGCACCGGTCACGCGTGTCGATGATTAAGGCTGTCCTCTTCGACCTCGACGGGACGCTCGCTGATACGGCTCCCGATCTGGCGCACGCCCTTAACACGCTGCGCGCCTCCCGCGGGATGCCCCCGTTGCCCCTTGCAGCCACTCGTCCGGTCACGTCCAACGGGGCGCGCGGCCTGCTCGGCGTCGGCTTCGGCATCGCGCCAGGCCACCCGGATTACGATGCCTTGCGTGACGAGTTCCTGGCGCTATACGCGGGCGACTTGTGCCGCGCGACGACGCTGTTTCTCGGCATGCCGGAACTGCTGTCCGGGCTGGAAGCACGCAGATTGCCGTGGGGCGTCGTTACGAACAAATTGGAACGGTACACACTGCCACTGCTCGAGCGGCTAGACCTGAGCGCTCGCACCGCCTGCGTAATCGGCGGCGACACGACGCCCCGGAGCAAGCCCCACCCCGAACCCCTCCTGGAAGCAAGTCGCCTGATTGGCGTCGGGCCACAGGCCTGCGTTTACGTCGGCGATGACAGGCGGGATGTCGAAGCCGGACGCGCTGCGGGAATGAAGGTGGCCGTGGCCGGATGGGGTTATTTGAATGGCAACGATTCCGATACCTGGGGCGGCGATTGGATCCTTAATGAGCCGCAGCAACTCCTGCGGCTCATTTAGAATTTCCATTATTGATTCAGGGCTTGGGGACGCAGCCGGGGATTGAAATCAAGTCCACGGTCCCCTTGAATCGATATCACTTGCCCCTATATGAGATAATGAACTTTGTTGAGTTCAAATTCTGCTGTCAGCTCCAAGTTTGGCGCCGACAGCAGAATTTGGGGGCGACTTGGTTTCGACGTGGGTCGCGAAGCAGCACAGGGCATGCCAAGGTCCAGTCACCTTGTAAAACCGCTGGAAACTATAAACGCCAACGACGAGCGTTTCGCTCTCGCCGCCTAACACCGGCGAGACGCTGCACTAGCTTGCTGATGGGTTAGGCCCGGAGGGCGGCGAGGCGCAAGCCAAGCTGCTCAGCGGGTGCAGCGTCATTTACATCAGCCCCTCTGTGCGGTCTGGTCGCTTGGCCGCACGGATCCGTCGAAGCGACTGGCCAAGCGCCAGCCTGCCGGCCGGCGGGCGCGAGGCGAGACCCAAATGACCAGGCTAAGCATGTAGTCCTGACTGTGGAGGGCTTGCGGACGCGGGTTCGATTCCCGCCGCCTCCACCAATTAAAAACACCAACCACATCTGCGGTTGGTGTTTTTTTTCGTAACCCCGCGTGCGTGCGCGGGTTTCTGCGGAGGCTTGCGGACTTCGAGATTTCGCGGTCGGCCCGATTCCACTCTCTCTGAGCCGTTATTCTCTCCGCATCCCCCGCGTCACTGGGGTCGAAGTCTGCAAGTGCCTCGAATCGCCCTCCTCAAAATCAATGAGTTACGTGCGGACCAATCAAGTTTTTTCACAGCATTGGCAGGTGGTGGAAACTCTCATGTTTCTGCGAGCGATGATCAACGGAACAACGCAGCCCAATGATGTCGATACAGCCTCCCATGGACATACCGACTTAGCAGTTTCGGCACTGCCCGCCGCATTCGACCACCTCCTGCACGCCCCTATTTCACTGAGCCCTCATGAAATGCTCGAATTGCTGGACGCGTGTGCACCAATGGCTGAAGACATCAATTTCGGCCTGCACATGGCCGACTATTTCGAGCTGATGAGGATCGGGACCTACGGTTATCTGCTGCTCAATGCCCCACCATCCGTAAATTCCTCGAAGTGGCTGTGCGCTATTACCCGCTTATCTATCAAGGGGCCAGACTGTCATTTTCAAGTTCCGGCAAGACGGCTGAGTTCAAGCACGCCATCGTCGGGCCCCGCCACCTCGACCCCCGACACGCCCACGAGTGGACGATTGCCTACTTCGTCAAGTTCATCCGCACCAGGGTCCACCCATCCTGGATGCCACACGGCACTTTCTTCGCCAACGGGGCTCCGGACAACCTTGATGAGCTGCATGAAATTTTTGGTGACAAGCTGATATTCAATGCCAAATCCACTGGATTCGAATTTTACAGTGCCCTATTCGACACGCCCATCACAGAGTCAAATCCGGTTCTCCTGCGAATCATCAGCCACCACGCTGATGACCTGATTCATGAACTCGGCAAAATGCACCCGTTCAGGGCCCAGGTTCGCCTTCTGATAATGGCGGGACTCGAGCACAACCAGGCAAAAGCTGGGATCGTGGCGAAAATGCTCAACATCTCCCTGACCACTTTCAGGAGACGGTTGCGGGAAGATGGGCTTGAATTTCGAGAACTCCGCGACGGGATCATCAAGGACCTGTCCGAACGCGCGCTCATTGAAACCAGCCTGCCCCTAGGGGATATCGCACTCAAGATGGGGTATTCGGAACTCAGCGCCTTCAGCAGGGCCTTCACGCGATTCAGCGGCATGTCGCCGATAGCGTACCGTCGATCAGCCAGACAGCAATAAGTGTCGCAAGTCGAGTCAAGGCATCGTAAGCACTCTTGCGCTCGATAACCCGCAGATGTCAGGCAGTCCTCGCTAGAGTGCCATTTGGTGAAAAATAGTGTTCGAATTTCCTATCGGCCAGCTCTTAAGATCAGACTCTCGCCCCGCAACCCTTCCAGGACGATCCGGATCTTCTCTTCCTCCGTGTACTTCCTCCGTGTTGTCTGCCGAACCTTCGCCACCACGTTCATTCCCATGGAAAGGCTCCTTTCCGGCTGCCTCACACGGCAACCTTTGCGGAACCCGACGGGCCTGTCAACATCCCGGGAAACCCAACCCCGAATCCCAGAACCTGTACCGTAAAATCCGGAACCCTTATGTGCCACTTCTTAAAACGGCGCACAGGCCAACAAGGTTTCCTTTGCTGATGGTGAATCAGGGGGGAAACTGGCTAAAGTTGACTGCTGTCCGTTCGCAAGAGGCACTCCTGCGGCATTGCCTGAGATACCGGCCATACCGCAGGAATACAGTTTTTGCAGGGTCATTGGACCGTAACGGTTCCGGTCATAATACCGGGATGTACCGAACAGAAATATGGGAATATACCGGCCTGAGTGAACGTAAAGGAGAAGGACTCCCCACTCGCCAGGATTGCTGATCCCCATATCCCGTTAGCGGTCGGGCTTGTTCCGCTGGTCGTTGTATGGAGAGCGGCTCCGTTGTTGGTCCATCTGACCGTATCTCCTACCTTGATAGTAATAGACTGGGGAGTAAAGAAATTGTCCCCGATCGAGACGTCCACAGTGACCGGTACGCTCACAGTTGTGAACGATGACGTGAAGTTGGCCGCCATAGCATTACCGGCCACGTCTGTTGCACCCGTGGTGACCGTTACCGTATGCAGCGTGTCCGTGGCGAGGCTTCCCGACGGCGTAAACGTGTAGGTAGTCCCCGATGATGAAATTGCGCCTGCCACTGGCGTGCCGCCCGCTGTCACCGTGAAGGTCGTGGCGTTTATCGTCGATGAATTCATGGCCTCATTGAACGTGACGGAGACCGTCGAGGTGGTCGGGACATTCGTCGCGCCGTTTGCGGGGCTCACTATGCTCACTACCGGCGGTGTAGTGTCCGGCCCTGATTCACCGCCTCCGCCTCCGCACCCAAAGAGCAGAGGAAGAATACCTATAAGCCCCAACAGAAAAAACTTAATGGAACTTTTCATCTTATCCTCCTATAGACTATAAAATAACCGAAGAGCCGCCGCCACTTCCAGAGCGGCGCCGGCTACTTCTGCTTGGCGATGATCTGATCCTTGATCTCGTCGTAGACCGACTGCGGAACGATCCTCCTCTCGACTAGCTGATTCTTTCTGACGTAGGGCCGTCCATTGATGATCGCTTTGGCTCGGGCTTCACCAATGCCCCTCAGACTCATTAGTTCATCGGCACTGGCGCGGTTAATGTCGATCAGGGCGGATTTAGATTGTGTGGTAGCGGGCTTTGTCGAAGACTTGCTTTCCTTCTCATCGGCATAGCCGAGCGCGGAAAGGCCAAGGATTAGCGCGAGTAAAACAGCAAAAAGACGTTTCATTTGTATCTCCAACGTGGCCATAAAGTGTGCGTTAGGTCGATAAGGTTGCGAAAAAGGATGATTGCCCTACCGCAAAGGGGATGCTTGTCCCATTCGCAGTCGTGAGCGTCAGGCGTATGTTTACCAGACTACGCGTTTAATCAAATTGGGGGTATAGCTCAATAGGGAGAGCGCTTGCGTAGCATGCAAGAGGACTGGATTGATTCCCGTTACCTCCACCAGCAACACCCGTTAACCTCAATCAGCCGTAAATACACACCCCACTGCGGCGGGCTTGGGCAAACTTAATGCATCAGCTTGGAGGGCCGACATGACAGCAAGACTATCAGAAAAAAGAAGAGACAAGCGGATCGATGTCGCGCTGCCAGTGATTCTAGAGAACGCTACCGGCGTCACGCGCGACGTGAGCGCCTCAGGCATGTTCTTCTGGATAAGCGGCACGTATGCACTTGGGGACTCAATCAGCTTTTCGATGGGACGAAAAACCGAATCCGGTAAGTTCATGCTGAAATGCCGAGGAGTCGTCTTCCGCACAGAGCCGCGTGATAAGAGAATGGGAGTAGCGATGAGAATCACCGAACCGGTGGTGGAGCCTACGTAGACGTGATGGCATACGCATAAGGGGTATAGGCGCCTCGTCTTAGAGCTCCCGCGTAACACGTCTAAACACTCACACACCCCCCGCTTCGGCGGGGTTTTTGTTTGTGGGGCTGCTCGGTGAATGTCGGCATCCGGCCCACAGCGAACGTTTGACGAGTCGGTGATTTCATCGCTGGTATTCGCCTCTGTCGTCCCCCTTTCGCGCTCTCTTTTTCATTGTTTCACGTGTCCTCCCGCCGAGGGACGAAAAAACCGGTAGTTTCCGCTTCCAGATCGTGGCGTATTGACCCTGCACAGACCCTGTTTCGGTGGGGGTCTGTTTTGTTTGAGAGCGTCTGCTTGCGACTTTGACGTAGGTCAAAAACGGTCAGCGGGTATAGGCCTAGCGTACTTCGAGGGTCGTTTTAATTATGGATGGAGAGACGCGTCGGTCTCTCCCATCCTGCCAGGCAGGATTGAAATGAGCCAACAAGATCACTGGGAACAGGTCTACACGACCAAGCCGAGCGAGCAGCTGGGTTGGTATGAGCCCCATTTGAAAACCTCCTTAAGCTGGATTAAGGGGCTTGGGTTGGCCGTAGAGGCTCCGATCATCGACGTCGGTGGGGGCGCATCCACATTGGTTGACGACCTGTTGGACGCGGGCTATCGATCAATCACAGTCCTTGATATATCAGAGAAAGCCCTGTCCTCGGTTAAAGCACGGTTGGGTAAAAAAGCAGAGCTGGTTACGTGGTCGGAAGGCGATATCACCTCGCTTGATTTGCCGACACATTATTATGAATTGTGGCATGACCGAGCAGTGTTTCACTTTCTCACCGTGCTTGAGCAGCAGCGGAAATATCGCGACAGCCTTCTAAAGGCGTTAAAGCCGGGCGGACACCTGATTATTGGTACGTTTGCACCAGAAGCGCCTCCCAAGTGCAGTGGTTTGCCGGTAGAACGGTACGGGCCGGAACAGTTAGAGAACACACTAGGTCGTGAGTTTGAATTAATGCGCCACCTCAAAGAACTGCATATTACGCCGGGTGGGGTAGAGCAAATGTATCTCTATTGCTATTTCCGTAGAACAGCCTAACAAGCCCATGCAGTGAACTCGCTAACCGGTCACGGCTGATGGGTAATGTTAAATGTCCGTATGTGGAAACCGACGCCGACTTGCGATGCTGGTTCATCCGGGGAATATCGGCTTGAAGCAGACGGTGACTGGCAATGGGCAAGTCCCAAACAACATATCTTGAACTGGGCCCCGAGGACGGTCTTCATTTCGAGTATGATCCGCCCGCTGCAAAGAATGCCACTCTGATTTTGGTCGATGCGCTGACGGGTAGCACCAGCGCATGGCAGGCGGATATCGCACCGCACTTGACGTCGCTCGTAGCCAAGCGCAGTGTACGAACGCTAACCTATGAATATGGAGAATAACGCAGGCTGGGGACGCTGGTCCCGAGCGCGTCCCGAAGCGGCAGTAAGCGAGAGGCTGGATTGTACTCAACATTGCAATCGAGGAGAAACAGCGATGCGAAAGCTTCTTTCCAAATCGGGCACTGCCATTGGTCTCACACTGCTTTCCCCCACAGTGCTTGCTGTGGATGAGGATTTACTGGGGACCATTATTAGTACAGGTCCGATGTACGCGTTCATTCTGTTCCTGATCATCGTTATCGTCGGCGTGTTCTTTATGAGATCACGAAACAAGCGCCAGGCTCCAATGACCAGAATATTCAAGAAGGACGAAGCGATACACTCCGTTGGACCCGATACCTCGGTCGCCGAGTGCGTGCGCACGATGACCGCCGAGAAGATCGGTGCCGTGATCGTCATGGATGGCGAAAGGCTGATGGGCATTTTCACGGAGCGGGATGCGCTGAACAAAGTACTGGCCGCCGGCCTTGATCCCGTCGGCACGAAAGTCTCGAAGGTGATGACGGAGGACCCATTCTGCATCCTGCCGACGACGACTATTGGCGAGGCGATGGAGTTAGTCACCAGGCGGCGGGCCCGGCACCTGCCGATTGTGGAAAATGGCAAAGTGCTCGCCGTCGTATCGAGCGGCGATTTAATTCACTGGCTGGTGAAGGACCAGATGCGAGAGGTTCAAGAGCTTGTCGACCTCGCCGCCGAGTCCTGACTCCCACCCTAACCGCCGCGACCTAACGAGGAACCACTAGCAGTTGCAATCGTCGGAATCCCTGCCAACGCCAGGGTTGCGTTGAGCAATAATAGGGACAAACCACGGTTTCCGCGCAAAGAAATATAGACCAGACCGAAGTGCCGTCGGGGTTTTACGGTTTTTCCTGGGACGACCGGACGGGCCGGGTTCGACACGTCGCCCCAGCATTGCCGTAAAAAAACGTGCTCTGTCCCCTACTTACGTGTGGAGAGCTGACGCGAACGTGGAGCGATGTGAGAGAGCTACTTTTATCAGCACAACCTTTATCGTCGCGTGCATTCCAGCCGCTGCGTGAACGGGCTCATCGCATCCGAACTTGTAAGTTCCTTCCTTAAGGGGCGTGAAGGTCCACTCCATCATGTGACCCGGTTGCACCGAAATTCCCGTGGTGAGGCTCGCAGCCGGGTAATCGATCCTTGGTGAGGACTTCAAGAGTTTCTTGGTCAGTGCCGTCGCTGCGAACTCGGGGGCTACCACGACATGGTTGTTTTCGCTCGGATTGCTAACGACGAGCTGATAGAGTTCGCCCGCCTCTAGCGTCAGCTCACGTGGGAAAACCTTCAGCTCGTTCTCGAGCGTACCAAAACTGATGAAAACAACTATAGGCGATCTATCATGCGCCTGCGTGGCCGGAAGCCCCAAGAGCACACCAGACACCGCGGCTGCTAAAATTTTAAGAGAGGCATTCATTGCAATTCTCCTCATGCTTGGCCGGCGGCCAATTTCCCGACCATGACCCTTTTGACTGATGTCTCGAGTATGAATTGCTCCATATGCGTTCCGGATACCACGATATGGGCATACATATGTTGACCTGGGTCAGACCTTCAGCACTTAACGGGGGCCTCCCGGTAACCCCGCCGCGGCCTGCTTGGAAGTCAGCGGGCCGGGATCGCGTTTCAAGCAGTTTGAGAATGTCTGCTTTGGGTCGGAAGCGGCCTCTGCTCCCCCACGCGGTGGGAGAGCAGAGGCCGCGCACGCAGGTGTCGACGAGGCGGCGAAGATCCCTAAGCAGCAGTTATCGAAGTGTGCCCGATCAGCCGGAAGTGGCTCAAGACCTACCGCGAGGAGCGGCCCTATGTGACCGCTCGGCAACCTGCCCCCGCCACGCTACAGAGCGATGATCGAATCGAAGACAGACTCTACTTCGGACCCTCTGCGTGACGAGGAAGCTTACCCTTTGAGAAGAACTTCAATCCCCGCGACACACGGGCTAGATACACCCCAAGCAGCTTTTTCTTGCCCGGGCATTTTATCCCAGCCCCCTTTTTCAATGAACTCGGATCTATTGTAGTTATCCGTTCCTTCAAATTCTTTAAGTTTCGTTTCATGGTTCGGGTCCTTCATAAACTGGGCGACGCAGATTGCCGCGTGGCTCGCCAGGACTGCTTCTTCGCTCATCTTCTCGGTAGTGCTGGAGGTTGACCAACCACCCCAATTAAAACCGATGATCATTGCGAGGCCTGCCCCACCAATAAGACCCCAAAATCCATACGTTACCTTCGCTTGGGTATCTGGTTTCATTGATCATACCTCTCAAAATGTGGCTGTTTGGGTAAGTTCCCTGTTTTTCCTACCTTTCGACAAGCGAAAACGGTTGCAAGACTCGCCCCCCGCGTTACCCGGCGCGGGATTTGGGCTAACGCTCGGTAACTATCTGCGCTCGCCAAGACCAGCAAGGTAGGCAAGGCCCGAGTCAGACTAAAGTGCATATAGCTTCACCTATTTAGACCGATGTCTCGAGCATGAATTGCTCCACATTGGCCTGCATACATTGACATGGATCAAACTTTCGGCAGATCACAGGGGCCTCCCGGTAACCCGGCGGCGACCTAATTGAGAGTCAGTGGGCCGGAATCGCGTTTCAAGCAGTCTGAGATGTCCGCTTTGGGTCGAAAGCGGACATTGCCTGACAGGTAAAATCTGCGCGGATACCCACCCCGCTTCTTGCGCGGTTTTTGTTTTACCCAATGCGCTCCAAGGCGTTGCGTTGCTCCCGCAGCACTCCACGCAGCGCACGTAGCATTTGCCGCGTCCCGCCCTTGTAGGCGTTCTTCGATACCCGTGCCTTACCGGTTGAAATACTTTCTCGTCATGCGCTCGATCACGGCCCCGGTATGCTGGTCGGAGAGGTGGGCGTAACGCTTCACCATTTGCAGCGTTCGATGGCCCAGGACGGCGGCAATCTCCGGTGTGGTCGCGCCGGACATGGCGAGATAGCTTGCTGCCGTGTGCCGTAGATCATGGAAGTGAAAATCTTTGATACCAGCGGTTTTGAGAGCGGCATACCACGCCGGATCGAACCAGACCGGCTTCTTTCCCCGACTCGGGAAAACCATGTCGTTGTCCAGCCGCCGCACCCGCCCATGCTCGCGCAGCAGTTCAGCAACCTCGTCGACAATGGGGACGCTTCGCCGGTCGTGGTTCTTGGTCTTGTTCAACACGATCTGCCGCCGCTCAAGGTCAACGTCCGGCCAGCGGATGCCCAAAAGTTCACCGCGCCTCATGCCAGTGGTAAGGGCGAGCATCACGATCAAGAAAAGCTCGGGTAGGTCGGACTTCTTGCAAGCGGCGAGTAATGCCTCGCGTTCCTCGTCGGAGAGGTAGCGCACCCGCCCCGGCGATTCCTGTTCCTTCGCCACTCGACGTAGGGGGTTCTCATGCAGCCAGTGCCACTCCCGCACCGCATCCGAGAATGCCTTGCTTAATGCGCTCAGGAAGCGGTTAGCCGTCGCCGGGGAGCGGTGCCGGGGGGTTTCCTTAGTCCCGATGTTCTCGCGCAGCAGCCGATCCCTATTTTCCGCAATGAGGGCCGGGGTGCATTGGTCGAGCGTATAGTCCCCGAGCGTCTTTTCCCACCAGCCGAGGAGCAGCCGCTGCCGGTCGTAGTCGTGGGGGCGCTTGCTCTTGATTGCCTCAAGCTGTCGATCCACCAGATCGGCCAGAGTGCGGCGTTTGGCTTCTTGGGTGGGGAAGTAGCGGCCTTCTTGAATCGCGGACTCGGTCTGCTGCGCCCACTTTCGCGCATCGGTGCGCCTCTCGAAACTCGCCGATACCGGAGGATGCCCACGCAATCGCACCTGCACCCGGTAACGTGTGCCGCCTTCGGTTTTCCTCGTCTGGATTGTCGCCACTTGCGGCCCTACACGCTCGAAATCTACCGTGAAGTGTGCCAAAAGTGTGCCTACAACGCAAATAAGCGTTGAGGGGTTTTATTAACACTTTGTTTATTATGGTACCCGGAGGCGGATTCGAACCGCCACGGCCTTTCGGCCAAGGGATTTTAAGTCCCTTGTGTCTACCAATTTCACCATCCGGGCACACGGGCCGGCGCGAAAGGGCAGCGGCGCTTCACACAGCCAGTGGCGTTTGAAGGCGGGGGTCGGAATCGAACCGGCGTACACGGCTTTGCAGGTCGAAACGCTGTACGACCACCTTTTCCCGCCAACTGTCCCAAAAAGTCCCAGGCCGCATTGTCTCGTACCTAGCCTAGGAGCGGGATCGAAATCGCGCGCTTAATGGGCCGCGGTTGAGAATTCTAAACGTTTCTCCAGATATCACATCGCGATTCCGAAACAGATAAAGGTAAGCGTCGCGAATTCGATCAAGGGTGGCGAAACGAAGAAGCTTGAGCGAATACCCGCTGCGCCGCATTGAGCCCGCGCCGGGGCCGCGTATCATAGTCTTGTTGACTCGGGGATAGCCTATGCAACGGATCATCTGGTGGTCGATCGCATTCACGGGACTGGGTCTCATCGGCCTGATTGTCTACAACGCGATGCGTCCGCCGGAGCAGCCAGCAGTGGTGCAGCCCGCGTTACCCGTGGAACCGCCGCCACCCGCGCTGCCGGCCGAGCCTGAGATTCGCCACCCGGTGCCCGGAATGCCGGCGGAGAAGCCGCTGCCCGCGCTCGACACCAGCGACGCCACCATGAAAAACGCGCTCGCCGAATTGTTGGCCGACAGGCGACTGATCGAACTCCCTGTACTCAAGGATTTCGTGCGCCGCGTGGTCGCCACCATCGACAATCTGCCGCGCCGCGTAGTCGCGCCGCGGGTCCTGCCGCTGAAGCGGGTCCCAGGACAATTCACGGTCAGCGGCAACAATGAACACGCCACCATTGCTGCAGACAATGCCGCGCGCTACGCAGTATACGTGCGCCTCGCGGAAGCAATCGACAGCGCCAAGCTCGCGGCGTTCTACTTTCATTACTATCCGCTGTTCCAGCAGGCCTACCGGGACCTCGGTTATCCGAAAGGCCACTTCAACGACCGACTGGTCGAGGTCATCGACCACCTGCTGGAAGCGCCGGACCTGCAGGCGCCGGTCGCGCTGGTGCGCCCGAAGGTGTTCTACCTATATGCCGACCCGGACCTCGAATCGCGCTCAGCCGGCCAGAAGATCCTGATGCGCACGGGCGCCGAAAACGCGGTTCGCATCAAGGCGAAGCTGCGGGAAATCCGCAGCGGGATTGCCGACCGGTCCGCACCATCGGCCAAGAGCAAGTAAGCTTGCATACTCTATTACGCAATAATTCCGGCCATGCCTTCGTAAGCCCGTCGCTCGACAACCGCCTACCCGGTCGCCGTCGTCGGGAAGCGCCTTCGCGGCGTCTTCGCCGCCAGCAAGATCCGCAGCGTCGAGTTCAGCGTCTTCTCGTCATTGTCGAAGCCGCCGTGAGAGGTGCTTGCGGACTCAAGCTTCACGTCCGCGCCGCCTTTCGAATAGATCACCGTCGAGCCACTGCTCTCCTGGCGCGCGCCGAGCTTCGTGTGGATCCCCTCCGCGTCGGACGCGAGGAACCTGTCCATTCCGAGGAGCGGCAGCCCCTTGCTCGTCTCGAAAGACTCCGACACGAGGTAGAGCAGGCTCTTGTGATACACCGAACCGACCGTGTCGTCCCGCTCAGCGTCATCGTCGAGGTTGAAGATCGTGATCCGCTCGATTGCGCGGTTCGCCTGGCCGCCGCTCACCGACGTCGCGAACGACGGCAAAACGTTGTCGCGGAAGAGCTTGGTCGAGCACGCCGGGGCGTACAGCGTCAGCGTCTTGATCCGTACGCCGAGCCCGACCAGGTACGGGACCAGGTGTCCGTGGAAGATGCTTCCCGCGCTGTGGCCGACCAAGTGGATCTCGAGCGGGCCGACCTCTTTCTGATAGCGCTGAATCTCCTTGGCCACCATGCGCGCGCCGCCCTTGCTCGCGCGCGCCTTCTGCGCGTTGTCCTTCATCTGCGCCCAGAGTGGACGCCCCAGCGGCCGCGCCGCCAGCTCGACTCCTTCGTCGAGCAGGTCGTAGAAGCGGTCGCGCATTCCGTCGCGCCAGCCGCTGAAGCGCTTGCGGCGGAAGGCGTCCTGGAGAATGCTGCTCACGGTCTCCTTCAGACCGGTCTCCCACATGAAGTGCAACGGGTAGATCTCGTTCGCCAGGAAGATCGGCTTCATGGTGGCGATGCGCGAGGCCGAGGCTTTCTCGTCGTTTAGCCCGCCGTGGGCGTAGAGCAGGAGCCGCGGCGTCCCGTTCCAGCCCGCGGTCGTCTGCGGAATCCGCTCGCGGAAGATCGCGCGGACGTCATCCTCGTCGCTGCTGTACCGCCCCTGCTGCGACAGCCGGCCGTCGTTCCCCAGGTTGACAAAGTGCGGCTGGATGTCGGCCATCACCACCGCGTCGTGGGGGATGTAGTCGAAGGTTTGCGCGCGGCTCCGCCCGGCCTCGGCGGCGCCGCCGAGGCCCAGCGTCGGCACGCCCATGCGCGCGACCCAGCAGTCCCAGCCGTTCTCGATCCAGTCGTCGTAGGAGATGTGGCAGTACCCGTCGCATCCCCAACTCGGTCCCCACGAGTTCTGGATCCAGAAGCCTTCTCTGTCGTAGCCGACGATCGCGAAGGCGTGCCCGCCCGCCTTGGTCGAGCGGTAGGGGATCTTGCCCGTCTTCTTGTCGACGTGGAACCAACCCTCGTGCACGCTGGCGCTGGCGTAGAGGATCCCGGTGTCGTTGAGCGCTGCGTGCATGTGGTTCAGGTGCAGGTGCCGCACGCGGTAGTAGGCGCCGAGCGGACGATTGAGCGCGTCGATCTGGCCTTCGGGGCTGAGTCGCTTCGCGCCGCCTCGGTAGGGCCAGTGCGTCTCGTCGCACACACCGTGGCGGTTCCAGCCCTTCATCGCGCCGCGAATGCTCGAGCCTTCGTAGTTCTCGCCCTCCCACTCGTCGTACCGCTTTGCCATCTCGTAGAGCATCCGCGGGCTGACCGAGATTTTCGGCGCGGGCGTGTCCTGCCTGTTGTGAAGGAGGTAGTTGACGACCGCGGCCAGCCCGAAGCCGGTGCACGCGCCCTCCTTCCCCTGGTCCAGGATCATCGGGACGCGCTTGTCGAAGTCGGTGACCTCGAAAGGTAGCTCCTCAAGCGACGGCTCGTACATGCGGTCGCGGAGGTCGAGCGGGTCCTTGGTGATCTTGTCGAACGAGCGTTGCTCCTTCTTGGTGCTCGTCGAAGCGGCCGTCGTCTTCGAGCGCTTGCGACGTGAACCGGCGCGGGTCTTGGCGGCCACGGCTTTCTCCTTTCTCAATCTTCGGGGCTCGGCGAGACACCCGGAACCAAAGAACCAAGCGTACGCCGAAAAGGCATTCGCGGACAGGGGGGATCCCCGTCCCGGAATCGTGCCGACGCCCATCCCGGGTAGAATCGGGCGTGAACCGTGAGGACGATTCGCTCGCCGATGGCTCGCCACCTAGCCGCGCGCCGCGAGCTGCACGTTGGCCTGCATCAGCCGCTCGATCAATACGCGCATGAATGCCTTGTTCAGCCCAACCTGGCAGGCGTCGGTGGCGGCGCGCAGCGCCGCCGCCTTGATCTCGATCACCGTGATGTCGCTGAGCGCGGTGATGGTGGTGGTGCGCTGCTCAACGCGCTCGGTGAAGTACAGGATCTCGCCGAAGCAGCGGCCCGGCTTGACGGTGTTCAGGTTCTTGCCCGACAGGGTGACGCTCACCTCGCCCGCGATCAGCAGGTAAAAGCTGTCGCCGTGGTCGCCCTCGCGGATGATCACCGTGCCCGCGTTGACGTTCTTCCAGGCGCCGATGCGCACCACCTCCCACAGCGCCACGTCGCCGAAGCCCTCGAAGAACGCCATCTGGCGTAGCTCGTTGAATCTTGCCGAATCGGACAGCGAGTCCCCCACCAGGCGAAGCGTGGCGAAGGCCTGGCTCAGATCCTTGCCGAATTCGAGCCAGGAACGGTAGCGCTGCGCCGGGTCCTTGCCGATGGCGGTCATGACGATCTTGTCAAGCAGTTCCGGCAGCTCGGGTCGCAGCATCGCCGGGCGTACCGGCGGCGTGTTGAGGATGGCGTAGCTCAGCCCGGCCTGGGTGGTGGCCTGGTAGGGCAGCCGGCCGGTGAGCAGGCGGTACATGGTCACGCCCAGCGAATAGATGTCGGTCTGCTGCGTGAGCGGCTCCATGCGGATCTGCTCGGGCGACATGTAGGCGGGCGAGCCGACGCCGGCGATCTGCGTGGTCTCCTGGCCCAGGCGCTGCTGGAACGAGGCGCCGAAGTCGCTTACCTTGGTTTCGCCCGCCGCCGACAGTAGGATATTTCCCGGCTTGATGTCGCGGTGGATGACGCCGTGCTGGAACGCGTACTCCAGGGCGCGGATGCACTTGAAGATGATCTCCACCACCTTGTCGAGCGGCAGCAGGCTGCTGACGTCCGCGTGCGCGTCCAGCGCCGTGCCGGCTACATACTCCATCACCAGGTAACTGTAGTCGGGCTCGGCCACCGCATCGAGGATATCGACGATGTGCGGGTGGTTGAGCTTGCCGGCGAGCGAGGCCTCGGCGAGGAAGGCCTTGTGCATCATGCGCTCGGTCTGCAGGTCGGGGTGCTGATCGAACAGGAACACCTTGATCGCCACCTCGCGGTCTGCGAACGGGTCGCGCGCCAGGTAGACGTGACTGGTGGCGCCGCGGCCGATTTGGCGCAGGATGGGATACTTGCCGAGCTGCACCCGCGGCTCGAACTTGCCATTCGCGGCGCCGTCGCGGGCGCTAGACGGCGACATCCTGGCCTGCGGCGACAAAGTTCGCGATGTGCTGCAGCAGCTCCGCTTCCGGATACGGCTTGCCGAGGAAGACATTGATGCCGAGCTGCGCCGCCTGGTTGCGGTGCTTATCGGCGGTGCGCGACGAGATGATGATGATCGGCACGTGGCGCGTGCGCGGGTCGCCGCGCATGTTGCGCGCCAGGTCGAAGCCGTCCATGCGCGGCATCTCGAGGTCCAGCAGCATCACAGCGGGCAATGCCTCCTTCAGCTGCTCGAGCGCATCCACGCCGTCCTTGGCCGTCAGCACCTGATAGCCCTCGCGCTCCAGCAGACGGCTGGTGATCTTGCGCACCGTCAGAGAATCGTCCACCACCATGACCACCGGCAGGGCCGCGGCGGGCGCGGGCACGATGGTCGTCGCGCGCTCGGGCGCGGCGCGCGCCTGCTGCACCAGCTGCACCGGGTTCACGATCAGCACGATGCTGCCGTCGGCAAGCACTGTGGCGCCCGCCACGCCGGGTACGCGCGCCAACTGCGGCCCAATGTTCTTCACCACGATTTCCTGGTTGCCGAGGAGCGCGTCGACGTGCAGCGCAATGCGATGGATACCACTGCGCAGCAGCAGGACCGAGTAGTAGCTCTGCGTGCCTGGCGCTGCGGCGGACGCGCCCAGCAGCTGTGCCAGGCCGTGCAGACGATAGCGGCGCTCCTGGAACTCGATCACCCCCGCGGCATAGCCCGCCGCCATGGCGTGGGACTTGAGCCGCAGCACCTGCTCCACCATCGCCGAGGGCACCGCGAGCACGCTAGCGCCGGCGCGCACCAGCACCGCCTGCGTTACCGCCAGCGTGAGCGGGAGATAGAGGGCGAAGGTGGTGCCCTGCCCGGGCGCGCTCGCCACCTCGATGCGCCCACCGATGGCGGTGATCTCGTTCTTCACCACGTCCATGCCGATGCCGCGTCCGGCGAGCTCGGTGACCTCGTCCGCGGTGGACAGGCCGGAGATGAAGATCAGCTGTATCAGCTCTGCCTCGCCGGGCTCCTGGCCGGGCAGCAGCAGGCCCATGTCCTCGGCCTTCTGCCGCAGGCGCGCCAGGTCGAGGCCCGCGCCGTCGTCGCTCACGATGAGGGCAATCTCGTTGCTCTCCTGGCGCAGGCTGACCGCGATGCGGCCGCTCTCCGCTTTGCCCGCCGCAGCGCGCGCCTCGGGGGTTTCCACGCCATGCGCCAGCGCATTGCGCAGCATGTGCTCGAGCGGCGCGCCGATGCGCTCCAGCACGCTGCGGTCCAGTTCCACCTGGCTGCCCTGAATCTCCAGCTCCGCTTTCCGGTCCAGCTCGCGCGCAGTCTGTCGCACGATGCGGTACAAGCGCTCGTCCAGGATCGAGAACGGCACCGCGCGCATGCGCATCAGCTCCTGCTGCACGTCGCGGCTGATGCGCGCCTGGTGCGTGAGCGCGGCATCGGTCTCGCCGAGATTCTTGAGCAGCGCCTGCTGGATCGAGGTTGCGTCGTGCAGGCTCTCGGCCATCAGACGCGTCAGCTCCTGCAGGCGCGTGTAGCGGTCGAACTCCAGCGGGTCGAACTCGCTGCGCTGCGCCTCCAGCACCGACAGCCGCGACTGCATTTGGCTGTCGGCCTGGATCTCGACCTCGCGCAGCTGGCTGCGCAGCCGTGCGATGCTGTCGCTCAGGTCGGCGGCCGACTGCTTGAGCGCGCGCAGCTCGCCCTCGATGCGGGAGCGGGCGATGCTGACTTCGCCAGACTCGTTGATCAGGTGGTCGAGCGTGTCGGCGTTGATGCGCAGCATCGCCGCCGGGCCGGGCAGCGGCGCTTCCGCCGGCCCCGGCGCCGTGGGCACGGCTGGTGCAGGCTCGGCCTCCGGCCCTGCCGCCAGGCGCTCCAAGTCGATGCTCAGCCGGTCCATCTTCTCTTCGAGCTCGACGAACAGTGCCGGATCTACGGCGTTCGACTCTATTGCCGACTCGATACGGCTCTCCATGATGTGCGTGAGCTCGCCCAGGCGGATCGCGCCCGCCATGCGCGCGCTGCCCTTGAGCGTGTGCAGGGCGCGCAGCAGCGACTGCAGCACCTGCGGATCGGCGGGATTGACTTTCCAGTCGCGCAGATCGCTGCCGATGAGCGGCAGCTGCTGTTGCGCTTCCTCGAGGAAGATCGGCAGCAGCTGCGCGTCGATGTCGTCGCGCATGACGCGCTTGTCGCGCCCGCCGCCGTCCTGCGCGGCGGGCGCTCGCAGGCGCGTGCTCAGCTCCTGCAGGGCGCACAGCACTTGCGGCGCAGCGGTCGGCGCCTCGCGCCGCGCCAGCGCGTCGGTCATGGCGCGCAGGGCAAGGATCGTTGCCTGCACCGTGCCTGCGTCCGCCGCGCCTGTCTGGCGCGCCAGCGGCATCCACTGCTCCAGCGCCTCCGCCAAGGCGGCGACCGATGCGAAGCCCGCCGTGCGCGAGCTGCTGGCGAGCGTGTGCGCGGCACGCACGAACTCGTGCGGCGCCTCCGCCTCATGCGTCCCGCGCCACGCGGCGCATTGCACTTCCAGCGTCGCGGCATGCTGCGCGGCTTCCTGAAGATAGATGTCGAAGAAACTGCGCGCCAGACACACGCCGCCGACCTCGACCTCCTCCGGCCCGGGTGCCACTGGGGGCGGCTCCTCGGCCTGGGGCTGCGGCTTGGGCAGCAGCTCCTGCAGCGGTGCCGGAACCGCGACCGGCACAGGCGCGGTCTCCGGCAACGCCGCAGTTGCGTCCTCGGTTTTCAGGCGGCGCGCCCGCTCGACGATCGCGGCACCTTCAATCCCGCTCTGCAGGTTCCCGGCCCGCAGTTGCGCGACCCAGCCCGCGAACGACGCGCTCGCGGTCTCTATGCATTCGAGCAGGGCGGGCGTGGCCGGGCGCAGCTGCGCCAGCCAACTGTTCAGGACTTGCTCGATCTCCCACGCTACGTCGGCCAGGTCCATGAGCCCGACCACGCGGCCGCTGCCCTTCAGGGTGTGAAAGCCACGCCTTATCGTCGTGAGCGCATCGCGGTCCTGGGGCTGCGCCCTGGACAGGGGCAGCGCGGTGTCGATGCCCGCGAGCACCTCGCCGGCCTCCTCGAGGTAGATCGCCAGCAGCTCTTCGTTAACCTGCGGCTGCGGCGGCGCAACCGGCGCGGAGTGTGGTCCCGCCGCCGGGGCGCCGGCCAGCGTGGCCGAGGCCGCCTCGGCGATTTGCGCCGCGTCGACGAGCAGCTCGGCCGGCAGGTCCGGCGCGCTGGCCTTCAAGGTGGCGGGAGGCAGCACGACCGTGGAGTCATAGGCACGCTCCTCGGCAGGCGCATGCGCCTTGTCGTAGCGGCGGAAGAACAGTTCCACTGCCTGCTCCGCAGGCTCGCGCCCGTTCAAGCAGGGATCGAGAAAGAACCCCACGCTGCTCAGGCCTTCCGCGATCCAGTCCATGTCCGGGCCCGCTGCGTCGTGGTCAGCCTGCCCGCAGGCCGCGATCAGCTTCTCGCAGACCGGTAGAATCTGGGCAGCGCGCGTGAAGTCCAGCACGTTCAGGGCACCGTGGATCTGGCGCAGGTAAGGCTCAAGGCCAAGCAGGGTTTCGCGCTTCCCCGGGTCGCGCGCAAACCCGTCCAGGACCTGCTCCACGTGCCGCAGGTTGGCGACGATCTCCCGCGCCACTTGCGCGCGCAACTGCAGGGCGCCGATGCGCTCGCTCAGATCCGCGCGCAGCCCGGCGGGCAATTCGCTGGTGGACTCGCCGTTCGCGGCGTCGAGCAGCCAGCCGCCCATGATGCCGATCTGCTGCGCCACGTCGGGGGCGGGGTCGGTGAAGTTCTCCACCACGCTTTCCGCCAGCAGGAAGGCCGAAGCCATCTCGATGACCATGCGCTGTCCCTGCGCCGGGTAGGGATCGGGCAGGCGCGTCGCCACCAGCGCGATCGCGTCGAGCAGCCTGACCAGATGCGGATTGCCCAGCTCCCCGGCCTTGGCGCGGAA
>JAOTTL010000018.1:0-30669 GCA_029864385.1 Betaproteobacteria bacterium | reverse complement strand
TCATGCGCCATGTTCAACTCCAGTTCAAAAAGACGATAGCCACAGAGAGCACAGAGAACACAGAGAAAAAATATGATGGACAGGATTTACAGGCTTAACAAGAATTAAACCGACCCAGGACGTAAAAGCATTCTCGCTCTAATCCTGTTCATCCTGTCTATTTCTTGCTTGGAATTTTCTGTGTTCTCTGTGGCCAATGGTGTTTTCAGGATCTTGCAGCCTTCGCTGCGCTCGTTCCGGCAAGGCGGCCGAACACCGAGCCCGATACCAGGCCCGTGCCGCTGGGGTAATTGAAATAGAACAGGCCACCGACCATTTCGCCGGCGCAATACAGGCCCGGGATCGGCTGGCGATGTGAATCCAGCACCTGGCCGTTGTCCTTGTCGATTCGCAGGCCGCCGAAGGTGAAGGTGATACCGCAGGTCGTGGCGTAGGCCTCGAACGGTGGCTTGTCGAGCGCCTGCGCCCAGTTCGATTTCGGCGGCTCGATGCCGACCGTGCCTTTACCGTCCTTGATCACGTGTTCGAACGGCACATCCTGCATCACCGCGGCGTTGTAGGCGCGCACGGTTTTCAGGAACTCTTCCGCGTTGACGCCCTCGAGCTGCGGCGCGAGTTCTTCCAGCGTGTTGGCCGTGGCCTTGGTTACGAACTTGATGCGGTACTCCGAGCGCAGCAGGTGCTTCACCTTGGCGTCGAACACCTGCCAGGCAAACTGGCCCGGCTGTTTCAGCACCTCGCCGCCGTACTTGGCGTAAGTGAAGGAGTGAAAATCGATGCCTTCGTCGACGAAGCGCTTGCCGTCGGCATTGATCAGCAGGCCGAAGATGTAACTGTGTTTCTGAAACTGGTCGCCGACGTTGACGTCGCCGAACTCCGGCGCGTAGCGGTCCCAGCCGGTGGCGTGGCAGCCCGACCAGTTGCCGTACGGCGCGGCGCCGATGTCGAGGGCCATCTTGATCCCGTCGCCGACGTTGAAGCGCGAGCCGCGCACCTTGGCGAGCTCCCAGCCCGGTCCGAGATAGCGCGCGCGCATTTCGGGATTGGCTTCGAAGCCGCCACAGGCGAGCACGACGGACTTCGCGCGCATCTCGAGCGCCTTGCCCTGCTGGCGCACGCGCATGCCGCTGACGGTCGCGCCGTCGTACATCAGGCCGATGGCGCGGGTTTCGTAAAAAACCTGAATGCCGGCTTTTTTAGCCGCTGCGTCGAGGAATTGCACCAGCCCCGCACCACCGCCCGACACTTCGATCGGCATGTTGCCAAAGAATTTTCGCTTGCCGTTGACGACTGCGGATTGGCGCCCCCAGTTGGGGACGAAGCGCACGCCCTTCGAACGGAGCCACACCATGGTGTCGAGGCTGTTGTTGACCAGGATCTCCGACAGGTCAGGATCCGTGCGGTAGCTGGTCAACTCGTAGATCTTGTCGAGAAACTCCTCGCGGGTGTTGGTGCCAAAGTCGCTGTTGGCGATTTCTTCGTCGGTGATGTCGGTGACGCGCTTCAGGTCGTCCACGGTTTCGTAGACAAAGCGCATCACGCCGCCGGCGAAACGGCTGTTGCCGCCGGATTCGTCTACTGACGCGGCCTCCAGCATGGCCACGCTCACGCCCCGCTCGCGCGCCGACAGGGCCGTGCATAGCGCGGCGTTGCCTTTGCCTACTACAAGCACATCATATTCTTTCATATAGGACACGATGGACGCTGTTCAATGACAAAAAATGGTGATGAGAACTGGTGATGCGAGATGGTGATGAGTACCGGTGATACAAAACGGTTCTGCGGCCCCTATCACCAGTTTCCATCACCATTACTCATCACCAGTACCCATCACTTTTTTCCAATCAGGCATGGGCGACACGAGCACGTCGGCGGGCGCGCTGCGCCGGGGCGACGATGATGGCGCTCAGCTCGCGCGCGTCCGCCAATTCCTCGAAGCGTTGCGTCGCGGCATAGAGCTGCGTGACCTGCTCCGATCGCAGGGCGCGCAGGCTGCAGTTTTCGAACTTCTCCTTCAGGAGCTCGGGCGACAGCGGATTAGCCGAGGTGCGTCCCAGCGGCTGGTCTACTTTCGCCGTAAACGTCTCGCCGCTGGTCGTGCGTACATGCACCTCGGCGCCGAAATGGTTGTCGGCAGGAAACTGCTCGGTCGTGTACGGCGCCACGTGCACCCGTGACAGCAGCTGGCGCACCGCGGCGTCGCGGTGGGCGTCACCTTCAAAGTGCTCGAGCATGATCTTGCGGTCGGTCACCGCGCGGGCAAGGCAGTATTGCAGGCTGAATTTCGCGTCGAGCTCGCTGCGAGGATCGGGGCGGTTGGTATGCTCGAGCCGGCGGGCGTGGATCCAGGCGTCGATGCGCTCGATCCCGCCGGGCGTGAGCTTGTGCCAGCGCGCGAGCTGGAGGATCGCGTCGAGCGCGGGATGCGTGCTGCCGCAGCAGGGGTACTGCTTGATCGCGATGCCCGGGCTCACGATGTCGAACGGATCGGCCCAGCGTGTGAGGATGCGCGAGGCGTCGTAGGTGCCCTCGCCGTTGAACACGTTGAAGAAGCCCTGCTTGTGCTCGAAGGCCTCCGGTCCCGCCGTGAAGCCGGCACGCGCGAGCTGCGCCGCGTAGAGGCCGTTGCGCGTGCAGTGGCCCACGTGCAGCGGCTTCACCATCGTGCCGAAGTTGGACTTGACGCCAGAGGCCATCGACGCTGCGATGGCGAGCGCGGTTGCAGTGCGCTCATCGTCGAGGCCCATTAGCTTCGCGCAGGCCGCGGCTGAGCCGAAGACGCCGAGCGTGGCTGTCGGATGCCAGCCCTTCATGTAGTGGTGGAAGTGCACGGCCAGTGCGATCTTGGTCTCGACTTCAAACCCGGTGACATAGGCGGTGAGGAAATCACGGCCGCTGGCACCCGCCTCGTCGGCGAGCGCGAACAGCGCGGGGAGGATCGGCGCCGAGGGATGACCGCCGAACGTGTTGTTGCAGTCATCGAAGTCAAGCGCGTGCGAGGCCGTGCCGTTCACGACTGCGGCATCCAGCGCACCCACGCGCCGGTCCATCCCGAACAACGCGGCCGCGCCGGCCGCGGGAGTGCCGAGCGCTTCCAGCGCGAGGCGGGGCGCCGGTTCGCGGCTGCCGGCCAGCGTTACGCCGAGATAGTCGAGAACGCCGATCTTGGCCCAATGAATTGCCTCATTAGGCAATTCATTAAAAGAAAGCGAATTGATCCGTTTCGCGAGGTCTAGCGCTAGTGCCATATAGATACCATGGGTCGTGGATCGTGGATCGAGATTCTTATTTGGTCGTCCTGAGGCAGCCGATAGTTTATACCGGGGGTCAGGGAACTTCGATGTCCATCAGCGGCGCGTACTGCTGTCCGCCGTGACCATCGCTGTCGGCGAGGTCGCCCTGAAACACCGGCCGCGGAATCGAAGCCTTGATCGCGAGCGCATTGTCGCAAAAGAAGAATTTCACGCGCTCGGGCGGCAACCCGTAGCAGGCAGCCACCGCTTCTCGAGTCAGGACGCCTGACTCTTTGACGCGGCGATACTTCGCCGCGTCATCGAACATGATGTCGAAGGTGAGCTCGAAGGGCCCGGCGTTTTTGCTTCGAATGAGCCGTGCGAGTCGCGCAAGCGTTGCCATACGGAAGCTACGAAAAATATACAGGATTTACAGGATTAACAGGATTAAGACCATACGAGAAATCTTGTTAATCCTGTCCATTACGGACTCTCAGAGGCTCTCGACTCGTCTGCCGTCGATGGCATAGAGCTCCATCGGGAACATCTCGTACGGGTCATCGGGCTCGACCACGTGGTTGACGTTAAAGCGGTAGACCGGGCCCCGGTCGAGATGCGCGGGATTGTAGGGGCAGGCGAGCGCCGTGATGAGCCCGCTCCATTCGGGAATGGGCAGGTGCAGCGCCTGGTGCCGCACGATGCCCGCGATGGCGCTGGCAGTTTCCTGCGTCGGCGCCGTCGCTTCGATGATCAGACAGAGCTCGTGCGAAGCGGTCTCCTTGACCGGCTCGAGCGCGCCCATGGTCCCGTTCTTGCCGTAGATCCGGAAATGAAGGTGGTAGGTCTCGCGCTTGAGCGCGGCTCCGAACACCTGGGCTACCCGTGCATGAATACGATCCCGGAGCCGCGCTGTCCAGTCGTCGATCTGCCGCACGATGAAGGGGTCGCGCACCGAGCCAATGACGATGCTCTGGTAGCCCACCTTTTCGGCGCCTTCGAGCTTGACCGTATAGGTATCTGCGGGCTCGAATCGGCTGCCGGCAACACGGACGCGGCGCGGGTCAACCGCGTGATAGGCGCTGGCGGTGAGATCGAGCGTGCCGGACGATTCCCTGAGAAAGTAAGGGTCTGCATTCTCGTACAGACTGTGGGCGGCGATGCTCTGTGGCGTGCAGCGCAAGTCCGGGTCGGGCGCCTCGACCTCGAAGTGATCGTCGCGAATGAATGCCATCATGCAATCGGGCGTCTTGCGGTTGACCACGGCTGCGGCGCCGCACTCAAGGATCTTGGCCGCGTGCCATGCCAAGCCCGCCGGGAAGCCCGCGCGGATGGGCAACCCCGCAAAAATCGCAGTGTCGCTCGAGCGGCCTGCGATTACGACGTCGGCCCCTGCTTCGAGCGCCCGGAGAAAGGGCTCGGCGCCCATCATCCCGACGAAATGCTCGCCACGGTCGATCACCGCGCCATCGAATTCCGGCGCCGGATCGAGCGGCTTGATGCGGCCCTCGCGCAGCCGCCGATTGAGAAACTCCTTGGACTGCTCGGCATGAATCAGCGCGAGCCTGAACGACAGCTTTTCCTCGCGGGCAGTTTCTTTCGCGATGTCGAACGTCCAGTCAAGATGCACGTCTGCGCCGGCGGTGCCTGCCGAGCCGATGACGAGGGGAACGCCGAGCCGGCGCGCGCCGAGAAGCATGAGGCGCAGGTCGCGTTTTACCGCGACGCGGGGAAACGCGGGGTGGCCCGAGCCAAGATGGCTCGGGCCCGGGTCGGTCGAGCCGGCGTCGCAGCCGATGAAATGCGGCCGGGACGCGAGTGCCCGCTCGAAAGACGTTTCCAGAAAACCTGAGCCGAGCACACCGGTCGGCGCCAGGACCCTCATCTCGCTCATGGCGGTTCCCGTACTGCGTTACGTCAGGCGCGACCACCGGTCTCGACGGGGTAAAGCGTCGCCTTTACACCGGGCGGCGGGGTATGTGTGATCGATCCGCGTTTCAGGATCGCGGCCTTGCCGCCGAAGCGCTCCATTTGGCGCTCCTGATCGTCGCGCGCGCGCCGGTCGACCGCATCTGGATCGAGCAGTCGTCGCAATTCCTGCTCGTATTCCTCGAGAACGCGGCGGTGCCCTGGGTCGGAGGCGAGGTCCCGCCGCTCGAAAGGATCGCCCGCGAGGTCGAACAGCATGGGCTCGAATCCAACGTAGTGTATGTATTTGTAGCGGCCGCGGCGGATCATGAAGGAGCCGCAAATCGCGGCCGAGGCGTGGTACTCGGAAAAAGCGCTGCGATTGCGCAGGGCACCGTTGGCGACATCGAGCAGTGAAGCGCCCGGAAGATCAGCGTCCTCCGCAAGGGTCTGCGCGCCGACGCCTTGCAGGATCGTGGGAAAGGCGTCGACCAGCGTGACCGGGGTATCGACGGTGCGGCCTTGCGGCACGTCCGGTCCGGCCATGATCAGGGGAATGCCGGCCGCTTCCTCGAACAAAATGGACTTGGCCCAAAGGCCGCGCGCGCCGAGATTCTCGCCATGATCGCTGCCGTAGATCACCCGCGTCGACGTTGCGAGACCGGCGCGCTCGAGCGCGGCGAGCACTTTGCCCACGTTGCCATCGAGGTAGCTGACCAGTCCGTAGTAGGCGGCGATCGCCCGGCGCACCATGTCGGGGCCGGTGAACCCATCGTCATAGGGGCGGCCGCGCGCGAGCGCGTCGAGATAGGGGTGGCGCGGCCGCTCGGCTACCTTGTAACGATCCGGCATCGGAATCGCTTTCTCGTCGTACAAGTCGAAGAATTTCTCGGGTGCCAGAAGCGGCGGATGGGGACAGACGAAGCCGACGTAGAGCACCCACGGCTTGCCATGATGCTTCGACGCCTCCTGCTCGAGCCACCGGCAGGTTTCCGCCGCGATGTCGCGATCGTATTGCGTGTATTCCGACTCGCCGGGGCCGGCTTGCGGTCCCAGTTTGCGCGCGCCAGTGCGCACGATGACCTCGTCCCGGATCAACCCCGAAAGGTCGCCGACGCCATCGGCAATGTGCATTGGGATGATCTCTTCGTGAAATCCATCGCGCGCTGGGTCCGCGCTTGTGTAATGGAGCTTTCCGATGGCGGTGACGCGATGGCCCTGCGCCATCAACCGGTGCCCCCAGCTTGGCACGCTGCCGTCGTAGGCAATGGCGTTGTCCCAGAAGCGGATCTGGTGCACGTAGCGGCCGGTTGCGAAGCTCGCGCGTGCCGGCACGCAAATCGGGGAGTTCGTGTAAGCGGCGGTGAAACGCGTGCCGCGTGCGGCAAGACGGTCGATATTCGGCGTCTTGGCCATCGGATGACCGTAGCATCCGGCGATCCTGGGGTTGTGCTGGTCCGAAAGGATGACAAGCAGGTTGGCGGGTTTCATATTAGGGGCTCTTAATCTCACACAGGACAGAGGGGCCTGCGGGAGGCGACATCATCGCATGGGGTGACCTAGAGCCCCTAACATAATGAAACACGCTGTCACGATTTTGGCTGGGGACTTGCACTCAAACCAGTGACCAGTGACCAGTGACCAGTGACGGGGATACTCGAGAGATGAGGGTTTCCGCATCACCCATCACCGATTCCCCATTCCCATTTCCGATTCTCGAATTAGCCCGTGAGCAGGGGATTTCAATTAATTTTTTCGGCGCCCGACGAAAAAATTGGCGGAAGAGAGTGGGAGTCGAACCCACAAAGGACCGCCAGCGGCCCCTACCGGGTTTGAAGTCCGGCCGCCCCACCGGGGGCGATTCCCTTCCCCTGAGGAACCTCTGCGATAGCTTTCCCGCAGAGGTTCCTTAACTTTGATTTCTCTATACCGCCCTGCGCCGCCCGCTTGTAACCGCGAGCGGCGCAGGGCGCCATTCTACACGGCCCGTGCCATCCCGCCGAACAACACTGCTGCGATCGGTCGAGCATTTGCGGCTCAAGGGATCTCATGTTTCTTGGCGTTCATCGGCGGCTGACATTCGATCCGCTTTTACTTTAGCCGGTTCAGTGCGCTAGCCACGGCGGTCTCGGCTTCCTTGACCGCGTCGGCCAGCAGCCCCGAGTAACCGGCCCGCACCGCGCCGGCAGCCCACACGCCCGCAAGCGCCGTTTGCAGCGATCCGTCAGTGACGACGGCACCGGCGGCATCGCGCGCGATCGAGGTCGGCAGGAACTCGCTGTTGGGCGAGAGCCCGATGTACGCAAAGAAACCGCTACAGGAGATTTCCGAGCGTGCACCGTTCGCCGTGTTGTGAACGCGAACTTTCTCAACGCCCTGTCCACCAGCGATCTCCTCGGCGACCGTGCTCCAATGCACGGCGATGCGATCACTCGCGCTTACCTGGTCCACGAAATGCCGGCGCGCGCGGAAACTCGGGCCGCGGTGCACGAGATGCACCTTGCGGCAGAATCGGGCCAGCACGAGCGCCTCCTGCAGCGCCGAATCTCCGCCGCCAACGACCACGACCTCCTCGTCTTTGAACATTGGACCGTCGCAGTCGGCGCATTGCGAAACCCCGCGGTGATCGAATTCGGCTTCGCCGGGGATGCCAAGCCGCTTCAAGTGCGCGCCGGAGGCGACGATCACGGCATGGGCCAAGTGTGTAGCGCCCTCGGTGCGCAGCTGCAAGGCGGCACCGTCTGTGGCAATGCCGAACACCCGCTCGCTGATGCTCTGCACGCCCAGCTCGGCGTTCACCTGCATCAGGCTGGAAGCCAGTTCGACGCCCGATGCATGCTCGGCCGCCGGCGAGCCTTCGAGCGCATTGATATTGATCACGAGTCCCCCGAAGAGCTCCGCTTCGCAGGATGCGACGGTGCGGCCTTGCCGGGCCGCGCGGTTTGCGGCGGTGAGTCCGGTGATGCCCTCTCCGATCACAATAACGTCAAACATTTTCTCAGCCATTGCCTTGTCATCTCAAAAGAGTGAGTGGTGATGAGAGATGGTGATGAGAGTTGGTGATGACTACTGGTGATGTACCGCATTTCTACGGTCTTCATTACCACTTTCCATCACCAATTTTCATCACCAACACTCATCACTCTTTTCCTATCCGACGTGTATCGGCGTTTATCGACGGCAAAAAAAATCATACAGAACGGTTGTTAAGTTATATCAGTGTTTATCTGCGGTTATCTGCGGCTATATTGCTTGCACTCTTTGTTGGCGGCTTGAGGGGCTCGGCGGCGCCCAGCACCGTTGCGTAGTCCTTGCGCATCTTGCGCGCATCACCGACGCGCTGCGTGATGGCAAGCGTGTCGAGAAACTCCAGGATTTCGATTGCGAGGCCGCGCCCGACCCCGGTCGCGTCGCGATACTGCGCGGCCGTGAAGGTGCCGCCGGCACTCTTCTGCGCGAGGGCCTGCGCGGTCGCAGCGAGCGAGGCAACGGTGCTTCTCAGGTAGAAACGGTCTGGCTTGACACGCATGATCTCGCCGGTCCGGCTCTTGCGGTGTAGGAAGTCCTTGAGCGCCGCTTCTTTCAGCTTGAGCTTGAGCGCCAGCTCGGGGATCGGGGGCGGGCTCGCTCCGCCGGCCTGCAACGCCGGCTGCAGTGCCTGCCACATCCTCTCGTCCTCGGGGTTCGCGGTTGCGTCGTGCCCGGGCAGGCGCACGGCGGTGCCGTTGATCTGGAGCTGACGTTCGTCGGCTAGGGTGCGGGCGATCGCCTGAAAAACCTCCAGCGGAAGCTTGGGCGCGAGCTGAACACGTAGCGCAGAGAGCTCCATGCCGACCGCCTGCGGCTGGCTGCGGTGAAACTCGCGCACGCTGGCCGGGATTCGCGCGCGCAGCTCGTCGCGAAGCTTGGTCGAGACACCAATGCGGGCGTCCTTGCCGAGCGCTACGATGCCGGCTTCGGCATAGAGCTGCGCCGCGCGCTCCGGCTTCAGATTAAACGCGCGCTGGAAGCGCGCGAGCTCCACGCCTTGCTCCTGACTTTTTAGCAGCTCGGCGAGCACGGTCTCGGCTGGCCCCGCATCGAGGGCGGCGAGCTCGGCATTGCGCGCAGCGGCAGTGCGGCGACCAGTACGGACCAACGGGTCGATGATCACGCCGCCTCCGAGCGTGCGGCGCGCCGATTGATCGCGCAGAATGAAGCGGTCCCCGTGGAGCGCACCGACGGGTTTGTCAAGAACCAGCTGCGCAATGACTGTGGCGCCCGGGACGATCGTGCCGCCCCTCGGAATCGAGATTCTGGCCGTCACGTCAGTGGTCGCGAGGTGCACGTGCAGGGGCGTCCAGTGCTCGAGCGCTTGCGCCTCGGCGGCGAGGACCGTAACGCGGGCGTCGAACCGTTGTGTTGGCGCGTGGATCGCTTCGTTCAGAGCCCAATCACCGCGGGCAACGGCCTCGAGGTCGGCGCCGGTGAGGTTGAGCGCGCAGCGCTGCCCGGCCTGAGCGCGCGCGGCTGCGGCGCCGCGCATCTGGATACTGCGAACGCGTACTGGCGTTCCCTTGGGCGAGACGACCAGTCGGTCTCCCGGCGCGACAGTGCCGTTGAAGACGGTGCCGGTGACAACCGTTCCGCTGCCTGCGACGGTGAATGCCCGATCGATTGCCAGCCTGAAATACTGTCCTTCCGCAGAGCGAGCAGACTGTGCGTCCGCTGCGGCGATGAGCGCCTGGCGCAAGTCTTCGACGCCGGCACCCGTGACGGCCGACACCGGCATCACGGGCGCCCCATCGAGGCGGGTGCCGGCCAGCAGTGCCTTGACGTCCGCGGTCACCTCCGCGACGCGCTCCGGGGCAACCCGGTCCACTTTCGTGACGGCCGCGATTCCGCGCCGGATGTTCAGAAGATCGAGGATGTGCAGGTGCTCGACGGTCTGCGGCATGACCCCGTCATCTGCGGCGATGACGAGCAGCGCGAAATCGATGCCGCACACGCCGGCTAGCATGTTGCGGATGAAGCGCTCGTGCCCGGGCACGTCCACGAAGCCGACCACGGCGCCGCTCGGGAGCGGCCAGTAGGCAAAGCCCAGATCGATCGAAATGCCGCGCGCCTTTTCCTCGGGCAGGCGATCGGTGTCCACACCCGTCAGCGTCCTGACGAGCAAGGTCTTGCCGTGGTCGATGTGTCCCGCCGTCGCTACGATCACGTGACGGCCTCCTGAAAATCCATAGACACGAAGGTTTCCATTTAACAATATTCTTGCCTGAATATTCCTTTGTGTCCTTTGTGTCCTTTGTGTCCTTTGTGTCCTTTGTGTCCTTTGTGCCCTTCGTGTCCTTTGTGGTTCAGCTTTTCTTCGATGTTCAAGTGGCCCAGCTGGGCGAGAAACTCGTCCTCGTGCTCCAGGCAACGCAGATCCATGATGAAGGCGCCGTCTCGAACACGCCCGATCACAGGAATGGGGAGGGCGCGAAAGGCCGCCGCGATCTCCGCCGCCGCTGTACTTCGCCGCCGTCCCGGCACGCTCACTGCGATGCCGCAGCTTGCGATGAGGTCCACGGGCAGCGATCCACTGCCGATCTGGCTTTTCAGCTCGACGATCGCGCTTTCGGCTACCTTCCCAAGCGCCGCCTGCACAGCCGGCAGCAGCCGGCGTGCCTGTACCTCGATGTCGGGCAGCGGCCGTGTAAGCCAGTGGAGTGTTGGTAATGCATTGCGCAGCCGACCTGGATTCGAATAGAGCTTGAGGACTGCTTCCAGCGCAGCCAGCGTCATCTTGTCAACGCGGAGCGCGCGCTTCATCGGATTCCTGCGCATACGCTCGATCAGCTCTGCGCGGCCGACGACGAGGCCCGACTGTGGACCGCCGAGCAGCTTGTCACCGCTAAAGGTGACGATGTCAGCGCCGGCTTTCAGGGCATCGCGCGGTGTGGGCTCGTGCGGCAGGCCGTATTCCTTGAGGTCGATCAGCATGCCGCTGCCAAGATCGACGATGAATGGCAGGCCGTGCTTGTGCGCTAGCGCCGCGAGATCGGGCTCCGCGACCGCCGCGATAAAGCCTTGAATGGCGTAATTGCTGGTGTGCACCTTCATGAGCGCGGCGGTGCGTGGCGAAATCGCCCCGGCGTAGTCCTTGAGATGCGTCCGATTGGTGGTGCCGACTTCACGCAGCCTGCAGCCGGCCCGCGCCATGATGTCGGGTATGCGAAACGCGCCGCCAATCTCGATCAGTTCGCCGCGTGAGACGGGAACCTCCTTTCTGGGAGCGAGCGAATTGAGCGCGAGGTAGACCGCGGCGGCGTTGTTGTTGACGACGAGCGCGGCTTCCGCGCCGGTGAGCTTCATGAGCCAGCGCTCGATGTGCCGGTCGCGTTCTCCGCGGTCGCCGCCAGCGAGGTCGAACTCGAGGTTCACGGGTCGCGTCATCGCGCACGCGACCGCGTCGGCCACCTCCTGCGGCATCACGGCGCGCCCCAGATTGGTGTGGAGCACCGTGCCGGTCAGATTGAACACGGGCCGCAACGATGGTCGCGTCTCGCGGGCGAGCCACGCGGCGCAGGTCTGCACGAATGCCGCCTCTTCGAAGGCAGAACCGTCGTGGGCGGAGCGGCGGGAAAGCGCGGCGCGCAGTGCCGTGAGTTCGGCGCGCGCCGCTTCAGTTACGAGGAGGCGGCCGTAGCGCGCAATGAGGCCGCCAATTGCATCGAGCCTGAGCAACCGGTCCAGAGAGGGGATCGCGCGACGCGCGGTGGGTCTGGGATTCAACATGGCGGACAGCCTAGGATTTTGTCGGACATGGGTCCGACAAAATCCTGAGGCAAAACCGCCTGCAATGAGACGGCGAAAAAGGACTGTAATGACATGGATTCGACTGATGCGGTGTGCAGAAGCGCGAAACCCGACGAAGGCCTTGGAAGGCCTTGCAGTTTAGCCCAACTCCAGGCCTTGTGCTATTCTCGCACCCACCTCGCGCATGCCCGCTTGTGCCTCGCGGACGCAGATATCCAGGGAGGAAAAGAAGGATGAGGGCCGTAACGACATGGGCAGTCGGGCTCGCCGTTGTTCTGGTCTGTGCCGGCGCCCACGCGCAGAAACCCGGTCCGGCGCAGAGCTACCCGGCCAAACCGATTCGTTTCATCTGCCCCTACAACCCCGGTGGCGCTGGCGACCTCTTCACCCGCACCATCGCCCCGAAACTGACCGAGTATTTGGGGCAAAGCGTCGTCGTCGACAATCGCGCCGGAGCAAATGGTGGCATCGGCACGGCCCTGGTGGCAAAGGCGACACCCGACGGCTACACGATCCTGATGGGTAGCAGCGGGCCGTTGACGGTCAATCCCAATCTCTACCGGAAGGTGCCGTACGATCCGGTGAGGGATTTCCAGCCGGTCAGCCAGGGCACGGTGTACTGGTATGTCCTGGTGGTTCTGAACACCGCACCGTTCAAGTCGCTCGATGAACTGATCGCCATGCTCAAATTAAAGCAGGGCGCGCTTACCTATGGCTCGACCGGAATCGGCGGCGGCAAACACCTCGCGGGCGAGCTGTTCAATCTCATGAGCGGGACCAAGGCAATACACGTGCCCTACACGGGCAGCGCCGCGGCACTGAGATCCTTGCTCCGCGGACAGACGAATTACATGTTCGAAACGGTAGTGACGGCGGTCCCGCTCGTCAGGGCAGGGCAGCTGCGGGCGTTCGCGGTAACGGCGATGAAGCGTTCGCAAGCCCTGCCGGAAATTCCCACCCTCGACCAGCTCGGCCTGAAAGGTTACGACATCACGCAGTGGCAGGCGGTGGTCGCGCCGGCCGGCACGCCGCGGGCGATCGTCGAGAAGCTCCACCGGGCCGTGGTGCGAGCGCTCAAGTCGCCCGACGTGATCGAGCGCATCGGCCCGCGCGCGGGAAACGAACTCGTCGGCAATACGCCGGAAGAATTCGCGCGGGTGATCAAGAACGATCTCGCCAAGTACTCGAAGATCATCAAGGCGGCGGGCATCACTGTCCAGTAGCTAAATTAACCGCTAAGGCGCCAACGCCGCCAAGAGAAGCCAGGATTAATTGAACCGCCAAGACGCCAAGACCGCCAAGACAACCACACATAGAAATTGAATCGCCAAGGAATTCAAGAATGGCGATGACGTCTACGGTTGGCCGCGTGACGTAGGCTCGGCGAGTGTCAGCTTAATGCTTCTATTTTCGTTCTTCTTGGCGTTCTTGGCGTCTTGGCGGTTCGATTCTGTCTTTGATCTACTCAAGCGCCCGTGCTTACCTCGACTCGGACATCCGGCGTCGCAACTGCGACGCTGCCATACAGCGGTCACCGCCCCTTGAAGCGATCGATGAGCACGCTTGCCTGTGCCTGCGTCACACCCTTGAGATTAAAACGCAGCTGCACGGAATTGAATACAGTCACGTCACGCCGCACCGGATTGCTCCGATCTAGCGCGCCCTCAATCTCGACGTTGACTGCCTGCAGCGGAAGCCGTTCGTCCCGCGCAACCACCTGAAGAAGCTCGACTCCGCACGCAGCGATGCCGGTTAGGAAGAGCTCAGCGGGCGTAACGGCCTCGCCCGGACACCCGTTCTGGACGGGGCCATCGACGACGAAATGTTGGTCCCGGGTATTGCAGAGCACACGCCCGAACGTGTCGGTCGAACGCGCCTGTACTGTGTAGCCCCGGATCTCGCTTTGTGCCATGAAGCTCGGCCTCCCGCGATAATTCGGCTACTCAAACAACCGCTCGGGTAGCGGCAGCCCTGCGAGATCCTCCGGCGTGAGCCGACGGTCGGGCTCGATACCGTAGCGCTCGAGCAGGTGGATCAGCTGCCGCGAGTGCTGTGCCGAGTGCCAGGTACAGCGTTCGAACAGCTGATGTATCGTCTGCGGGCCGTAATACGTTTTGAGTTTCTGCTGGCAGGTGCGATCGGCGAGCCCGCCCCACCACTGCTGAAGACGCCCGATCACCGCGTCGCCATAGGCCACAAACTCCGGGCCATCGAGGAAGGTGCCTTCCTTCGGCGGGGTCGTGGCAAGGCTGTTGCTGTATTCGACGCCGTCGACCACCGTCTCGAGGTAGGCCTCGGCGATGCGGAAGACGTGGTGGCCGAGGAGCCGGATCGAGCGGTCTCGATTCTCGATGACGCGATCGCTTATATGCGCCTTTGGGAGCTGCCGCAGGTAGCGCTGCGCGGCGCGCAGCACGGTGATCCATTTCTCGATCAGCTTCTCTGGCGGCAGCGGCGTATGCCCGGTGCCTACGAGGCCGACGAATTCAGCCACATCTTCGAGGTTCTGGCCGAATACGAACTGCTCGCCTTTGGCGACCACGGGAAGGTTGCGCACTCCGTACGCGAGCAGCCGCTCGCGCCCGCCGGGGTCGTTCAGCACGTCGACCGCGACGAAGTCGATGCCCTTTTTCGAAAGAAACTCTTTCGCTCGCAGGCAGCTGCTTCACCCGGGCTGGGTAAAGAGCGTGAAGCGTTCGGCGGATTCCATCTGACGTCGTTCGTAAAAAAGTGGGGAATGAGGGATCGAAGAGTAACCTTCGCGTCAGTGGCGCGTCAAGGCAAACCCAAGGCGGAAGGCGAAGGGGAGTGACTCTACCTAACAGGTTTTTCCTTCATCCTTCTGCCTTCATCGTTCATCCTGGGGCGGTTCCGTTCCCGGCGGACATTCCCGCTCGGTGTTGTCATCGGCCCGAGGCCGCTCGGCTGACTTGATGATGCCGCCGCCCAGGCACACCTGGCTCTCGTAGACGACCACCGACTGGCCGGGGGTGATCGCCCACTGCGGTTCGGCGAAATCGATTGTGCACTGCTCCGCGCTCACGCTGTCGATCGAGCAAGGTGCGTCTTTCTGGCGATAGCGGGTCTTCGCGCCGTAGACCCACTGGCAGTGCGGTGCGGCCCCGCTGATCCAGCTGAGATCGGTCGCCGTGAGGCGGCTGTGGTAGAGCGCGGGATGCTCCCGACCCTGCACGACGATCAGCCGGTTGTATTCAAGATCCTTGGCCGCGACGTACCACGGCTCGCCATCGCCGTCACGATGGCCGCCGATGCCCAAGCCCTGGCGCTGGCCCATCGTGTAGAACATCAGACCCTGGTGCTGGCCGACGGCGCGTCCCTCGAGCGTGCGGATCTCTCCCGGATTCGGCTCGAGATAGCGACCAAGAAATTCTCGGAACGGGCGCTCGCCGATGAAGCAGATGCCAGTCGAGTCCTTTTTGTCGTGCACCGGCAGTCCCTCTCGCCGCGCGAGCTCGCGCACATCGCGCTTATGGAGCGCGCCCAAAGGGAACAATGTCCGGGCAAGCTGCGCCTGGGTGAGGCGGTAGAGAAAATAACTCTGATCCTTGGTGCCGTCCTCGGCCTTGAGCAGCTGGAAGAGACCGTCGGCGTCCCGCACCTGTGCGTAGTGGCCAGTCGCGATGTAGTCCGCGCCGAGGCCGACCGCGTGGTCCAGAAATGCCCTGAACTTGATCTCTGCATTGCAAAGCACGTCCGGATTCGGCGTGCGGCCGACGCGGTACTCGCGCAGGAAATCGGCAAACACGCGCTCCTTGTATTCGGCGGAGAAATTGACGACATCGATCTCGATGCCGAGCCGCTCGGCCACTGCCACGGCGTCAACCAGGTCCTCGCGCGCCGGGCAATACTCGTCGGTATCATCGTCCTCCCAGTTCTTCATGAACAGGCCCGACACCTGATAGCCCTGCTGCTTGAGCAGCAGGGCGGCAACGGACGAATCAACGCCGCCCGACATGCCAACGATGACGTGTTTTCCGGTCATGGCTGTGTCCAGGGGGAATACGGGGGTAGAACGGCAAGCGGGTAGCGCCGGCCGGCGAGATAGTCGTCGATACAGCGCATGACCAGCGGCGAACGGTATCTTCCTCGACCAGGAGAAAGCGGCCGTCGCGCTCGACGATCGCAGCAACGGTAACGTTGGGTTTCCAGGGCATAGACGCGCGCTAGCACTCGGATTGTAGCGCGGCCAGTCGCCATGTTCACGCGCGTTGTGGGGATCCCGTTACGAGCCGCGCCCCGTCGCCGCTTGGCGGCAGTGGCGGTTTAGAACGCGCCCCGCGCACCGGTCCGGCGGTGGGGCCGTGCCGCGGCGGCAAGGTGGTTCGCTATCGCGTCGCGACTCAGGCGGCGACGCTTTCGCGCAGATGGCGCGTGAGCCAGTCGTAGCCCGGCAAGGTGAGGAATTCGACGTAGTCGTCGCTGGTGGTGATCTGGTCGAAGAGCTTGGCCGCCTCGTCATAACGGCCTGCCGTCCAGGCTTCCTCGCCCAATAGCGTCTTCACTTTCGCGAACTCTTCCGGCAGCAGCTTGCGGAAGAGCTCCTGGGTCACCTTGCGGCCGTCGTCCAGCACGCCCTTGGGGCTGCGGATCCACTGCCAGATCTGCGAGCGCGAGATTTCGGCCGTGGCGGCGTCCTCCATCAGGTTGTAAACCGGCACGCAGCCATTGCCGGCTAGCCACGCCCCGATGTACTGGATGCCGACACTGATATTGTTGCGCAGGCCTTCCTCGGTGATCGGTTTCTCCGGCCGGAACTCGAGCAAGTCTCTTGCCGTGACCTGCACGTCATCGCGTCTCTTGTGGACCTGATTGGGTGTCGGCATGTGATGGTCGAATACCGCTTTCGCCACTTCCACAAGGCCGGGATGCGCGACCCACGTCCCATCGCAGCCGTCGGTCACTTCGCGCACCTTGTCGGCTCGCACCTTTTCCAGTGCCGCTGCATTCGCAACCGGATCGCCCTTGATCGGAATCTGCGCCGCCATACCGCCCATGGCGAAGGCCCTGTGCCGGTGGCAGGTTTTGATGAGAAGCAGGGCGTAGGCGCGCATGAAAGGCGCCGTCATCGTGATCTGGGCCCGGTCCGCCAGGCAGAAATTCTGGTTCGAGCGGAATTTCTTGACGCAGCTGAAGATGTAGTCCCAGCGCCCGATGTTGAGGCCGGCCGAGTGCTGACGCAGTTCGTGCAGGATCTCGTCCATCTCGAAAGCGGCGACGACGGTCTCGATCAGCACCGTCGCCTTGATCGTGCCCACGGGAATGCCGAGCTCGCGCTGCGCCGTAACAAAAATGTCGTTCCACAACCGTGCCTCGCGGTAGTTTTCCAGCTTGGGCAGGTAGAAATACGGTCCGCTGTCGTGCGAAAGGGCGGGCTTCGCGTTGTGGAAGAAGTACAGTCCGAAATCGAAGATCGCGCCGGACACCGGTTCACCGTCGACCAGGACATGGCGCTCGATCAGGTGCCAGCCCCGGGGGCGCACCATCAGGGTCGCCGTCTTCTCATTCAGACTGTATTCCTTGCCGTCAGGACCGGTGAACGCGATCGTGCGGTTCACGGCGGCACGCAGATTGATCTGACCTTCGATCATGTTGTCCCAGGTCGGCGTGTTGGCATCTTCGAAATCAGCCATGAACACGTTAGCGCCGCAGTTAAGTGCGTTGATCACCATTTTGCGGTCGGTCGGCCCCGTGATCTCCACGCGCCGGTCCTGCAGGTCCCGGGGCACCGGTGCCACGGTCCACTCGGACTCGCGGATTGGACGGGTATCAGGCAGGAAATCGGGCAGCTTGCCGGCATCGAATTCGGCCTGGCGCTTGACTCGCGCTGCCAGAAGCTCCCGGCGCCGCCCCTCGAACTTGCGCGCGAGCTTGGCCACGAAGGCAAGCGCTTGCGGCGAGAGTATGTCTCCATACGCCGGTGTCATCCGGCCGAGAATATCGATGCCGTCAGGCAGGGCGGTGGGGTGGCTCATGTTGGTTGGTCCTCGTCTTGGCTTGTTTGATTTCAGGAGCCAATTTCACAATGCGGAATTAGCAAAAAGCGCCCCTGCTGCATTGCATTAGAGACAATCTGCTATGCTAACTAACACGTTGTCAAGAAAAAAATGTTTTCGATTGGTGCGTTAGCACAAAAAGGTACCGATCCGGTCTCGAAATTCTTTTAGTAACCGGACACTTATGACCCTGACGTTTGTAGGGTTAGCCTTTGGAAGTGCAAGTCATAATGCCCGCAGGACTGCTGCGATCGGACGGGATGGGGAGGGCGTGTCCTTCTTTTCGACGGGAGCCTCGATCTGGCTGGGACGGCGGGCTTCGCGGGGGCATTTGATATAATCCGGCCGTTTCCGGATGGCCCGTCCAACCTCGTGCCGGCGCAGCGCGCCGACCAGAAATTCTGTCATGTCCGGAAGACAGGAGCACGCAATCGCAATGACGATCCTGCGCACCAATCCCTTCTGGACGCCCCGATAGACCGCTGCAATACCCCAATCACGTGACTGACCCAATTCGAACGGAGAAGAAGCCTCATGACTGAACGACTCGACCTATTAAAGATTGCCCAGGAAGAACAAAGCGGTGATCTATTCAAACTGCTGGACAGCACCTACAAGCGATCCAAGATCCAGCTGCGGGGCATTTCCGACGCGATCATCTGGGAAGGTGGGAACCAATACGGCAACGTTAGGCCGGTCGCTCACTCGTTCACGGATATGTTTGCGCTCAACGGCACGCTGATGGCGCTCGACATCTTGGGGTTGCCGTTCCTCGGCGTGCCCATGATGGCGCAGTTCCGGCATGACACCAAGCTCGCATCGCTTGAATGGTTCGGCAAGCTCGATTACACATCGATCAAATGGTCCACCGCCGGCGATTTCATGGTCAACGAGAACGGCAAGAAGGTGGTGGTCTTCGGCAAATCCGCGAACGCGCCGCTGCGCACCGCGGCTGGGGTCTACTGCAATGTCCGGCCTTACGGCACGATCACCAACGTGCGCTTCATGCCCGGCCTGCCCTACTCGCAGGACGGCAAGAAATTCCGGGTCGATCGCGATACCGGCAACATCCACTCAGAGATGAACACCCCGGGGGTGCGGATGGCGTACGCCGTGCGCCTGTTCCTGAAGATGGTGCACGAAACGGGGCAGATCGGCCGCGTCGCCACGAAGCCGACCCAGGCCCAAGAAGATGCGGTCAACGCGGGTATTGTGCGCTGGTTGGTCCAGGGCACCAAATTCGAGCTCAAGCGGCGCTACTCGGTCGACGCCTATGCCGAGCACAAGGCAAACGTCGATGCAATCGTCGCCCTGCTGCCCAAGGACTTCAAGGCTGGAATGGAGAACTGGGGCGGTGAGATCAATGAGCATATCTCCGACACCAATTTCGGCATCCTGTTGCACGACATGTATCAGCAGCGCGACGTCGTCGTGTACTCGACCGATCTCGACGGCGATCGTCTGACCGACCTCATGGCCGACGCGCCCGACGTGCTGCGCGGGTGGGGGCAAAGGATTCTCGACCATGTCAAGGCCAGCGCCGACATGAAAAAGGTCTGGAAGGAAATGCGCTTCACCATGACGAACGGCAAGGACATGACAAGCGTCATGTACCGCATGGAAGGCGAACCGATATTCGAGCAGACGCTGGGTTCCGCCGACGCGATGCTACTGCGCCTGCTGGCCGGGGATGAGACGGTCGGCGGCGAGAAGCAGCCCTACGATCCGAGGATCCACTTCGTCCTGATCAACGAGGCTTACAAGGCGGCAAATCCGGGCAATAAGGAACTGGCTGGCTGGCTGGACGCACAGCTGGAGACCTTCGACAAGATCTATGGCGGCAAGCGGCCCCGCTACATCGAGGGGTACAACAAGCTGAAGGAAGCGATCAAGCCCTGGGGCAAGTAGGCGCCCAGCGAGGCGTCGCGCAGCCGGGGGGGCAGCGCCTCCAATACACAAAGCCCACGCTAACTGACGTTGCGTGGGCTTTGCTTTCTGTAAACTCGGATCGCCGGTTCAGGCCGGCGCGGGCGTCAAACGGCCTGTATGTTGGAGGCCTGCTTGCCTTTCGGGCCCTGCGTCACTTCAAACGACACCTTTTGGCCTTCCTTGAGGGTCTTAAAACCGCCCATCTGGATCGCCGAAAAGTGCGCGAACAGATCCTCGCTGCCGTCATCCGGGGTAATGAACCCGTAGCCTTTAGCGTCATTGAACCACTTCACCGTACCTGTTGCCATACACCTACCTTTGCCGAAATTAGCGGGCTTGGCGCCCGCACGCTGTTTGAGATTCAAGATCGCGTACGGGCCAAACCGGTAAGCGACAGCGCTTGAAGCCAAACACCCAACCGCTTTCTAGGACATTTGCCCATGGAAGTCAAGTAACCCCCTCTGGGCACCGTGCATTCGCCACTTGATAAATTCCGGATTATGGTGAAAATACCAATTGAAGCACGGAATTAAGCGCTAATGTTGCCATGGCGAGTCGACAACGGGAAGACACGGTTCTTGAGGCCAAGAAGAGCAAAGTCAAGGCACCGCCGATGTTCAAGGTGCTGCTCTTGAACGACGATTTCACACCCATGGATTTCGTCGTCATTGTGCTCCAGAAATTCTTCTTGCTGAGCCGTGAACAGGCAACACAGGTCATGCTCAAGGTGCACCGCGACGGGATCGGGGTGTGCGGAATTTACCCGCGGGATGTCGCGGCGACAAAGGTGGAACAGGTAAAATCGTACGCCAAACAGCACCAACATCCGTTACAGTGCGTGATGGAAGAGACGTGACATGATTGCGCAGGAACTAGAAGTCAGCTTGCACATGGCCTTCATGGAGGCACGGCAGAAGCGCCACGAGTTCATCACCGTGGAGCATCTGCTTCTGGCGTTGCTCGACAATCCGTCGGCATCGGAAGTGCTGCGCGCGTGCGCCGCGGATATCGAGGACCTGCGCAAGCAGCTCGCCGAATTCGTGACGGAGCACACGCCGATCCTGGCTGGCGAGGAGGCTGACACCCAGCCGACGCTCGGCTTCCAACGGGTGATCCAGCGGGCGATTCTTCACGTCCAGTCCTCGGGCAAGAAGGAGGTGACCGGCGCCAACGTGCTGGTTGCAATCTTCGGTGAAAAGGACTCCCACGCGGTCTATTTCCTGCACCAGAAGGGAGTCACGCGGCTCGACGTGGTCAATTTCATCTCGCACGGCATCACCAAGGTGCCGCAGACGAGCCCGCAGAAAGGCGAGCACGAGGCCGAGGCGGAGCAGGAAGGCACGCCTGGCGGCGCGCTGGAGAACTTCACGCTCAACCTGAACACGATGGCGCTGGCGGGAAAGATCGATCCCCTGATCGGGCGCGAGCGGGAGATCGAGCGCGTGATCCAGACCCTGTGCCGGCGGCGCAAGAACAACCCGCTGCTGGTCGGCGAGGCCGGCGTGGGCAAGACCGCGATTGCCGAGGGTCTCGCGCGCCGCATCGTCGAGGGCAACGTCCCGGAAGTGCTCAAGCGCTGCCACGTCTACGCGCTCGACATGGGCGCGCTCCTCGCCGGCACCAAGTATCGCGGCGACTTCGAGCAGCGGCTGAAGGCGGTGCTGAAGCAGCTGGTCGACAATCCTAACGCGATCCTTTTCATCGACGAGATCCACACGTTAATCGGCGCCGGCGCTGCGTCGGGCGGCACGCTGGACGCCTCGAACCTGCTCAAGCCTGCGCTGCAGAGCGGCCAGCTGAAGTGCATTGGCGCCACCACCTACCAGGAGTTCCGCGGCGTGTTCGAGAAGGACCACGCGCTCTCGCGCCGTTTTCAGAAAATCGACGTGATCGAGCCGTCGGTGCCGGAGACGATCTTGATTCTGAAGGGCCTCAAGTCCCGGTTCGAGCAGCACCACGGCGTGAAATACATGGCCGCGGCGCTGACGGCCGCGGTGGAGCTGTCGGCGCGCTTCATCAACGACCGGCACCTGCCGGACAAGGCCATCGACGTGATCGACGAGGCCGGGGCCGCGCAGAAGATCCTGCCGCGCACCAAGCAGAAGCGCATCATTGGCAAGCATGAGATTGAGGAAATCGTCGCCAAGATTACGCGCGTGCCGGTGCAGGCCGTTTCGGCGGACGATCGCAATGCCCTGAGGAACCTCGACCGGGATCTCAAGGCCGTCGTCTTCGGGCAGGACAAGGCGATCGACGCGCTTGCCGCTGCGATCAAGATGGCCCGTAGCGGCCTGGGCAACCTGCAAAAGCCGATCGGCTCCTTCCTCTTCTCGGGCCCGACCGGGGTCGGCAAGACCGAGGTCGCGCGCCAGCTCGCCTACATCATGGGTGTCGAGCTGACCCGATTTGACATGTCGGAGTACATGGAGCGGCACGCGGTGTCGCGGCTGATCGGCGCGCCGCCGGGTTACATCGGTTTCGACCAGGGCGGGCTGCTCACGGAGGCCATTACCAAGCATCCGTACTCGGTGCTGCTGCTCGATGAGATCGAAAAGGCGCATCCGGACATCTTCAACATCCTGCTCCAGGTAATGGATCACGGGACGCTCACCGACAACAACGGGCGCAAGGCCGATTTTCGCAATGTGGCCATCATCATGACCACCAATGCCGGCGCGCAGGAGCTTTCCAAGACGTCGATGGGCTTCACGCCCAGCGCGCAGGCGGGTGACGAATTGGCCGAGATCCGGCGCATGTTCACGCCTGAGTTCCGGAACCGGCTCGACGCCATCATCTCGTTCAACGCGCTCGACAACGACATCATCATGCGCGTGGTGGACAAGTTCCTCCTGCAGCTCGAGCAGCAGCTCGAGGAGAAAAAGGTGGAGCCGACGTTTACCGATAGGCTGAGGCACTACCTGGCCAAGAAGGGCTTCGACCCGCAGATGGGCGCCCGCCCGATGGCGCGGCTCATCCAGGACATCATCCGCTCGGCTCTGGCTGACGAGCTGCTGTTCGGGCGGCTCGCCAACGGTGGCAAGGTGACCGTCGATATCGGTCCGGACGAGAAGATCCAGCTCACGTTTGCGGAGGAGCCGGCTGGCGTGACCTGACCCCGCGCAGTTTTCGCGAGAGGTAATCCACTCGTCCCGTTTTCCGCCAGGACCAGGAGTTCGTCGGACTTTGGCCCAACGAACTCCTTAGGTAAAACCGCCTGCGAGAAGACGACGAGAAGTGGACCACGGATACGCGGACTTGCGCCCGCTTTTTTCGCCAACGGCGGGCTGGCATTGTGACAAGCCCCAGCTCCGATTCCCAGAAGGTTTTGCTCTAAGCAGTCTGTCGGGCCACCAGGTGCGACGAACTGCTGGGGCGTTTTCTTTTTCTTGACTTGGATCATGCTTGCGCTGATTGAAGTGCGTCCGAGCTTGACGCTTCGCAGGCCGAATCGCAAATTGTTCCGGCTTCGTCGAACAGCTTGAGGCGCCGCGATCCGCCGCCCGGACTCGGGGCCGAAACCAGACGAGACCAAGGGGGATACCATGAAGTCAGTCGCGATCGGCGCGGGGTGCGCCGCCTTGCTGCTCTGGGGCGGCATTGTCGCGCACGCTCAGGACAGTACCTACGCGCGCAGCCTTGCCGCCACCTGCTTTACCTGCCACGGAACGGACGGGCACAGCGTCGGCGGCGTGCCGTCAAGCCTCGCCGGGCAGAACAAGGCGTACCTGCTGCAGCAGCTGAACGAGTTCAGGACCGGAAAGCAGCCGGCGACGATCATGCATCAGCATGCCAAGGGCTACACGAACGAGCAGCTCGAGCTGATCGCCGGCTATTTTTCCAGCGTGAAACCGGCGCCGGCCACCCCGGCGCCAGCGGCCCGCGGCGGCTACTAATGAGCGTCACAAGCATGTACGGCGACGCTCATTCGTCATCCCCGCCCTTTCCCCGAAGGGAGAAGGGCGATTTCAGGTGCGAATGCGCGGTCACGCAATCGCACCCTATTTGATTGGAGGGCGCCATGTCATTGACCAGACGCGCGTTCATGAAGTGGATAGCGGCCTCCTCGGGGGTCGCTGCAATGACCGGGTGCGCCACGCCGGGCACGGGTGGCGCAGGGCGGGTCGTGGTGATCGGCGGTGGCTATGGCGGGGCGACCTGCGCCCGTTACATCAAGATCTGGGCGCCTGACATTGACGTCACCGTGGTCGAGCGCAACACCGTATTCGTATCCTGCCCGATCAGCAACCTGGTGCTCGGCGGTAACACCTCGATCGACACCATTACGATGAGCTACGAGGGCCTCAAGAAGCGCGGAATTCGAATGGTGCGAGACGACGTCGTGGCGGTGGACACCGCGGTGCGGCGGGTCCGGCTCGCCGAAGGCGGCACGCTTGTCTACGATCGGCTGATCGTCTCACCCGGTATCGACTTCATGCTGGAGAACATCCCCGGATTGAGGAACGCCGACGCGCGGATGCGGGTTCCGCACGCGTGGAAGGCGGGCGCGCAGACTGTCGCGCTGCGCAAGCAGCTGGAAGCGATGCGCGACGGTGGCGTCTACGCGCTCCACGTTCCGCGGTCGCCCTACCGCTGCCCGCCAGGGCCGTACGAGCGCGTGTGCCAGGTCGCGGACTACTTCAAGCGGGCGAAACCGCGCTCCAAGATCATCGTACTCGATTCGAACCCCGACATCGTCTCGAAGAAGGGTCTGTTTTTGCAGTCCTGGAACGGGCTCTACAAGGGCATGATCGACTACCGGCCCAACAGCGAGCTCGACGACGTGGACGCGCAAGGCATGACCGTGAAGCTCGCGTTCGACAACGTGAAGGGCGACGTGCTGAACGTCGTGCCGCCCCAGCGCGCGGGAGACATTGCGGTCAAGACCGGTCTCATTACCGCGAACCAGCGCTGGTGCGGGGTCGACTGGCGCACGCTCGAGTCCGTCGCCATCGCGGGCGTGCACGTGCTGGGGGATGCGACGCTGTCGGCCTCGGCCATGCCGAAATCCGCCACCATGGCAAACCAGCATGCCAAGGTGTGCGCCGCCGCCGTGGTTGCGCTACTGAAGGACCAGCCGGTCAACCCGGACCCGATGATGATGAACACGTGCTACAGCTTCGTCAGCGGCAAGGCGGCGATGCATGTTGCCTCGGTGCATCGCTTTGATCCGGCGAAAAAATCCATCGTGCCGGTCAAGGGCACGGGTGGCGTGTCTAAATCGGCGAGCGAAGCCGAGGCGTTTTACGCCTGGGGCTGGGCGCGTAACATCTGGTCGGAAGCCCTCGGCTAATTGCGCTTGTTCAACGCAGAGAACACGGAGTAGGGCCGATACGCAAGGTGCGCGACGGGCGATCAACGTCGAGTGCGCGCGAGTGCGCCCTTTTCATTTACCGCGGCTCCGCACTGGGCGCACGAACCACCAGGTCGCAATCACCACCAACGCGAACAGTACATATGCCGCGGTAAATACCCACGGCGGCAAGTCATAGAACAGAAGCCGGTGGATCCACTGCGCGAGGAAGCCCTTGTCGGCGTGTGCCCCGCGGAGCTCGGCTTCCCAGATCGTGAGCGGGCACCAGATTCCGGCGATCGTTTCACCGGCAACGAACACGATCGCGCACAAGTGCGCCACGCGGAACCAGAAATTGCGCACGCACCGCCATCCCAGCCAGGCCCCGAGCCACGTCGCGCCGAGCCCGCCGACGACGAACAGCACGAAGGCGAAGTGCGCGAGCAGAACCATGTCGGCGAGCCAACTCACGGTATGACCTCTAGTAAAAGGGTCTTACACCCGCTAGGACTTTGGTGCTATTACTTCAGTCTAATTCTATACGCCATTGCCTTCTGGAATAATTCGCTGCACTTGCAGTGGCATTCCCGCCACTTTCAAGGGTGAGGCGAAATTTCGGGAGATTACGATGGCGATCAACCTGGGTGACTACTGGAAAGCACGGGCATTGAAGCTCCCCGCCCGCGGCCGTGACGGGGAGTTGCAGAACCTGAACTGGACCTTGAAGTCGGCCGTGGATGGCCGTTCCTGCTCCGAGATACTACAGGAACCGAGCCCACGACTGCCCGATAATTTCGAGGGTACCGACATACACGCACTCATGCAACGCCTGCGTGCGCTGGCGAACCAAATCTAGAACACTCGTCCCCTTTCCCCCCGAGGCGGGCCGTGCCCTTCGTGGCGGGCCCGCCTTTTTTTCCGATTCCTGTTCGCGAAACGGGTAGCCGGAATCGTCTTGCTGTTTTCTCAAGAGTGCCTCGAAATCCTCGTCGCGCTTGTCGCCGCGTATCTTGCGAAATTTTGCGTCGAGTTCCGAATCGAGCACGCGCAGCCGTCCAGCGGCTCGTCGACTATCCTGAAGTCGTCGTCCTCGATCCGCTCGCGGACCCATAGCGGAAGCCGCTCTCCAGCGGCTCTTTTACGATCTGCCGGGGAATCGGCCAGAGGGTACCTGCAGCTTCTGAGTAATCAGCTCGCGTAGCTGGTCCGGCTGCACGGGCTTGATCAGCAGGTCATGGCATTCCGCGTCCGCTTCAGAAACGCGTTCCGGGGCGGTGCTGCCGGTTATCACGACCGCGGGTATCTCGGGGTCGAGCTCGCGGCGCAGCCGCTCGATGACCTCGGTACCAACGGCTCCTCCGGCGAGGCGGTAATCGGCGATGATGAGGTCGGGCATGCGCTCCCTGGCGTGGACGGCCTCGATCACGTCGTCGCCGGTGAGCGAGCCGATCACTTCGACTCCCCATCCCGCCAGCAGCACCTTCATGCCATCCACGATCGCGGCTTCGTCGTCGACCACGACAATCAGTTTCCCCGACAAGTCGGCCCCGCCTCTCGGAGCCACCGGTGCGTCGTGACGTGACTCCGGCGCCGTGCCGAGCGGCACATCGAGGCTGAACGTTGATCCCTTGCCGATTTCCGAAGTCAGGCGGACCTCGTAGCCGAGCAGTCCGCACAGGCGCTTGACGGTGGAAAGGCCGAGCCCCAGCCCCTTCTTGCTGGTCCGCGCCGGGTTCGCGAGCTGGAAGAATTCCTCGAAGATCCGCTCCCGCTCCTCCGGACGTATGCCCGGACCTGTATCGCGCACCTCGATCCGCACCGAGCCGTTCACCGGCGCGGCAGTGATCGTGACCTCGCCCGCAGCCGTATTGCGGATCGCGTTGCTCACGAGATTGCGGAGGATGCGCTCCAGGAGCACCGGGTCGCTCTCGACGATCTGCGCGCCGCCCGCGAGAGAGAGCCGCAAGCTCTTCTCGGCGGCCTCCGCCGAGAAATCGTTGCGCAGCCGGCCGAACACCCCCTCGAGCGCGAAATGCGAGAAGTCGGGTTTGATGACGCCCGAGTCGATCTTCGAGATGTCGAGCAGTTCGTTGAAAAGCCCCTCGAGCGCGGAGACTGAAGCGTTGATGCTTTTGACGACGTTGAGCACCTCTGGGTCGCGGATCTTCTCGTAGAGCGCGGCGGCGAACAGGCCCATTGCGTGCAGCGGTTGGCGCAGGTCGTGGCTCGCCGCCGCGAAGAACCGGGTCTTCGAGCGGTTGGCGGCCTCCGCCTCCTGCTGCGCCTGCTCGGCGATCGCCTTCTGCGCGCGCAGCTCCTCGATGAGATCCAGGTTCTCGAATCGTCTCTTTTTCGATTCGGCGATGATGCGGTTGACCGTCCGGCCGAACGACAGCCCGATGAGGAACACGATGATGCCGGGGATGGCTAGGTAGATCCGCGCGGGTCCTGGGTCGAGGAGCATGCGCCCGATTATCGGCAGCAGCATCAGCAGGATCAGCGTATAGAACGCCGGGCCGAATGCGGAAAGCGTGCTCGTGGTCACGTTGGCGATACCGAACAGGATCAGCACCAGCATCGCCTGATGGGCGAGCGAGTCGGGCACGTACATGAGCACCCCCGCGGATCCCCAGATCAGCCCCGACGTCGCCGCCGCCATGATGTAGAGCTTTCCCCAGCGCTCCGATTGCTGGCCTGCTACGCCGGCTCGGAGATAACTGCGGTAGTGGTAGACGCGCAACGACTGGTGCAGGCAGAGAGCGAGCAACCACCCGATCAGCACCGGGTGAGAAACATGGTTCCACATCACGGCGACGAGCGCCGCCCCGGCCACCAGAGAGCCGATCGTGGTCGTCGGGGAGTGCAGGTATACCGTGCGTACCTGATCGACACGGACCTGGGCGCGGCGTCGGGCAGCAGTCCCTGCACTCGCCGCCGTGGAATCCGGTTCAGGCGTCGACATTTTCGGTATTCGCTCCCTGACGCGTCTAGCTCAGCCGGCGGCGGCGCTCGTCCTAGCCCGCTGGCGTTCCAACGGGCCGATGGCCGGTTGCATCGCGAGGCGATTCCGCCGACCGCGGCGGTGGTAATCCCCGTCGACGGAGCTGACGCCGATTCGCATGTTCATTTCCTCTTACGAACCCGGCGCACGCGAGGAGAGCGTAATGAGGAGGTCAAGCAGCCGGCAGCTTCAGACCAAGCCTGCTCACTGCGATCACCGCCTGAGTGCGGTTCGCGACACCCAGCGCCCTGAGAATCGCGGTAACGTGAATCTTGACGGTGCCTTCCGCCAGATTGAGGTCGCGGCAGATTAGCTTGTTCGGTTTGCCCTGGACGAGGAGCGTGAGCACTTGTGACTGCCGCTCGGTCAGACCGAGTTCCCGGGGGTCACGCAGCTGCGAGGCTGCGGTCTGGTCGGTGGGCCTGAGGGAGGCGCCATTCTGTTTACGCAATACTTCGGGCGGAAGGTAGATCCCGCCCGAGAGCACCAAGCGCAATGCTTGAATGAGGAGTTGGCTCGATGACGTCTTGGGGATGAAACCCATCGCACCGCGGTCGATCGCCCGCATCACGGTCTCGGGTTGCTCGGATGCGGACAAGACCACGACGGGTATGCCGGGAAACTCTTCGCGCAGCTGGCGCAGCGCTTCGAAGCCGTCTGCGCCCGGCAATGCGAGATCGAGCAGAATAAGGGAGATATCGTTGTTACCGCGGGTAACCTCGAGCGCTTCCGCGCTGGTCTGGGCCTCGCGCAGTTCGAGGCCCTGGTCCAGTGCCTGCAGGACCTGCTTCACTGCCTCTCGTATCAACGGATGATCGTCAACTACCAGGATTTTCACGCGCCCTCCTCACTCGGCAGAGCATTGTGCCTGCCGCGAGCCGCTTGGGACCAGGTCATAGTACTTTGGTCATAGTCTAGCGTATTGCCTGCCGGCACGCGCCGGCGGCAGCCCAAGGCGTTGCGGCGGCGGCATATTTTCCCCTTCTCTTGTGTGCGTCTTAGCACCAGTGCACTAGCCCGCCGGTTCGATACAGCATTTTCCCCGCGCTCGTGAGAATGCTTACCAGAGGATTCGAGCGAATTCTCCTCGCGAAGCCGGCGCGAAACGGTCCGGCAAGAGCTGAAAGGCGACCGACATGAGCGTGAATCGAGGCGTTCTAGGACACCGCGAACACCGAACGAACACACCATTTTTTGGAGGATCCCGCGCTGACATCAAAAGAACGTCGTGATCTCGAAACCGAATGGACTGACGAGCGCATCGCGAAGACTGCCGCGCTCATGAAGGCGAGCGTGCTGCTCGCGGCTCTGGTGGCGCTGATGTGGATCGGGCTGAGCGCCGATACACGGGAACCGTCCGAGCAGCCTGTTGCCGCGACGTCGGGCGAAGCCTGGCGCCAACACGGCTCGGGCAGCGCGGTGACGCACAGTCGTGAGGTGTTCGAGGAGCGGCGAGCACGCTGGATGGAAGGTGACCCCTCTTCGTTAGGCGAAATGGCGCACCGCTAGATGACAGCGCGTGCCTTGACCCGGTCGTGTGACGCCGAGGATGCGTCGGTGACGCCCGACTCCGCAGCGCTCGCGTTGGTGGAGCCAGAGCTTTGAACGGGGCCCGTCGTGTCAGCGCTCGATGGGGCGGGAGGGATCGCTGCACCACTCGCTCCACGAGCCGGCGTAGAGGCGGGAGCCGCACAATCCCGCGATTTCCATCGCGAGCAGGTTGTGGCACGCGGTGACGCCCGAGCCGCAATAATGCGCCACGTTCCCGGGCGCATTATTTCCAAGTAACTCATCGAATTCCTGCCTGAGGGTCGTCGGTGGCTTGAATTTGGCGTCGACATCGAGATTGTGGCGGAAGAAGCGGTTCACCGCGCCGGGGATGTGCCCGCCAACCGGGTCGAGCGCTTCGTTCTCGCCGCGGAAGCGGTCCGCGCCGCGGGCATCCAGCAAAAGCGGCACGGGCTTACCACGACTCGAAAGGATGAATTCTGAATCAAGTGCCGCGTCGTTCCTGACACGCATGTTGAATCGGGCCGCCGTTATCGGCGGAAGTTGGTCCGTAATGGGATGCGTGGCGGCGAGCCACGCATCCCATCCACCGTCGAGCGCGGCGATGGCCTCGTGTCCGACCCATCGCAACATCCACCAGAGCCGCGCAGCGTAGGCGCCGCCGGTCGCATCATAGGCGACAACCTGTTTGCCGTTGTGTATACCAAGCGCGCCGAGGCGTGCCACGAACTTCGCCGGATCGGGCAGGGGGTGGCGGCCGTTGCGTCCCGTCAGTGGCGCCGACAGGTCCTCATCGAGATGTACGAAGCGCGCGCCGGGAATATGGGCTTGTGCGTAGGCGCTGCGGCCCGCGTCGGTCTTGACGAGATCGTGGCGGCAGTCGCACACGATCCAATCGGGGTCGTTGAGATGTGCGGCGAGATCGCTGACGGAGACGAGGGTTGTGTATCTCATTTCCAATGCTTGGTGACGGGTGACGGGTGACGGGTGACGGGTGATGAGTGG
>JAOTTL010000345.1:0-2037 GCA_029864385.1 Betaproteobacteria bacterium | reverse complement strand
GCGGGTGGATGGAGAACTGGCGCGTCTCCGTGGTGCCGGGTTCCTCGCGGCGCCGAACCGATTCCAGAAACCGGCCGATCTCCGCGTGGGGCACGCGCTTCGCAAACGAGATGCTATGCACACTCGGCAGGTGATTGGCGACGTCCAGGCTCTCCGCGTAACGCGTGAAGCTTGCCGAGTCGAAAGCGGGACCGCTGTAATACAGTCCCCGGAAGCCGCGTGCGAGCTCGTCGTAGGCCTGCAGCCTCAAAACCAGCGCCTCGCGCAGATGCTCGGTGTGGCCGTCGAGCGTCTTGATCATGTCCTGCTCGACCATGGTCCGCGTGTGGTGGGACGCGAACGCGCCCACGCCGATGGCAATAGCAAGCACCAGGAACGCAAGCACGTTTTGCCGCCGCGCGCTCGCGCGCAACGGATTGGGAGTCGGGTCGGCCACGCGGATTTATTGGATTGTTCCGGGCATTGCAGCCCGAGTTCTTTCAGTCGAGTATTCGCCTGCCGCAAAGTGGGCGGCACCGGGTTTAGTATAGCTTCGGCGCGTGGAAGCCAAGGAGGGCAAAAGCCCTGCGGACGCGAAGCGCCCGCTAGAGGCGTATTTCGTTGTCGCAGCCCTCTGCAATCCTCACGGTATTGCTGCAGGCGCTCTCCTAGAACTGTCTCCCACATCGCTTCCGTCGCCCACGCGGGGGTTCATGAATTAGGTTCTAGAGATTCAGAGGTCGCCAGTATCCGGTGAGCTCTAGATAACCCCGGCCGATTGGGTTTCCGTCTCGCAGCGCGCGCACGGCGCCTTCCCAATAAATGGTCCCGGTCGTCGCGCGGGTATCGTTTTCCTGGTCGTCCATCAGGGGCTCGAGCATGAGCTCGAGGGCCCCTGCCTGCACCAAGAAGACGATCGGGTAGTCGGTGCCGGTGCGGGGCGAGCGCCAGCGACGTCGTGGCGTGAAGCGGATATCGTCTGATGCGAACAACCTGACGCTGCCGTCGGCGCGGCGGTGCGTGCCGCCAGCCCACAGGCTAGAGCCCTGCTGGTCCCGCATGCGAAACGCCATCAGTGCGCCGCCGTCGTCCAGATTGATGCCGATCCAGTCCCACCCCTTCGCGCGTTCGTCCATGTATTGCGACGACCACTCGTGATCGAGCCACGCGCGGCCGGTGAGGGCTTGCCTGCCTTGCACCCGAGCGAGAATGGCCCGGACGCGGAGTTGGGGGAGGCTGTAATAGTAACTCGCGGACTGGGGCCTGGGCCCCTTGCGGCTCATGCCCCCCTCGCCCTGCAGCAGCGGGGGCTGCGTCGGCTCGAGTGTCAGCTCGAGGCTGAAATCCCGCGCAGCGATGCGCGCAGAATAGCTTCCGTCGCGCTCCTCGAGCACCCAGTCGTCGACCCACACCCGGGTGCGGCCCTGGTCTGCGCCGGCGAGCGCGAATGCGTCACGCGCTGCGCGCTGCGCATGCATCAGCTTCCCCGCTCGTGGATCGCTCACGGCGGCATGTGCGACGAGAATCTGGCGTGGCACAAACGCGCTCGGGTTATCTTCTTTCAACTCCGGGCGCGCACGGAAGAACGTGATCTGGAACCCGAGCGGACCGGCTTCGCCTTCGAGCCATCCCGTGACATACCACCACTCGATGCGGAAATCTGGGTGGCTGCCTTCGTCGTGGGGGAAGCGGAGCGTGTAGCCCGGCACAACTTGCGCGAAAGGCGTGACCGGTGACGAGTGACCGACGAGGGCGGTGTGAGTCGAGGCACGCGTGCCGCTCAGCGGCATAGCCAGGAGGCTCGCGAGCCACGCCAGCGTTTTTCGTCGATCAGAATTAACTGGTCCCATGAATTCGCAGTCTGGCCAAGGTCCAGTCACTCGTCACCAATCCTCGCGCACGGCGCGAACGACGTTCTCGGCCATCGCCGCGCGCCCGCTCCACACTGCGGTGGCCACCGCAGCACCGACCAGGATGGCCGCGAGCGCGCTGAGATCAAGCCAGGGCAGCGCGACGTCCATACTCCAGTGAAACGACTGGCGGTTCACGATGTGCACC
>JAOTTL010000344.1:0-2042 GCA_029864385.1 Betaproteobacteria bacterium | reverse complement strand
GAAAAGATTGACTAGAGCGTGACGAGTGACGGGTGACAAGTGACAAGTGACGAGTTACGACAATCACCTTCTCCCCCCGATCACTCGGGGGAGAGGGCAGGGTGAGGGGGCATCACCCATCACTCATCACCCATCACTCGCAGAGACGAGTTTTCCAAGACCGTTTGAGAAAGCGACGAGGTAGGCTCTACAAATGGACGTAGTGATGCCGCAGCTCGGAGAGACGGTGGCCGAAGGCACGGTCACACGCTGGTACAAGAAGGCCGGCGATGCGGTCAAAGCCGACGAGCCGCTGTTCGACGTCGAGACCGACAAGGTGAGCAGCGAGATTCCGGCGCCGGTGGCCGGCGTGCTCGCCGAGATCCTCGTTGCCGAAGGGGTGACGGCTAAGGTGGGCATGCGGCTGGCGGTCATCCGTGAGGCGGGGGCTCCCGCACAAGCGTTGGCACCTCCTGTGGCGGCGACCGTGTCGGCCCGCGATGACGCACCCGCAGCTCGAAGCGGTACAGGCGGAGGAATGGCGGGGCGGTTGTCCCCGGTGGTGAGCCGGCTGATCGCCGAGCACAAGCTCGATGCATCGAAGATTACCGGTACTGGCCGCGATGGCCGCATTACCCGGGAAGATGTGCTGGCCTACGTCGGCAGTCGCGGCGCGGCTCCGGCAGCCGCGCCAGCGGCCAGCGTAGAGACGGCGCCGCTCAACAGCATCCGCAAACGCACCGCCGAGCACATGGCGAAGGCCTGGGCCACGGTACCGCATGTGTTGCAGGTGGTGGAGGCTGATTTTTCCGGGGTCGACCAGGCGCGCCGTGCAGCCGGGGCCCGGTGGAATACACAAGTGGGCTTTTCACTGACCTACCTGCCGTTCGTCGCCTGCGCCACCGCGGCGGCCCTCGTCAAGTACCCCAGGCTGAACGCAAGCTTCGGTGGCGACCACCTCTTGCTGCACCGGCGCGTCAATCTCGGCATCGCGGTGGACCTCGAATTCGAAGGATTGCTGGTGCCGGTCGTCAAGGACGCGGGCGCGAAATCGCTTCCGGACCTCGCACGTGCCATCAACGACCTGGCGGCTCGCGCGCGGACAGGAAAGCTCAAGCCCGACGACATGACGGAGTGCACGTATACCATCACCAACAACGGTGCGTTCGGGACGCTCCTCACCGCCCCCCTCATTAGCCCGCCCCAGGTTGCCGTTTTATCGACCGACGGCGTGCGCAAGCGTCCCGTGGTGATCGAAGACAACGGGGGCGATCGTGTTGAAGCGCGCCTGATTGGGACGCTGGCGCAGAGCTTCGATCACCGCGCGGTGGACGGGGCTTACTCGGCCGCGTTCCTGCGCGAGGTGAAGATGCTCATCGAGACGCGCAATTGGGCGCAGGCGCTGCAGGCGTGACGCGGAACGATGAGCGCAGAGTGGCGAACGTAAACCGCGGACGCGCTCCGGAGACGACAATCTGCATCGGCAGTTTCGGATGCTGGCACCGGCGTGAAGAGAGTGGCGCCGGATGGATCTCTTGCGGACCATTCAGTAAGGAGAGGCACTAGGATGGCAACAGGTAAATCGAGCATGCTGGTCGATCCCGCGTGGCTGCACCGCAGGCGCAACGATCCCAAGGTTAAGGTGATCGAGATCGCCGGCATGGGGCAGGAAGAAATGCAGACCTACAAGGCGGGCCACATACCGGGGGCAGTGTGTTGGCAGTGGAAGGACATGCTGTGGGATTCGCATCAGCGCGATTTTCCGACGCCGGAGGATTTTGCACGGCGCTGCGGTGCCGCCGGGATCAGTAACGACACGACGGTCGTTTTCTACGGCGAGGGCGTGCAGTTCGGGTTCTACGCGTGGTGGACCTTTCGCTACTGCGGGCACAGGAACGCGAAAATGCTTGATGGCACGCGCTATCGCTGGGCGGCGGAGGGCCGGCCGCTCGTGACGGAGGAGCCGCCAGCGGCGTCGCCCGTGGCGTACACGCCGGTCAAGCGCGTCGAGCGGATGCGCATTCACCGTGACAAGGTGCTGGCAGCCTCCGAAAGGACTCAAC
>JAOTTL010000163.1:0-7991 GCA_029864385.1 Betaproteobacteria bacterium | reverse complement strand
CCTTATAAGCGGCGAAGTGCAGGTGATGCTGCCAGCGGTCACCCCGGCATTACCCTTCATTAAGTCCGGAAGGATGCGCGCGCTTGGGGTGACGTCGAAAGAACGGTCGCCGGCGTTGCCGAAACTGCCGACCCTAAACGAGTCAGGGTTGCCCGGCTTCGACAAGTCGTACTGGGCCGGATTGTTCGCTCCAGCCGGGGTGCCGCAGCCGATTCTCGACAAGGTGTATCAGGCAGCGGTCGAGGCCCTCAAAAACCCCGAGATCGTGAAATGGCTCAACGCGCAAGGTGCCCGCCCAGTGGGTAATCCACCCCCTGAGTTCAACGCATTCGTTCGCTCCGAAATCGCCGCGTGGCGCAAGCTGATCCGCGAAATGGGGCTGTGATTGAGCGCGGAGATCTTCCGGCGTGGGGAACGAGCGGCCGCTATCGCGCCGGCGCCGCCTCCGCGACGTAGATCTCGACCCGCCGGTTCATCGCGCGTCCCTGCACGGTGTTGTTGTCCGCGACCGGCTCGCGCGCGCCGCGCCCGTCAATCGCAATGCGATTCATCGCGACACTCCGCGCGACTAGATAGTCGCGCGTGCTTGCCGCACGGTTCACCGACAGGGGGTTGTTGATCGCGTCGCTCCCGGTGCTGTCCGTGTGCCCGATGATGCGCACGTTGGAGTCCGGATACCTGTTCAGGTTCTGGGCAAAATTGTCGAGCACCGGGCGCATCCGGGGCTTGATGGCGGCCTTACCGACGTCGAAGGAGATGTCACTCGGGATTTCGAGCTTGAGCTGGTTATCCGGCGTCTTGGACACCTCGACGCCGGTGCCTTTGGTCGCGTCTTCCATCGCGCGCTTCTGTTCCTGCATGTTTTTGGACCAGATGTAGCCGCCGGCTGCGCCGACGGCCGCGCCGATCGCGGCACCCTTCGCAGCTCTGCGTCCGCCGCCCGAGATGCCACCGATCACCGCGCCGGCCGCCGCGCCGATCCCGGCACCCTTCGCGGTGTCACTTTCCGTCTGAGTCATTCCGGCGCAACCCGAGAGCGTCAGGGCGCCGATCGCCGTCGCGGCGATGAATCGTGTCTTGATGGCCGTAGGCATGAGATCGCTACCTTATCTGCGTTTCGACGCGGCGATTCTAGCAGAGAACCCACAGGGCAATAGGAGGAAGTAATACCGGGAAAAAGACGCCACGATACTCAAAGTCACAAGTCAGAACCCTTTTAGGGGACAGACCACTAAGAATACGTTGGAACGGAGCCCTCCTTAGTGGTCAGTCCCCTAGGAAATCCCGCCAGTTCAAGCGTAAGACCGCAAGCGCTGGGAAAACTCGACCAGCGGCCCAATCCCACTTGTCTCCGCGCGGCGACACCAGTCCTGCAGTTGCTTGACGAGTTCCTCGCGCGAGGCGGTGGAGCGGCCCCATACGGCGGCTAGCTCGCGGCGCATCGAATACATGGTCTGCAGCGCGTGCGATTTCGGCAGCACTTCGGCGAGCCGTGCGCGCTCGAGGTCATGCAGCATTCTTTCGTCACGATCGAGCCAGGGCTCAACCGTTTTCAGCGCGCGCGCCTCCGGCGGCGAGCGCCGGCGCAGCTTCCTAAGTTCCTCGGAATAGATCCGCTTCAGTGACTGGGCGTACTTCGCCAGCACATCGTAGCGGCAGCTGATGATCGCCTGCAAGGTATCCGGATCCACGGCCGGCTTGGGCACAGCGAAATGCGGAGTCGGCGCGACATGTTTGACCTTGGCAAGCCTGAGTGCTTCGAGAATGCGGATATACAACCAGCCGATATCGAACTCGTACCACTTGTTCGAGAGCTTGGCCGAGGTAGGGTAGGCGTGGTGGTTGTTGTGCAACTCCTCGCCACCGATCAGAATGCCCAATGGCACGATGTTGGTGCTCGCGTCCGGAGTGGACCAATGGCGATAACCCCAGTAATGGCCGATACCGTTGATCACGCCCGCCGCCCAGAACGGGATCCATACGATTTGTGTCCCAAGAATCAGCAGGCCCGGAACAATGCCGAAGAGGATAATCTCGATGACGCCCATCAGGACCAGCCCGAGTATCTTGAACTTCGAATAAAGGTTGCGCTCGAGCCAGTCATCCGGGGTGCCGCGGCCGTAGCGCTCGATAGTATCCGGCCTGTTTGCTTCCTTGACGTACAGGAACACGCCGCCCCACAGCACGCGGTTGATCCCTAGAATCTGCGGGCTGTGCGGGTCCTGCGGAGTGTCGCATTTGGCGTGGTGCTTGCGGTGCACTGCCGCCCATTCTTTCGTGAGCATGCCGGTGGTAGCCCAGAGCCATAGCCGGAAGAAATGACTGACTGCTGGGTGCAAATCGAGCGCGCGATGCGCTTGATGACGGTGCAGGAAAATCGTAACCGCGACAATGGTAATGTGGGTCAGCACCAGCGCGACCACCACCAACCCCCACCACGGCAGATCAAACAGGCCGGAAAACAGTACGGATTCCATTTGCAATTCTTTGCCCGTTTACATGTTTGTTTTTAATATACCTTCAGATAGCGCCATGTGTTTTGATCTAAGTCATATTACGGCACGCGGCAGCGGACCTAGGCATAAGACATTAGGGGACCGCCACTATCCCCGGTGTGCTTATCTGCCTTTTGCCTTAATGACTTATCCTTTCGCCTACGCGCCTCAGGGCAGTTCCCGTCAGTCGTCAGCCGACAGTCGTCACCGGGTTTAAACCATTCCTCCTTCGGGCATGCCCCTCCTCACCTTCACCGACGCCCAGCTCGCCTACGGGGAGCTGCCGCTGCTCGACCGCGCTTCGTTCGTGATGGAAGCCGGCGAGCGCATCGGGCTGATCGGCCGCAACGGCACTGGCAAGTCCTCGCTGCTCCTCGTTATCGCCGGCGCAGCAGCGCTCGACGATGGCGAGCTGAAGAAGCGCGACGGCCTGCGCGTGGCGATGGTGGAGCAAGAGCCGCAGCTGCGGCACGCGCCGACGCTGCGTGCGAGCCTGCTGCTGCGCGGCCACATCCCGGCGATACCCGACGAGCGCGAGCGCTGGCGCACCGAGGCGCGGCTCGCCGAATTCCTTCACCGCTTCGGGGTGGACGAAAACCAGGCGCCCGAAGCCGCATCGGGCGGGGAGACGAAGCGCGCGGCGCTTGCCCTCGCGTTCGCGCTCCAGCCCGAGCTGCTGCTGCTCGACGAGCCGACCAACCACCTCGACCTCTCCGGCATCGAGGAGCTCGAGAACGCGCTGGTGAAGCAGCCGTCGGCGATCGTGGTGACCCACGACCGCGCCTTCCTCGACCGCTTTGCCACGCGCATCGTCGAGCTCGACCGCGGCCTGCTGAGAGCCTACCCGGGCAACTACACAGACTTCGAGCGCAGGCGGGAGGGCGAGCTCGCCGCCGAGGCGGTCGCGCGGCGCAAGTTCGACAAGTTCTGGGCGCAGGAGGAAGCGTGGATCCGCAGGGGCATCGAGGCGCGGCGCACACGCAATGAGGGCCGTGTCACCCGGTTGATGCGCCTGCGCGAGGAGCGCGCCGCGTCGCGCGAGCGCCTCGGCGCGGTGAAGCTCGCCATCGGCGCCGGGAGCCGCTCGGGGAAGCTGGTGGCCGAGCTGGCTGGCGTGACAAAGAGCTACCCGGGCCGCCCCGCAGACAATCCGGTGGTTAAAGACCTGGACCTGATCATCAGCCGCGGCGACCGCATTGGCCTGATCGGCGCGAACGGCGCCGGCAAGACCACGCTCATCCGGCTGATCCTCGGCACGCTTGCGCCTGACTCAGGCAGCGTGCGCCTGGGCACCAATGTCCGGCCCGCCTACTTCGACCAGATGCGGGAAGCGCTCGACGCGGACATGACCGTCGCCGAGATGATCAGCCCGGGGTCGGAATGGGTCGAGGTGAACGGCGTGAAGAAACATGTCATGAGCTACCTCAGCGACTTCCTGTTCCCGCCGCGCCGCGCGAGCTCACCGGTGCGTATGCTCTCGGGAGGGGAGCGCAACCGCCTGCTGCTGGCGCGGCTGTTCGCGCGGCCCGCGAACGTGCTCGTGCTGGACGAGCCGACCAACGACCTCGACATCGAGTCCCTGGAATTGCTGGAAGCGGCACTGCAGGACTACGACGGCACGCTGCTGCTCGTGAGCCACGACCGCGCCTTCCTCGACAATGTCGTCACCGAGACCCTCGCGGCGGAAGGCGGCGGCCGCTGGCACGAATACGCCGGCGGCTACGCCGATTGGGTCCGCCAGCGCCCCGCGCCCGCGGGAGACGCATCACCCGTCACCCGTCACCCATCACCGAGTGCAACGAGCCGGCGTAGCGAGCGAGTGAAGCTCAGCAACAAGGAATCCCGCGAGCTGGAAGCGCTCCCGCGCGAAATTGAATCGCTTGAAGCCGAACAGCGCTCGCTCGCCGCGCACATGAGCGCGCCGGACTATTACCGGCAATCACCCGACATCCTGCGCGCCGACCAGGGCCGCAGCGCAAAAATCGAGGTGCAGCTCATGGAGAAACTGGAACGATGGGAGGCGCTGGAAAGTAAATCGAGACAGATCCCATCGACTTGAGGGATGAAGGCTGTGCACCAGAACTGGTGATGGGAACTGGTGATGGAGATACTGGTGATGTGTATTGGTGATGAGTGATGGGTTCTTTGCGCCCGAATTTCTGGATCGGTATCCAGATATTCCCTTGGCGTCCTCCGCGTCCTTTGCCGTGAAGCTTTCCTTTTCCTCTGCGTGCTTGGCGTCCTTGGCGGTGAGGCTTCTCGTTTCCCACCTAAACATCGAGGCAGAAGGCAATAACCCCGGTGACGGGTGATAAAGGTTGGTGACTAGTTACTAGATTCCGTCACTCATCACTCGTCACGCATCACTTGCTTCACTGGGCCGGCAGCAGTCCCAGGCTCTCGAAACGCAGGAACAATTCGCGGCAAGCCCAGGCGTCCGTGGCGGCGTAGGTGATCTGCGCCGGGGAGAGGCGCGGCGCGGCCCAGTTCGAGGTGCGGTTGCCTTTGGGAATCCGGAACCCGAGGAACATTCCGGCGAGATTGCGCACGCCGGTCTGGCCCAGGCCGCGTCGGCGCGCGACAACCCCCAGATCGACCACATTTTCCACCGTGAATGGAAATACCAGCTTGAGCTGGCGCAGATCGTGCGCCAGCGCGACGCCGGCCTTGGCGAGGTCTGGCTTCGCCAGCAGTTCCACGAGGGCGGGGAAAACATCCAGGCGGCTCAACTGAAACAGGTACACCGCGCGGGCCGTAGCTGCCTGGACCAGGCAGGGCAGATGGTTCTCGCCCTTCCTGAACGAGGGCCGTGTCTCCGTATCGAGGCCGACGACGCGTTCCTCCCTGATGTCCTCCCGCGCTTCCTGCAAGTCGTGCAGCGTTGTCACCAGGGACACCTTGCCCTCGTAGCGGCGGATGGGCAGGTTGGCTATATCTTCTTTCGAGATGCTCTTCATTGGCAATGAACAACAAATGGAGACAGGCCCCATTTGCTGGCAAGCGCAGTGAGCCGTGATTCGTGAGTGGTGATTCGGCGGAAAAGGGGATCAGTGTAACTTGGTTGCGGCTGGTGTGCTGACGGGGAGCGGAAAAGATACACTGACCCCACTTACCACGACGCGGCCATGCGCTACGCCTCGGAAGGCGTTCCGCTCATCGTTCGTCGCGCAAACGGGCGCACCGACAACAATCCCGTGACGCTGCGCCTCGATACGCCGGTTGAAGTTGATTACGTGCGCCACGGCGGCATCATGCCGTATGTGGTGAGCGAGATCACGAAAGTAACCCGTGGGGAACAGACCGCTAAGGAGGGCTCCGCTCCAACGGATTCGTAGGGGCCTGTCCCCCAAGAAAAACGATCCTCTCCGCGGACGACAGGGGTAGTGGCCTGTTTCCTAAGCACTCCAGGCGCTTTCGCTTCCGATGTCAGTCCGGGGCAGCCCAGTTTTTCGCCCCGCTATGTTCGGTAACGCACAGACCCCGCCTCGAGGAGCGCGGATCCTCATGTCAGGTTAGCCCAAGTCCCATTTTCCGCGCCGGATAACGTGGGAGCCGCTGCACGCAAAGCGTGGATTGTTGAAACAGAAAGCAATGCAGGGGGCTTACCGAGACACGCACATTTTGAGAGGTATGATCAATGAAACCAGAAACAGAAGGGAAGTTAACGTATGGATTTTGGGGGATTGTTGGTGGGGCGGGCCTCGCAATGATCATCGGCTTTAATTGGGGTGGTTGGTCAACCTCCAGCACGACCGAGAAGATGAGCGAAGAAGCGGTCCTGGCAAGCCACGCGGCGATCTGTGTCGCCCAGTTTATGAACAGCCCGAACCATGTGGCGCAACTCAAAACATTTCAGGGAACCGATAACTACAATAGATCCGAGCTCATTGAAAAAGGGGGCTGGGATAAAATGCCCGGGCAAGAAAAAGCGGTTTGGGGTGTATCTGGCCCATGTGTCACGGGGATTGAAGCCGTTGTCAGGGCCGAGACCTAGAACTTAGGAGACAGATTGGGTAAGAAGGGCCGGGCTCGATTTAGCATAATTTGAGCCTGACCCGTTTATTCGTTCTATACCGGCGGTTGCTTTCGGCGCATAATACGGATGTCGAATTCGTCTCTGGGTCGGTCCGCGGTCACTCTCGGGCCGGCACTTCCGATTTTCTCCCACAGGTAATTTGATGCTTCGCGCACTGTTGCGCGCGGCCACGCCACATCTGGAGGCATTATGTCTAACGGCACCGTTAAATTCTTCAACAGCATTAAGGGCTTTGGCTTCATTCAACCCGACGACGCATCGAAGGACGTGTTCGTCCACATTTCCGCGGTGGAGCGCTCCGGTCTCGGCACGCTGAGTGAGAACCAGAAAGTCTCGTTCGACCTGGAGCGGGGTCAGAACGGCAAGACCTCGGCGGCAAACCTCAAAGCCCTCTGAGATCCCGTGTCGGGGCGGCCGACGCCGTCCCGATTCCGGCTTTAAACACAGAGGGGGAGACGGATTTGGCCAAGGAAGAACTGATCGAAATGGAGGGCGTCGTCAACGAGGTGTTGCCCGACATGCGCTTTCGCGTCGGGCTGACCAACGGTCACACTGTGACCGCCTATATGTCCGGCAGAATGCGTAAACACCGGATCCGCATACTTGCGGGAGACAAAGTCAGCATCGAGCTGACGCCCTACGACCTCGCGAAGGGGCGCATTACTTTCAGGCACAAGGACGAGCATGTCGCCGTTGCCCCGGCGAGCCGCCGTCCGGCCTATCACGGGAGGCGCTGAGCCTTTAGGGGACAGGCTCCATTCAAACACGCCTGATAAGGCGTGATGAGTGACGGGTCACGAACAATTCTTGGTGGCCGGTCTTTTAAACCCGTTCCTTACGCGCAACCCGCAGCCCTGGCCGGGCCGAGGTCCGGCATGCGACCGGTCAGCAGGTATTCGATGAGTTCGGCAACGGAAGGGATCACCTTGCCGAATGGCAAGCTTTCACTGCCCCTGAAGAACAGTCCTTTTTTCACGTCCCCCTTGAGCGCAAACGCGAGCCGCGTATCGATGCAGAACTGCCCCATGCTCGCGATGCCATCACGCAGCCCGCAAACCGACAGGCAGTTGAGCCCGGGAACGCAGCGAACCGGATCGGCTTTCGCGTGTGACTGTAATGCTTTCTCACGCCGCAGATAGTTTTTCAGCCAAGGTGTCAGTACCGCGCGCGCCGGTAGCCCGGCCACGCTCATGAAAGTAACGATATCCTCGGGTTTGGCGTCAGCCAGCACCTTCTTGAAGTTTGGATGAGCGTCGCTCTCCTCGGTGACCGCGAACGGCGTGCCGATTTGCACGGCGGACGCGCCGAGCGCGAGCATCTCGCGTAGTTTTTCATGGCTGTTGATGCCGCCGGCGACGATCAGTGGTATGCGCTCGCGCTCGATCTGCAGTTCGCGCAGCAGGTCGAAGATGCCCGCCAGCACTGGCGCGAACTCGAAACGCGAATCAAAGATTTCCTCC
>JAOTTL010000343.1:0-2057 GCA_029864385.1 Betaproteobacteria bacterium | reverse complement strand
TCATCCGCGCACGCGGGGCGGCTGTATGGGCGACGGCCAACATATCTGGGCCGCCGCGGAATGGGTATTGATGGTCCGAAACTGTCTCCTGCGCGAGGAAGGCGACCGCTTGATCGTGGGATCGGGTATCGCGCCGCATTGGCTCCAGGACGACGCGATCATTTCATTCGGCCCCGCACCGAGCGCCTTCGGGTCGGTCTCGCTGGAAATTGCGGCCAAAGCCGGTGCCGCAGGCCGCCGGGCACGCGTGTCCTGGAGCGGTGACTGGCATACGCAAGCGCCGGCTGTCGAGGTCCGTTTGCCCGGATTGAAACCGATCATGACCGCGCCGGGAGAAAGCGCCATCGAATTGTCATTGCCGGAAGTCACATGAATATCGTGATGCTGAGCAATACCTTCACACCGCACGTCGGCGGGGTGGCGCGTTCGCTGGAGGCCTTCACCGCGGAGTACCGGCGCCGAGGCCACCGCGTTATGGTCGTGGCGCCGGAGTTTTCCCACACGCCGAAGATGGAGACGGATGTCCTCCGAATACCGGCCGTGCAAAATTTCAACGGCAGCGACTTCTCCGTCGTGTTACCGATCTCCGGACTCCTGAGTAGAGCTCTCGATCAGTTTCAGCCCGAAATCGTGCACGCCCATCATCCTTACCTATTGGGTATGACCGCACTGCGGGTCGCCCGTTATCGCGAGTTGCCGCTGGTTTTCACCCATCACACGCTCTACGAGCAATACACGCATTACGTGCCCGGCGATTCGCCGACGCTCAGGCAGTTCGTGGTCGAGCTGGCGACCCAATACGCCAACCTCTGCGATCAGGTATTCGCCCCCAGCGAGAGCATCGCCTCGCTGCTGCACGAGCGCGGCGTCGTTGCTCCGGTCGCCGTCGTGCCCACGGGGGTGGCGATGGAGCGCTTCGCACAGGGAGACGGCGCCGGCTTTCGGGCGGCCATGGGGATCCCCGACGATGCCTTCGTCATCGGACACCTGGGGCGCCTGGCTCCCGAGAAAAACCTCGTCTTTCTCGCCGAGGCGGTGGCGGCCTTCCTGGAGTCCGACAGCGCTGCTCATTTTCTAGTTGTGGGCAAGGGACCATCGGAAGTCGACATCCGTCGGATATTCGAGCGCCGGGGCCTGAGCAGTCGCCTGCGGCTCCCGGGTGTTCTCCAGCACCCGCGGCTCGCGGATGCCTACCATGCCATGGACGCATTCGCTTTCGCCTCCAAGACCGAGACCCAGGGCATGGTCCTCACCGAGGCCATGGCTGCGGGTGTGCCGGTGATAGCCCTGGACGCATCCGGGGTCCGCGAGATCGTGCGAGACGGTTGCAATGGCCGGCTGCTGGGCGAGGAGACCGTCGATACATTTCATGACGCGCTGCGCTGGATCGCGCACATGGACTCAGCGCAACGCGGCGCTCTCAGTCGGGCAGCACTGGAGACAGCAGACGCATTCTCCCTGCCGCGCACGGCGGACAAGGCGCTCGCATGCTACGAGGTGCTGAAGTCGAAGACGCTGTTCAGCGCCCGAGCCGATGAGCACGAGCACTGGGAGAATCTGCTGCACCTCATCAAGGCGGAGTGGGACATCGTTAAAAGTGTGACGATCGCTGCCGGCTCGGCATTCGAGTCGGCGGAGGCGCCAACACGGAGCCGGCCAACGTGATCGGCCGCATCGAGGTATTCGTGCGGCGCGTGCGCCGCTGGTTCAGTCGCAGCGAATGGCTGGCACGCCTATTGGTATTGCCGTTGTCCACCGGGACCGAGACCGCCCCGGGCCTGGTGATGATACAGATCGACGGACTTTCCCAGGCTGAGCTGGAGCGAGCGCTCGATATGGGCGAAGTGCCGTTCCTGCGCCGGCTTATTGATCGGGAGCAGTACCGGCTGCATCGACATTACGCTGGTCTGCCCTCGACGACAGCCGCCTTCCAAGGCGAGCTGTTTTATGGCGTCAAAGCAATCGTCCCCGGGTTTAACTTCATGGACCGTGCCACGGGACGCCTGGTGCGTATGTTCGAGCCGGCCATTGCCGCCCGGGTCGAACGCAAGCTCGAA
>JAOTTL010000017.1:0-31114 GCA_029864385.1 Betaproteobacteria bacterium | reverse complement strand
CACCGCTCAATCTCGGGTCGCATTGCGCAAAGGGCGCCGCGGCGCGCGAGCACGGCATCACGCACGACTCGCACCGGCTCAAGTATCCGGTGAAGCTCGAGGGCGGCAAGTGGAAGCGGGTGTCGTGGGATCAGGCCTATCAGGAAATTAGCGACAAGCTGCTCGCGATCCGGAAGGAGAGTGGTCCCGACGCGATGTTCGTGCTGGCCTCCTCGAAGCACAACAACGAACAGTCGTACCTGATACGCAAGTGGATCGCGCTCTGGGGCTCGAACAATATCGACCACCAGGCGCGCATTTGCCACTCGACCACGGTAGCCGGCATCGCCAACACCTGGGGTTACGGGGCGATGACCAACTCGTATAACGATGAGCAGAACTCGAAGTGCCTGTTCTTCCTCGGCTCCAACGCGGCGGAAGCGCATCCGGTGTCGATGCTGCACACGCTGCACGCCAAGGAAAACGGCGCCAAGGTGATCGTCGCCGACCCGCGCTTCACGCGCACTGCGGCAAGAGCCGACAAGTATGTGCGCATCCGTTCGGGAGGCGACGTCGCGTTGCTCTTCGGCCTGCTCTATCACATCTTCAAGAACGGGTGGGAGGACCAGGAGTACATCAACGCGCGCGTCTACGGCATGGACAAGGTCAAAGCAGAAGTCATGGCCAAGTACACGCCCGCCGCGGTCGAGGAAGTCACCGGCGTCTCCGAGAAGGAGATGTACGAGACGGCCAAGATGCTCTCTGACAACCGCCCTGGCTTCATCATCTGGGCGATGGGCCAGACGCAGCACACCAACGGCAACGCCATCACGCGTGCCAGTGCGGTCTTGATGCTCGCGCTCGGCAACGCCGGGCGCACTGGCGGCGGCTGCAACATCTATCGCGGCCATGACAACGTCCAGGGCGCGACCGACATCGGCCCCAATGCGCAGTCGCTTCCCGGCTATTACGGCCTCGCGCCGGGCGCCTGGAAGCATTGGGCGCGGGTGTGGAATGTCGATCTCGACTGGCTGCAGAAGCGCTTCCCAGACCAGAAGGCGATGGGCAAGAACGGCTTCACTGTAGCCCGCTGGCACGATGCGGTGTTGGAGAACAAGGAGAACATCGACCAGGACACGAACCTGCGCGCGGTCGTTTTCTGGGGCCATGCACCGAACTCGCAGACCCGCGGTCTCGACCAGGTCGAGGCCATGAAGAAGCTCGAGCTGATGGTCGTCATCGACCCGTATCCGTCGGCCAGTGCGGCGATGTTTGCGATGGTGCGTAAGGACGGCGCCTATCTGCTGCCCGCGTCGACGCAGTTCGAGTGCTCGGGAAGCGTGACTGCGTCAAACCGTTCGTTGCAATGGCGCGAACGGGTGATCGAGCCGCTGTTCGAGTCGCGCACCGACCACATGATCATGTATCAGCTGGCCCAGAAGCTCGGTTTCGCCGACGAGCTCGTCGGCAAGCGCAACGGCAAGCAGAACATCAAGCTGGTCAAGGGCAAGGGCGGGATGGACGAGCCCGAGATGGAAGACACGCTGCGCGAGGTCAACAGCGGCACGTGGACGATCGGGTATACCGGACAGTCGCCGGAGCGCATCAAGGCGCACATGCGCAACATGCATGTGTTCGACGTGAAGACCTTGCGGGCGAAAGGCGGCAAGGACAAGGAGACGGGGTACGACCTCACCGGGGACTACTTCGGCCTGCCGTGGCCGTGCTGGGGCACCGACAAGGTCAAGCATCCCGGCACGCCGAATCTGTACGATACGTCCAAGGCAGTGATGGATGGCGGCTGCACCTTCCGTGCGCGTTATGGCGTGGAGAAGGACGGCGTCAACCTGCTGGCGGGGGATGGGTCGCATTCGGTCGGCAGCGAAATCACCACCGGCTATCCGGAATTCAGTGCCGCCTTCCTCAAGAAGCTCGGCTGGTGGGATGAGCTTACCGAAAGCGAGCGCACGGAAGCCGAGGGCAAGAACTGGAAGACCGACCTCTCGGGAGGCATCCAGCGCGTTGCGCTCAAACACGGGTGCGTGCCGTTTGGCAACGCGAGGGCGCGCGCGGTGGTATGGAACTTCCCCGATCAGATACCACTGCATCGCGAACCGCTATATGGTCCGAGTCCGGAACTGGCGGCGAAGTGGCCTACCCATCCGGATAAGAAAGCACTCTACCGCTTGCCGACGCTGTTCAAGTCGAATCAGTACAAGGCGCTCGCCGACAAGGCGTACGAAAAATACCCGCTCATCATGACGAGCGGGCGCCTCGTGGAATACGAGGGTGGCGGCGATGAGACGCGCTCCAACCCGTGGCTGGCGGAACTGCAGCAGGACAACTTCGTCGAGATCAACCCGAAAGCGGCCGCGGACCGCGGTATCCGGCCGGGCGAGTACGTCTGGGTCAGCACGCCGACGGGGGCGAAGATCAAGGTGAAGGCTCAGGTGACCGAGCGGGTTGCGGCCAACACGGTGTTCATACCGTTCCATTTCGCCGGCTGGTGGCAGGGCACGGACATGCTCGCCCACTATCCGGAGGGCGCGGCGCCGATCGTGCGCGGCGAGGCGGTGAATACGGCGACCACCTACGGCTACGACGTCGTCACCCAGATGCAGGAATCCAAGACGACGCTGTGCCAGGTCATGAAGGCGTGACGGTAAAGGGCCCTTGAGGAGCTAACCATGGCAAGAATGAAATTTTTGGCGGATGCCGAGCGCTGCATCGAGTGCAACGGCTGCGTGACGGCGTGCAAGCAGGAGCACGATATCCCGTGGGGCGTTAACCGCAGGCGGGTCGTGACGCTGAACGACGGCGTGCCGGGCGAGAAATCGATTTCGGTCGCCTGCATGCACTGCTCGGATGCGCCGTGCATGGCGGTGTGCCCGGTGGACTGCTTCTACAAGACCTCCGAAGGCGTGGTGCTGCACGACAAGGACCTCTGCATAGGCTGCGGCTACTGCTTCTACGCCTGCCCGTTCGGCGCGCCGCAGTTTCCGCAGGATGGCGCGTTCGGCCTGCGCGGCAAGATGGACAAGTGCACGTTCTGCGCCGGCGGACCCGAGGCCGACTTCTCGGCGGCCGAGTTTCGGAAGTACGGTCGCAACCGTCTCGCGGAAGGGAAGCTGCCTGCGTGCGCCGAGATGTGCGCGACCAAGGCGCTGCTGGGTGGCGACGGCGACGCGATCGCGGACATCTACCGCAACCGCGTGCTGGTGCGCGGCAAGGGCTCGGAGGTTTGGGGCTGGGGAACAGCCTATGGCACGCCGGACCGGCCCGCGGCAAAACCGGGAGGCTGATCCATGAACGCGAGACTAGTGGCTGCAATTCTGCTTGCGCTGCCGTTGTTCGTGGCCGCGGGTTGCGGAGAGCAGCAGGCGGTGACGGTGTTCAAGCAGGGGACATACCAGGGCAAGCCTGATGCCCGGCCGTGGGATAGCGCGGATTTCAAGGGCGACAAGGCCGAGTGGGAAAGGGCGATCAATACGCGCATGACCGGCCAAAACGAGTACGTGCGTATCAAGGGTGGCTGACCGGCTGCGGCGAAAGCCGAATAAGCCGCAGCTGGCAAGAAACATCGAGAATTGCAGGAAGACCAAGGGCATGCCGTAACGCTTCGCGGGATGCGTGCGGCATCCACGAAACACTAGACCCGCTCAGCAGGTCACACGAAAGGCCCGGTTATACCGGGCCTTTTTCTTTGGCTGCGCCAACTGCGGTCGCGATCTATCGCGGCCTTTTTGCCCGGTCTGCCGAAACTCACGCAATGCGTTGATCCATATCAAGTTCCTTCTTGTGCAAAAGGGTAACTTAAATTCCAGTGGCACCGTTAGTGCGCCCCGTTGTTCGCGACGGGCGCGCACCTGAACCTGCAAGGAGCCGGACGGGTGACCGATACAGTGACTGAATCTGCGCCACGCGCGGGGACGATCGCGCGCGTGCGTGGACCGGTGGTCGACATCCGGTGCGAAGTTCTGCCCGCGTTGCATCGGGCTCTCTACGCGCGAATCGATCACGAGAAATACACGTTCGAGGTGCATCAACACCTGGACGAGACCCATGTGCGCGCTATTACTCTACATCGTACTTCGGGGCTGAGGCGCGGCATGCCGGTCTATGACACCGGCTCGTCGCTGCACGTGCCGGTAGCGCCCGATTGCCTGAACCGTCTCCTTAACGTTTTCGGTGAGCCGCTCGATGGCGGTGAGCCCCTGCCATCTCATACATTCCGGAATGTGCTTTCCAAGCCGCCCGCCTTGCATGAAACCCGCACGGTGACGGAAGTGCTCGAAACCGGGATCAAGTCGATCGATCTCCTGTGTCCTTTCATTCGCGGCGGCAAGACCGGTCTGTTCGGCGGCGCGGGTGTTGGCAAGACCGTCCTCATCATGGAATTTATGCATGCGATCGTGCAGCTGCACCAGGGGGTTTCCGTGTTCGCAGGCGTGGGGGAACGCATTCGCGAAGGCCACGAGCTGTGGCACGACATGCGGAAGGCAGGCGTGATGCCCCATACCGTGATGATCTTCGGACAGATGGATGAATCACCGGGCGTGCGCTTTCGCGTCGGCATGACCGCGCTGACCTACGCCGAATACCTTCGCGATACGCTGGGCAAGGAGGTCTTGTTTCTGATGGACAACGTTTATCGCTTCGTCCAGGCGGGCAGCGAGATATCCGGTCTGCTTGGGCGCATGCCGGCGACGGTCGGGTACCAGCCGACTCTCATGAGCGAAGTTGCCGAACTGGAGGATCGCATTATTTCCACCACGCGCGGCAGCATTACCTCGGTGCAGGCCGTGTATGTGCCAGCGGACGACATGACCGATCCGGCGGTTGGCGCCATCCTCAATCACCTCGACACCACCGTTATCCTGTCCCGCGCCCAGACGTCCAAGGGCATCTATCCAGCGGTCGATCCACTGCGCTCCAGCAGCAAGATGTTGGATCGGCGCGTCGTTGGGAACCATCACTACATAATCGCCGAGCGCGTGCGCGAGCATCTTGCGCGTTACCACGAACTCGAAGACATCATCGCCATGTTGGGAATCGAGGAGCTGTCGCCGCAGGACCGGCGTATCGTGCTGCGCGCGCGCAAGCTGCAGCGCTTTCTGACGCAACCTTTCCACGTTGTGGCGGAGCACACGGGAATCCCCGGCGCGACGGTTCCGTTGCGGGATACCCTGGATGACTGCGACGCATTCCTGCGCGGCGATTTCGACGCCGTGCCTGAAGAGCAGTGCTATATGCGCGCCACCATGAAGGGAGCTGGGGCATGAACGCGTTCGTCATGCACCTCCAGAGTGCGACGCAGTACGAGCGCCTGGAGAACGTGGTCAGTTTTGTTGGCGAGGACGACTCAGGGCATTTTGGTTTGCTACCCAGTCACGAACGTACGATGACGGTGCTGCGTTTTGGCCTGGCGCGGTTTTGCCTCGCCGGGTCGGATTGGGAATACCTGGCGCTGCCAGGCGCGGTGGTTTACTTCGTGGACAACGTGCTTTCTCTTAGCACCCGACGCTATGTCTACGACAAGGAGTACGCCCGTGTAGTGGACATACTGCGCAGGGAGTTTGCAGCGGAAGAAGAAGTGTTGCAGGACATCAAGGAGAGCGTGCGGCAGCTGGAAGAAGAGGTGCTGCGCCGCCTCTGGCAGATGCGACGCCGCGGGGAGCGCGAGGTATGAAGCCGGACGCAGCCGGGGGTGAAGCAGAGCGGCGCGAGCTGGAAACCCGCGTCGGTCGTCAGGTGGAGCGCATCAAGCGCGCGGACCGGGAGCGTCCCACTTTGCTGGGCCAATCGGTGTTCCTGGGCACCATTGGCGTGCTGTTCGTCATCCCGATTGTCGCCGGCGCATTTCTGGGGCGCTGGCTGGACGAGAAGATGCCGGGTTACACCGTGGGCTGGACCGTAAGCCTGATCCTTCTTGGCGTCGTTATCGGCGCCTATAACGTCTTTCTGTTCGTTCGTGAGTGAACCATGGAGTCCGGCTCTGTCATCACGCCTATGTTGCACTTCGGCCCGCTAACGGTGAGCGTGACCGTGATCACCACGTGGGGGATCATGCTTGTGCTTGGTGCGGTGTGCTACCTGTCGACCCGGCGTCTTGAGCTGGTTCCGGGCCGCTGGCAAGTCGTGGTCGAGGGTGTTGTCACGGCGATCCAGGACACCGTGTGCGCCATGCTCGGAAAAGCCAGCGCTCCCGTGCTGCCATTCGTCGGCACGCTTTGGATCTTTATCGTCTGCGCCAATCTGGCGGGTGTCATTCCCGGCGTGCGCGGGCCCACTGACGACCTGTCACTGACCGCGGGGCTGGCGTTGCTGGTATTCGTTTCTGTGCATTGGTACGGCATCCACGCGCATGGATGGAAAGGCTATCTCGGCCGCTACCTGCGTCCAAACCCGTTGCTGTTGCCGTTTCACCTCATGAGCGAGGTTTCGCGCACCGTCGCGCTGGCTTTGCGCCTGTTCGGCAACATTTTCAGTCTGGAGATGGCCGCGATGCTGGTACTGCTGGTCGGTGGACTGCTGGTTCCGATTCCAGTGCTCGCGCTGCACATCGTCGAGGCACTGGTGCAGGCCTACATCTTCGGCATGTTGGCGCTGATCTACATCGCAAGCGGGATACAGGCGCAACAGCTTTCCCTAAGCAAGGAGTAACGTATGAATGACATTACCTGGTTCACTGTGATTTCCACGGGCGGCGCAGCGCTGGCCATTGCGCTCGGTGCAATGTTTCCGGCCCTGGCGATGGGCCGCGCCATAGCCCAGGCGCTCGATTCCCTGGCGCGACAGCCAGAAGCTGAGAGATCCATTACGCGCACGCTTTTCATCGGCCTGGCGATGATCGAGTCGCTGGCGATTTACGTTCTGGTGGTGGTGCTGATCATCCTGTTCCGAAATCCACTGCTTGAGTATCTCCTGAAATAGGGGCGAGTCATGCAGCTCGACTGGACCACCTTTGTCCTCGAGATCGTAAATTTTTTGATCCTGGTGTGGATCCTGAAGCGGTTTCTTTATCAGCCGGTGTTGCAGGCAATCACACGACGCAAGACGGTTATCGAGCAGACACTCGCCGAGGCCACCAGGGAAAAGACGGACGCGCAGGCACTGGAACAGCAATATCGCACGCGTCTGGATACCTGGGAGCAGGAAAAAGCGCAATTGCGTGAGCAGATGCTAGGGGAAGTGCGCACTGAACGCGAGCAGCATTTCGCCGAGTTGGAGAACGCGCTGGCAAGAGAACGCGAAAAGAACCGCGTTCTGGATGAACGTCGTCTACAGGATCTGGAGCGCAAGCTCAGCGACGATGCAAAAGGCGAAGGCGCGGCGTTCGTCGCACGCTTGCTCAGTCGATTGGCCACGCCGGCGCTTGAAACTCGTCTCGTAGAAGTGGCGATCGAGGATCTGCAGCAGCTCTCCGATAGGCAGCGACGGCCGATCAGCAGTGCGGTCGCGGACGCCAATGTCACGCTCAAAGTGACAACATCCTATCTGCTGCCGGAGGAGCAACGGCAGCGTTTCGAGCAGGCGTTGAACAGGGCCGCCGGGAAGGTCGTGAAGCCCGAATATACGCAGGATGCAAAGCTGCTCGCCGGGTTGCGGGCCTGCGTGGGTCCCTGGATTCTGCAAGCAAATCTTCAAGACGAATTGAGTTTTTTTGCTGAGGCTATCCGCCATGGCGATGCAGACTGAGCGCCGCCGTTCTATCGCCTGGCTGAACAGCTATCGCTTCGGTCTGCGTGTCACCGAACAAGGCACGATACTCTCCATCGGCGACGGTATCGCGCGCATCAAGGGATTGCCGTCCGCTGCCATGGACGAAATTCTGCATTTCGAGGACGGCAGCCAGGCCATGGTCTTTTCGCTCGAGACCGATATGGTTGGCGCAATACTGCTCGAGCAGTCTCCGGCCCTGACCGCGGGGATGGCGGCTTTCCTGTCGGGCCGCCGCCTGAGCATTGGTGTCGGAGACGATCTGCTGGGGCGTGTCCTCGATCCACTGGGATCGCCGCTTGACGGGGGTATCGCCCCGGAGACTTCCGCGCGACGTGAGTTGGACGTTCTATCACCGCCGATCGTTGCCAGGGACCGGGTCAACGAACCCTTATATACCGGGAACAAGATCGTGGACACCCTGATCCCGATTGGCAAGGGCCAACGCCAGTTGCTGGTGGGGGATAACGGACTGGGAAAGAGCGCGTTCGCGATTGACGCCGTGCTCCATCAGGCGGGAAGGGGCGTTCGTTGTGTGTACGTGTTGATAGGCCAGAAGCGCTCAACGGTTGTCAGCACGATCGAAACGCTGCGTCAAAACGGCGCGATGGAACACACGGCGGTGGTGGTTGCGGAAGCGACAGCGACGCCAGGGTTGCAATACCTTGCCCCGTACGCCGGTTGCGCCATCGCCGAAGGCTGGATGGCGGGGGGTGCTCACACGCTGATCGTCTACGACGATTTGACGACACACGCACAGGCTTATAGGGCGTTATCCCTGCTGCTGCGCCGGCCGCCTGGACGCGAGGCCTATCCGGGAGACATCTTCTACCTGCATTCGCGTTTGCTCGAGCGCTCAACTCATCTGTCGCACCGTCATGGCGGGGGGAGCATGACGGCATTGCCGATCGTGGAAACGATGGAGGGTGAGATTGCATCTTATATACCAACGAACCTTATATCCATCACCGACGGTCAGATCTATTTCGACGCGGATCTTTTTGCCAGCGGGAATCTTCCGGCCATTGATGTTACCCGGTCGGTTTCGCGCATCGGAGGTAAAGCGCAGCACGAGCGCATTAAGAAAGAAGCCGGACGCATAAAGCTGGATTATCTCCAGTTTCTCGAGCTTGAGATTTTTACGCGCTTCGGCGCCCGGCTGGAGGCAGCGCAGGAAGCCAAACTCAAACGCGGTCGTGTGTTGCGCGAACTCCTGAAACAGGATCGCCTTGCGCCACTGGCAATCGAGACCCACCTGGCCTGGTTGATCGCATTCAACGAGGGCCTGTTCGACGCGTTCGAACCCCAGCAGATTTCCGCGGCGTTCGAACATCTGAGCCGTGACGCGCGCGACGGCGCACTGACGCTGGACGATAGTCGCGAAAAGTGGGTGCAGTCGGTGCAGATTTGGCTGCAGTTGCGACCAGGACAGTCGGTCGAGAAGGACGCAACGTCATGAGCAAGCGCCGCAAGATCGAACGGCGTCTCCGAAGTTATTCGGAGATCGCCGACATCATGAATGCTATGAAGAATCTGGCGATGATAGAGACACTCAAGCTCACGCGCTGCATTGGGCATCAACGCCGCGTTGTTGCCACCACGGAATCGGCGGCACAGGATTTCATGGTGTTTTACGGCCATCTTCTGGCGGGCAGAAAATCGGGGCACCACGTTTATCTGGCGATTGGAACGGAGCGTGGATTTTGCGGGAACCTGAACGAAGCGTTGCTTCCCGCGCTCGAGCGTGAATGGACGGCGCAAGGTCCGGGGGCGGTCGTGGTAGCTGGCAACCGTGTCGCCGCGCGCCTTGCAGACGATCCGCGCGTGGTCGCGCGTCTCACCGGCGCGACGGTCGTGGAAGAAGTGGAAGCCATCCTGCTGCAATTGGCAACCGCCCTGCGCGGGCTGCGCAGGCCTTTGCGGTTCACCGTCTTGTACCATCACTCGGACAAAGACGGCGTCACGGTTTCACGTTTGAATCCTTTTCCCGATCTGAGTCAATATGCCGCACATCACGCGTACCCGCCGCGGTTGAACCTGGAGCCGATACACTTCCTGGAGCAGCTGGGCGAGCATTATCTCTTTGCCGCGCTGCATGAGCTGTTCTACAGCGCACTACTGGCGGAAAACGAGCGCCGCATCCAGCACATGGAGGGCGCACTCAGTCGCCTGGAGGAGCGGTCGGCACGCCTGGTGCGGGATCGCAACCGGTTGCGCCAGGAGGAAATTACGGAAGAGATCGAGGTGATCATGCTCAGTGCCGAGGCGATTAACTGAGCACACGATGTGTCCCACGCCGCAACGCTCTACCCGGGCTATTATGGCGGCAGGCAAGGGCGGCCTTCCTGCGGGCACGCATACGCCGGCTCGTTCGTCCGAGCGACCTATTGTATTTGGAAAACGCATGTCGCCTGTCGAGCCAACTGTAGCCGCATTGTCCAACCCGGCGCTGCGCTACGTTCTGGCGACGCGCCCGCCGTTTCTCAGCGTAACGCTCTTTGCCTGTCTCATCGGATTGGGGAGCGCCTTTTTCGGTGGGGTCGTGCTGTCCGCGGCAAAGGCGCTGGCGACGCTCGTGTTTGCTTTGATCGCGCACGCCGGCATCAACGTGCTCAACGATTACTACGACGAGCTGAACGGCACCGATCGGGCCAATACCGAGCGAGTGTTTCCGTTCACCGGTGGCAGCCGCTTCATCCAGAACGAGGTGTTTACCGCACGTGAAACACGCGCCTTTGGGGCCGCGCTGTTGGGCGTTGTCGTGGTGGCGGGAATCTGGCTCGCGAGCGTTTCTGCACCGGGGTTAATAGGGATCGGCGCAGCGGGCTTGTTCATCGGTTGGGCCTATTCCGCCCCGCCGTTCGCGCTGAACAGCCGCGGTCTGGGCGAGCTGTGCGTGGCCTTGGGATTTGGCCTGATCGTCGTTGGTACCGATTTTGTCCAACGCGGCAGCCTTTCCATTCTCCCGGCGACGGCGGCGGTGCCATATGCACTGCTGGTGACCAACGTTCTCTACATCAACCAGTTCCCCGACCGGCGCGCGGATGAGTTCGCGGGCAAGCGGCATTGGGTCGTGCGGCTGAGCGCCGAGCGGGCGCGCTGGGGCTATCTGGCGATCGGGATAGCGGCGTATGGATTTCTTCTGGCTGCTGCCGTCGCGGGCTACCTGCCGCGGCTCTGCCTGGTCGCGCTCCTCACGGCGGCGCTGACGCTCAAGGCCGGGGTCGACCTCCTGAAGTTTTCAGCGCAGCCGCAGCGGCTGGTAGCCGCCATCAAGCTCACCATTGGCGCGGCCGCCCTGCACGGGCTGCTGCTCGCTTCGGCGTTGTTTTTGTCCGGTCGCTGAGGCGGGCGGCCGGGGGCAGGGCGTCAGGCCTGCACCGATACCGGGATCTTGCCGATCTTCGCCCGCCACTCACGCGGGCCGCTCTCATGTACGGCGTTGCCGTTCGTGTCCACCGCGACGGTGACCGGCATGTCCTTCACTTCAAACTCGTGAATGGCCTCCATGCCAAGGTCCTTGAACGCGAGCACACGGGCCGCGCGGATCGCCTTGGAAACGAGATAGGCGGCGCCGCCAATCGCGATTAGGTGCACGCCCTGGTGGCGCTTGATCGCCTCGAGGCCCTGTGAACCGCGCTCCGACTTGCCAATCGAGCCGAGCAAGCCGGTCTGCCCGAGCAACGGTTCCATGAACTTGTCCATGCGGCGCGAGGTCGTTGGTCCTGCCGGTCCGACGACCTCGTCGCGCACGGCGTCGACCGGCCCGACGTAGTAAATGAGGCGGTTCGTGAGGTCGACGGGTAGCTTCTCGCCCTTGGCGATGAGGTCGGTGAGACGCTTGTGTGCGGCGTCGCGACCGGTAACGATCCTGCCGTTGAGCAGCAGGCGCTCGCCGGCCTTCCAGGTCGCGGTCTCGGCTTTGGTCAGCGTCTCGAGGTTCACCCGTTTCGCCCCGCTCGCGAGGTCGATCGCCAGCTTGGGCCAGTGCTCGAGGCTCGGCGCCTCGAAGCGGGCGGGGCCGCTGCCATCGAGGTGGAACTCGAGGTGGCGCGTCGCGGCGCAGTTGGGCACGATGGCAACCGGCTTCATCACGGCGTGCGTGGGGTAATCGAGCACCTTGACATCGAGCACCGCGGTGAGCCCGCCGAGGCCCTGCGCGCCGATACCGAGGGCGTTCACTTTTTCATGCAGCGCGAGGCGTAGCTCTTCAGCGCGGTTACTGGGCCCGCGCTTTTTCAGCTCGTGGAGATCGACGGGTGCCATGAGCGATTCCTTGGCCATTACCATTGCCTTCTCGGGTGTGCCGCCGATGCCGACGCCGAGCATGCCGGGCGGGCACCAGTCGCCGCCCATGGTCGGCACCTGGCCGAGGATCCATTCCACGACATCATCGCTCGGATTGAGAATGGCGAAGCGCGACTTGCTCTCTGAGCCGCCGCCCTTGGCCGCCAGCTTCACCTCGACACGGTCACCGGGCACGATCTCCATGTGCACGACCGCCGGGGTGTTGTCGCCCGTGTTCTTGCGTTGTCCATCGGGATCCGACAGCACGGAAGCGCGAAGCGGATTGTCCTTGTCGGTGTAGGCGCGCCGCACGCCTTCGTCCACCATCTCCTGCACGCTCATCGTCGCGTCCCAGCGCACGTTCATGCCGGCCTTGATAAAGACCACGGCGATACCCGTGTCCTGGCAAACCGGACGGTGCCCTTCGGCAGACATGCGCGAGTTCATCAGGATCTGGGCGATGGCGTTTTTCGCGCCCGGCGACTGCTCGTGCTCGTAGGCCTCCGCCATTGCCTTGATGAAGTCGACGGGGTGATACATCGAGATGAACTGGAAGGCATCGGCGATGCTCTGGATGAAATCGTGCTGCTTGATGACGGTCATGGGACTTTCTCCATCATAAACGCGATGCATCGGTGTCCAGGCGGGCTCAGACCACGCCGTCCATGACCTGGACCTCGACGAGCGTACCCGCGGAGACGTTGCCCTGCTCGGTCGGAAGAATGATGAAACAGTTGGCCTCCGACATCGAACGCAGGACGCCGGAGCCCTGTTCGCCCGTCACGCGCACGCTCCAGGTGCCGTGCGCATCGCACAGAAGAACGCCTCGCTGGAATTCCGTGCGACCGGGCGCCTTTTTAAGACTTGAGACGCACGGCACCTTGAATGTGGGTAACGGCGGGACAGGATCGCGGCCAGAAAGCTTGAGAAGCGCGTCACGCACGAACTGATAGAACGTCACCATCACGGATACCGGGTTTCCCGGCAGACCGAAGAAATGGGCGCCAGCGACCTTGCCGTAGGCAAGGGGACGGCCCGGTTTCATGGCGATTTTCCAGAACACGACCTCGCCCATCTTGCTGAGCAGGTCCTTCACGAAATCGGCTTCACCCACTGAAACGCCGCCGCTGGTGATCACGACATCGGCCGCAGCGGCGGCTTGCGTGAACCCCTGTTCGAGCAGCCTGGGATCATCGCGCACCACGCCCATGTCGATCACCTCGCAGCCGAGGCGCGTCAGCATGCCGTGTATGGTATAGCGGTTGCTGTCGTAGATCTGACCTTCCTGCGGAACGGTACCGATTGAGACCAGCTCGTCGCCGGTCGAAAAGAAGGCGACCCGCACCCGGCGGTAGACCGTCACTTCCCCGATGCCGAGCGAAGCGATGAGGCCGATCTCGGCCGGACGCAACTCGGTCCCGCGCTTGAGCGCCAACTGCCCGGTGGCAAGATCTTCACCCGCGCGGCGCAGATTCTGGCCTTTCTTGTGACCCGCCCCGATCGTGACGCGGTCGCCCGCGGCCTTGACGTGCTCTTGCATGACGATGGTGTCGGCGCCCGCCGGGACGACGCCCCCCGTCATGATGCGCACGCACTCGCCGGGCTGCAGGGCGCCTGCGAACGGCGTGCCCGCGAACGCGTTGCCGGCCACTTTGAGCGTAGTCTCTCCGTCAGCTTTCAAATCGGACAAACGCACGGCGTAGCCGTCCATCGCGGAGTTGTCATGAGCGGGGACGTCGAGCGGGGAGACGATGTCCTCGGCCAGGACGCGCCCGAGGCCGGCCCGCAAAGCGACCCGCTCGGTCGTGCTCACGGGCGCGAGAAAACGCGCGATAACCTCGCGCGCCTTCGCGACCGGCATCGAGTTCGGGTCGTAATCGTCGGCGCAGCTGAGCTCGTGGATGGTTTGCACTGGATCATTCACCGGGTGACCTCTAAGGCGGCGCTCCCGCCAAGGGAAATCTTACAGGATTCGCCCTGCAACCGAAGCCGGGCCCGCTTTCCGGCGATACTCAACGCACTGCGGATTTCTCCTAAAATCCCCTACTTGGAGTCGGGCTACCAGGACGATGAACGATCTCAGCCGGGCATTTGCACAAGCATTCGATCTCATTGGCGCGCTGGATGCCAAGCTGGTCGAAATCGTCACGTTGAGCCTCGAAGTGAGCCTGGCGGCCGTGGCGATTGCCGCAGTCGTCGGATTTCCTCTGGGCGCTGCGCTTGCCGTCGGGCGGTTCCGTGGCCGGCAGTCGATCATCGTGCTGCTCAATGCGCTGATGGGGTTGCCGCCGGTGGTGGTGGGGCTGGTGGTCTACTTGCTGCTCTCGCGCGCCGGGCCGTTGGGGGATTTCGGAATCCTGTTCACGCCGGGTGCAATGATAATCGCGCAGGCTGTGCTGGTGACGCCGATCATCGCGGCCCTCTCGCGCCAGACGATCGAGGATGCGTGGGTCGAGTACCAGGAACAGTTGCGCTCTCTGGGTGCCAACCGGCTGGCGGCGGCGCTTACGCTGCTATGGGACACGCGTTTTTCACTGGTCACCGTGATGCTGGCCGGTTTCGGGCGGGCAGCGGCCGAGGTGGGCGCTGTGATGATCGTGGGCGGCAACATTGACGGGGTCACCCGGGTAATGACCACAGCCATTGCACTCGAGACCAGCAAGGGTGACCTGCCGCTCGCGCTGGGGCTTGGGATCATACTCGTCGGCCTGGTAATCGTCGTGAACGCCGCCGCAAACCTCGTCAGGGAGGCGGCGCTACGCCGCCACGGCTGAGGGCGCCCACATGTTGCCGCTTGAGCTGAGGGAGGTTTCGTTCGCGATCAACGGCCGGACCCTCATCGACCGCGTCTCGGCCGACATTGGCGCCGGCCCGCGCACGATCATTCTCGGCCCGAACGGGGCGGGCAAGAGCGTGCTGATGCGACTTTGCCACGGGCTGTTGCAACCGAGCGCCGGGACGATCGTCTGGCGCGGTGCGGGCGGTGGCAAGGGCGGGCGGCAAGCGATGGTGTTCCAGCGGCCCGTCATGCTGCGGCGCTCGGCGTTCGCGAATGTCGTCTACGGGCTCAAGCTCACCGGGATTTCGGCTAGCGAGCGGGCGCTACGGGCGCGCGACGTGCTCGACGCGGTGGGCCTGGCGGGGGTGGCAGAGCGTCCGGCACGCATGCTCTCGGGTGGAGAGCAGCAGCGCCTGGCGCTCGCGCGTGCCTGGGCGCTGGGGCCCGAGGTGCTGTTCCTCGACGAGCCGACCGCCAACTTGGATCCGGGAGCGATGCGGGACGTGGAATCCATTATCGGTGCCATCCATGCTACCGGCACCAAGATCATCATGAGCACCCACAACCTGGGCCAGGCGCGGCGACTGGGCGATGAAATCCTGTTTCTGAGCGGCGGCCGACTCGTCGAACGCGCCCCCGTTGATGGATTTTTCCGGGCACCCACCTCGCGGGAAGCCAATGCGTTTATACGTGAGGAATTACCTTAATGATACGTTTTAAAATATTAATCATAAAAATAATAATTATTTTAATTGTGGGCCTAGGAGCGGTGGGCGCGCAGCCTCGGTTCATCACTGTCGCGTCTACAACGTCGACCGAGAACTCGGGGCTGTTCAAGCACATCCTGCCGATGTTCAAACAGAAGACTGGGATCGACGTCCGGGTCGTCGCGCAGGGCACGGGCCAGGCACTCGATATGGGCAAGCGGGGCGATTGCGATGTGGTTTTCGTCCACAACCGGAACGCCGAGCTGAAAATGGTAGCCCAAGGATGGTTCGTCAACCGGCACGATGTGATGTACAACGACTTCGTCATTGTCGGGCCGAAGTCCGACCCGGCCAAGGTCGCGGGCATGAAGGACGTGGTCGCGGCGCTCACCAAGATACGCGACGCCAAGGCGCCGTTCGCCTCGCGCGGAGACCGCAGCGGTACGCACTCGGCAGAGCGCCGGCTATGGAAGGCCGCGAACATCGATCCGACACAGGGCAAGGGCCGGTGGTACCGCGAGACCGGCTCGGGCATGGGCGCGACGCTGAATACGGCGTCGGGCATGAACGCTTACGCACTCACCGACCGTGGCACCTGGTTGTCCTTCAAGAACAGGGGCGATTTGACAATCGTGGTCGAGGGGGACAAACGCTTGTTCAACCAGTACGGGGTGATGCTGGTCAGTCCCGCGAGACATCCATACGTGAAACAAGGCCCGGGCAGGGCGTTCATCGACTGGATCGTTTCACCGGAAGGGCAGAATGCGATCGCGGAGTACAAGGTCAACGGCCAGCAGTTGTTCTTCCCGAACGCGAATGCGTCCGGCAGGTAAGGCTGCTGAAGGGACCGTTGGCGGCGGTAGAATTCGTGGCATGCCGCGCTACCCGGGTCTCACGCTGCGCATCCTCGCCAAGGACTTTCCCGCGATCGGGCCGGGCAAAGCCGCACTGGTATCGCATATCGACGAAACCGGCTCGATTTCGGCCGCGGCCCGGGCAATGGGGATGTCCTATCGCCGGGCGTGGAAGCTCGTAGAGGCGTTGAACGAGAGCTTCTCACAGCCAGTCGTGCTGACCGCGATCGGGGGACGGCGGGGCGGCGGCACGCGGGTAACCGACTTCGGGCGGGAGCTGGTGCGCGCCTATCACCGGATGGAAAACAAGGCCTCTGCGGCCATCCAGTCCGACCTCAGGCAATTCACGAGGCATCTGCGGAAGGCCGCGCGATCGGGGACCGTCCGCCGGCCCCGTTGAATCAAGCGGTGACGATCAGTTTTACACCCGCCAGGGACATGACAATGGCGAGCGTGACGAGGAGCCCCTTTTGCTTCAGCCGTTCAAGCCCCAGCCAGGTGCCCAGAACGGCGCCGCCCATTGCCGCCGCTGCGAGCAAGGGCAGCTCGCCAGGAAGCTTCTGCACCGTCAGCGAACCGGCAGAAAGCGCCATTGCGGAGTTCACGAGGATGAACGGCGCGGCGATCCCCGCGGTCGTTCTTGGCCCCGCCCAGCCGAGAATCAGCAGGACGGGGCTTAAGAAAATGCCGCCACCGACTCCGATGATGCCGGAAATGAAACCGATTATGCATCCTATGAAGACCGCTGGAATTTTCCGGACCCGCACCACGCGTTCTTCCATGAGAGGACGCCGGCCAAATGCGCGCCAGGTGAGATAGCCAGCTGCGAACAGCATAACCAGGCCCATCACCACATAATACGTTCCGCGCGACAGGCTCTGGATCCCTCCGACGGCGGCGAATGGTGCTGAGCCGAGCAGGAACGGCCACAGGCCCGGCCAGGAGAAGAATCGTGCCCTGCGGAAGCGGTAGACCGTGAACACAGCGACTACGATATTAAGCGCCAGCGCCGTCGGGCGCATGACATCGGGCGCGAGCCCGACCAGCGCCATCATTGCGAGGTATCCGGAGGCGCCGGCGTGGCCCACCGTCGTGTAAAACACGGCGACGATGAAGAACGCGGCACACAAGATGACGAGGTCTTGCGGATCCACGCACGGACGATAGCACGCAAAGCATCGTTATATCTAGCGAGGAATAACGACTATCCGTTATGATGCCGGCAGGAGGGGCATGAAAATCTTCGGGTTTGCCGGGTGGTCGGGAAGCGGGAAGACCACGTTGATCGAGAAGCTGATTCCGCGGTTCATCGCCCACGGGCTCAGGGTGTCGCTCATCAAGCACGCTCATCACCGGTTCGACGTTGACCAGCCGGGGAAAGATTCCTATCGGCATCGACACGCCGGCTGCACGGAGGTGCTGGTGAGCTCGTCGCGGCGCTGGGCGCTGATGCACGAGCTCCGCGGCAGGGAGGAGCCCCGTCTGGATGAGCACATTCGGCGCATGTCGCGGTGCGATCTCCTGCTGGTGGAGGGCTACAAGCGCGAGCCGATCCCGAAGCTCGAGGTCTATCGCGCGAGCGTAGGCGAGGCGATGCTGCACGGGGAGGACAGTAATATCGTCGCGATCGCATCCGACCAACGACTGGAGACGGCGCTGCCCCAGTTCCATATCGATGACGCTGATGGCATCGCGGGTTTTGTGTTGCAGCATATCGGGTTGGCGTGAGCGACCGGGCGCGGCATACTAATACAATGATTACGATTCTTTACTTTGCTCGCTTACGCGAGGCGCTCGAGAAGGAGTCCGAAGAGCTGGCCTTGCCGGCTGAGGTGCGGGACCTCGAGGGCTTGCGCGCACTGCTGATCGGGCGCGGCGGCGCGTGGGAGCAGGAGCTGGCCCCGAGCAAACCGGTGCGGGCTGCAGTTAACCAGGCGATGGCGCACGGGAACATGCCGGTCGCCGATGGTGACGAGGTCGCGTTTTTTCCGCCCGTCACTGGCGGCTAGAAAACCACCGAGACCAAGCAGCCACAGAGATCACAGAGATCACAGAGAACACAGAGAACACAGAGAACACAGAGGACGGACCGAAGGCGTTACGGATGGCTTATTCTGATTCATGTTGTTTCTCTGTGACCTCTGTGTTCTCTGTGGCAAATGTTTTTTAATGTTCGGTTAAACGGATGACTGTTCGGATCCAGACAGCTGATTTTGACGTCAGCGCGGAGATTGCGGCGCTGCGGCGCGGTAATCCCAAGATCGGCGCGGTTGCGAGTTTCGTCGGGATCGTGCGCGACGTGAACGAGGGCGACGCGGTCGCCGGGATGACGCTCGAGCACTACCCGGGTATGACGGAACAGGCGATCGAGGAGATCGTCACGCAGGCGCGTGGGCGCTGGCGCGTGCTCGACGCCCTGGTCATTCACCGCGTCGGCAGGCTCAAACCGCAGGACCAGATCGTGCTCGTCGTCGTGGCGGGCGAGCATCGCGGCGACGCGTTCGCTGCTTGCGAGTTCATCATGGATTACCTGAAAACGCGCGCGCCGTTCTGGAAAAAGGAAGCGACTGCAAAGGGCGAGCGGTGGGTCGAAGCGCGCGCGTCGGATGACATTGCGGCGGAGCGCTGGCGGCTGAAGGGCTGATAAAGCGTGAGTTGGCTTGGATTTCTTGCGGTCGGCGCAGGGGCCGCTCTGGGGGCCTGGGCGCGCTGGGGCCTGGGCATCTTTTTCAATCCCGTTTTTCCCACGTTGCCGCTGGGAACGCTAGCGGCGAACCTGACGGGCGGACTGCTCATCGGCATCACCATGGGCATGCTGTCCCACTTCGAATCGTTGCCGCCGGAGATGCGCCTGCTGGTCGTGACCGGCTTTCTGGGCGCCTTGACGACATTCTCGACTTTTTCTGCGGAGACCGTGGCACTCGTCGCGCGGCAGCAGTGGGGTTGGGCGGCGGCCCTGATCTTCGCGCATCTGGCCGGCTCGCTGCTGATGACGTTGGCCGGGATCGGCGCGGCACGGTTACTATTGAGGTGAGCCATGAAGGGGACCTACCTGCGTTTCTACATGCACGAGAACCACAAGCATGGCGGCATTCTGCTGTACGAGTGGCTTCTGGAGCGCGCGAAGAAGCTGGGCGTGCACGGGGGCTCCGCCTTCCGGGCGATCGCCGGCTTCGGTCGGCACGGCGTCCTGCACGAGCAGCACTTCTTCGAGTTGGCGGGCGACCTGACGGTGGAGGTCGAATTCCTGGTCCCGCGTGCGCAGGCTGAGAAGCTGCTCGAACTCGCCCGGAACGAGCGGGTTCGCGTCGTTTACGCGATGAGCGAAGCGGAGTTCGGCGAGACCGATGGCGAAGCCTCAAAACCGTGATTCGTGATTCGTGAATGGTGAATCGAAACGTCAAAGACCCATTTTAGCCGCAGATAAACGCCGATAAACGCCGATACAACTCAAGAACTTCCCTGTTTTCAATCTTCAGGCGAAGTTGCCCATCACACATCACCCGTCACTCATCACGATCCACCCACGACTCACGAATCACGACTCACCGATTGGTTCAGCAGTTTGCGGGCCGCATCGATCAGCTCGCCGGCGGCGAGTCCCACGGGTCCGCAGCCGGCCTCAACCAGGGCGTCAGCCGCCGCGCCGTGAAGGAGCACACCTGCGAGCAGCGCGGTTTTCGCATCCGCGCCCTGGGCTAGCAGGGCAGCGATGATCCCCGTCAGAACATCCCCCATGCCGGCGCTGGCCATGCCGGGGTTGCCGGACGTATTCACGTGCCAGGTGCCATCAGGCGCCGCACATATGCTGCCATTCCCCTTGAGGACGATGAGACTGTTAAGGCTTGCGGCAAGCTTGATTGCGGCGCTTACGCGATCGTGTTGCACTTCGCGCGTCGTGATACCGAGCAGACGGGCAGCCTCGGCCGGATGGGGCGTCATGAGAGTGGCGGCTTTGCGCGCGGTTGTCTGGCTCGCGAGTCCCGGGTTCGCGCCGATGAGATTCAGCGCATCGGCGTCGAGGACCACGGGGAGCGGCGATTGCAGAGCGATTCCAAGGTAGAAGGCCGCGTCCGGCGCCTGGCCCAGGCCGGGCCCGACCGCGAGGCAATCGAGATGACCGAGCTTCAGCACTTCATCGGCGCTGCGAATCATCAGCTCGGGCTGTTGGGGATCGACGGTAAGGGTGTCGCGGGCCAGTGTCCCGACATAGACTCGCCCCGCGCCTGATCTAAGCGCTGCTCGCGCGGCGAGCAGCGCTGCTCCGACCATGCCGTGATCACCGCCGATCACGCCGATGCTGCCGTAGTCGCCCTTGTGGGTGCCGTAACGGCGTGGCTTGAGTGCAGTTTTCAGCGCGTCGAGGCCGATCAAGAAACCGCTGGCCGGCCGCACCGACTGGGAATCGAGACCGAGCGTCCTTAGGTGCAGCTCGCCGCAATGGTCCGGGCCGTCGAGCGTAAGCAGCCCCGGCTTGAGGGCAACGAAGGTGACGGTATGGGTTGCGCGAACGGCGCAACCCATTATTCGCCCCGTATCCGAGTGCAGGCCGCTTGGCACATCGAGAGCCAGGACCGGCCCGCCGGTCCCGTTGATGGCGGCGATCCACTCCGCGTAACGGCCGCCGACGTCGCGCTCGAGGCCGATGCCGAAAATGCCATCTACGACGAGTCCCCACTCGCCGGCGTCGGGCAGATCCGGCCGGTTGGCGCCGCCAGCGGCACGCCAGGTTCGCAATGCCTGGCTTGCATCGTTCGACAGCTTGCCTTCATCGCCCGCGAAGACGACCGTTACGTTGAACCACCACTCCTTGAGATAACGCGCGACGACAAAGGCGTCACCCCCGTTGTTGCCAGGACCTGCGATGACCAGCACGGGCTTGCCGTTCCCACCCGCAAGTTCGCGGGCGAGCTCGGCGGCGGCCAAGCCTGCACGCTCCATGAGCGGCGGAGGATCGGGGGCCGCAGCCGCGGCCAGTTCGATCGCACGCACGTCCGTTGTCAGATAGACCGGCGCGCCGTGGCGGGAATGGAGCTTCATAAGTCCCCGTAGTTTAACGTGAATCGCCCGGCGGCCGCTGCGACGCGGGGCGATTTGGTGTAACATTGACCCTTAGCAAGCCTGATCCCGCGACATGTCGCAGATTCTCAGGCTGAGAGGGCGGAACGCGCTCTCAGCCTTTCGCCTTCGCAAGCTCGCTGCTTCCTGCACTGCCGCCGTACCGAGCGTCTCGGGCATCCACGCCGAGTTCTGGCATTTCGTACAGGCCGGGCGTCTTCTTTCAATGGACGAGGCCTCGCGCCTGGAACGCGTCCTGACCTACGGCCCAGCGCAGGCGACCGGAGAAGCTCGCGGTGAGCTTATGCTCGTTGTGCCGCGCATCGGCACCATCTCGCCGTGGTCCTCGAAGGCGTCAGACATCGCGCGGCACTGCGGTCTCGAGGCCGTGCAGCGCATCGAGCGCGGCGTGGCGTACTTCATCTCGACACGGGATGGTCTGCCTGTTTCTTCAAATGATCGGGCGGCATTGGCGCCCCTGATTCATGATCGTATGACGGAGATGGTGCTCGACTCCCTTGAGGATGCCGCCCGATTGTTCGAGCATTTCGAGCCGAAGCCGCTCGCGACCGTGGACGTGATAAGTGGGGGTGTGGCGGCCCTCGAACGCGCCAACCGGGAAATGGGGCTCGCGCTCTCGGAGGACGAGATTGCATACCTCGCGGCGCAGTTTGCCCGCATGGCGCGCAATCCCACCGATGTCGAGCTGATGATGTTCGCGCAGGCAAATTCCGAGCACTGCCGGCACAAGATTTTCAATGCCAGTTGGGTCATCGACGGGCAGCCGCAGGAGCTTTCGCTCTTCGGCATGATCCGCACCACCCATCAGAAGCACCCGCGCGGCACCGTAGTGGCGTATTCCGACAACGCGGCAGTAATGGAAGGCGCCCGGATCGCGCGCTTTTATCCTGGGGAGGGGGGCGAATACCGCTATTCACAGGGGCTCACCCACACCGTAATGAAGGTCGAGACGCACAACCATCCCACGGCGATCTCCCCGTTTCCTGGCGCGGCCACGGGGGCGGGCGGAGAGATCCGCGACGAGGGGGCCACCGGGCGCGGCGCGAAGCCCAAGGCCGGACTGACCGGCTTCACCGTGTCAAACCTGTGCATACCCGGCTTCGTGCAACCGTGGGAAAAAGACGGCTACGGGCGGCCGCGCCGCATTGCGTCGGCGCTCCAGATCATGCTCGAGGGCCCGATCGGGGGCGCGTCGTTCAACAACGAGTTCGGCCGGCCGAACCTGGCCGGCTATTTCCGCACGTTTGAGCAGTGCGTGGCGGGGGCCATGCGCGGCTACCACAAGCCGATCATGATCGCGGGCGGTGTCGGCAACCTCGCAGCGGAGCACGCGATGAAGCAACCGTTCGCTGCGGGCGCCTTGCTGGTGCAGCTGGGCGGACCGGGCATGCTGATCGGCCTCGGCGGCGGAGCGGCGTCGAGCATGGATACCGGCGTGAACCTGGAAGACCTCGATTTCGACTCGGTCCAGCGCGGCAACGCCGAGATCGAGCGTCGCGCGCAGGAAGTCATCGACCGGTGCTGGGCGCTGGGCAGCGTGAATCCGATTCTCTCGATTCATGACGTCGGCGCCGGCGGTCTTTCGAATGCGCTGCCGGAGCTGGTGCATTCGGCGGGACGGGGCGGACAGCTCGATCTGCGCAAGGTTCCGAACGAAGAGCCGGGGATGTCACCGCTGCAGATCTGGTGCAACGAGGCGCAGGAGCGCTACGTGCTGGCGATCGCGCCGCACGATCTCGATCGCTTCCGGGCGATCTGCGAGCGCGAGCGCTGCCCCTTTGCCGTTGTGGGCACCGCGACGGCCGAAGGCCGGCTGGTCGTGACAGATCCGGTGTTCGGCAACGAGCCGGTCGACATGGAACTTGCCGTCCTGCTTGGCAAGCCGCCGAAAATGACGCGCGATATCGCGCATGAGGCGCGGGAACTGCCGCCCTTCGAGATCGCGGCAATCGATCTGCGCGATGCTGTTTATCGCGTGCTGCGCCTGCCCGCGGTCGCCGACAAGACGTTTCTCATCACCATTGGCGATCGCACGGTCGGCGGCCTTACGGCGCGCGACCAGATGGTCGGCCCGTGGCAGGTCCCGGTCGCGGATGCAGCGGTGACCCTGCTCGGGTTCGATACTTACCGCGGCGAGGCCTTTGCCATGGGCGAGCGCACGCAACTTGCGCTGGTCAGTCCGGAAGCCTCGGGACGGATGGCGATCGGCGAGGCCATTACCAATATCGCCGCCGCTCCCATAGTTGACATCGGGGATATCAAGCTCTCTGCGAACTGGATGGCGGCAGCGGGGCACCCCGGCGAGGACGCTGCGCTGTTCGATACGGTGCGCGCGGTGGCGATGGAACTATGCCCGGCGCTCGGTGTGAGCATTCCCGTGGGCAAGGACAGCCTGTCCATGAAAACGGCATGGGAGGAGGACGGCACGCGCAAAGAAGTCACTGCGCCGCTCTCGCTCATCGTCTCGGCGTTCGCGCCGGTAGCCGACGTGCGCGCCACGCTGACGCCGCAGTTGAGGACTGATTGCGGCGAGACCGACCTGGTGTTGATCGATCTTGGGGTTACGCGTTGCCGGTTGGGCGGCTCGGCGCTCGCACAGGTCCACGGGCAGGTTGGCGACACCGCGCCAGACGTGGATCCGGGGCAGCTCGGGGCTTTCTTTGCAGCAGTTCAGCGGTTGAACCGCGAAGGCAGGTTGCTCGCCTATCACGACCGCTCGGATGGCGGACTGCTCGCGACGGTATGCGAAATGATGTTCGCCGGTCGAATTGGAGCTTCACTTCAATTCGATACATTGCCTCCAGGCAAGTCCGCGATGGAGTTTCTATTCAATGAGGAGCTTGGAGCCGTTATCCAGGTCCGCAGGGCTGATCTGCCCGAAGTGCGGAAGGCGTTCTCGGAATCGGCCCTGGAAAACTGCCTGCATGCGATCGGTACCCCGAATCAAGATGATTCGCTCAGCATCGCCGTAAGGGGCAAGGAGATCTTGCGCGAAACGCGCGTCGATCTTCGCCGTGCTTGGTCGGAGACGACCTACCACCTGCAGAAGCTGCGAGACAACCCGGAATGCGCGCAGGAAGAATACGACCGGCTGTTGGACGGCGATGACCCAGGATTGCACGCGACGCACAGCTTCGATCCCGCGCACGATGTTGCCGCGCCTTTTGTGGGCCGCGGTCCCCGGCCGAGGATCGCGGTCCTGCGCGAGCAGGGCGTCAACGGCCAGGTGGAAATGGCGGCTGCCTTTGACCGCGCGGGCTTCAGCGCCGTGGATGTGCACATGAGCGATGTCATTGCCGGTCGAGTGAGCCTGGCGCACTTCAAGGGCATTGCCGCCTGCGGCGGGTTTTCCTACGGCGACGTGCTGGGCGCCGGCGAGGGCTGGGCCAAGTCCATCCTCTTCAATGCGCGCGCGCGCGACGAGTTCGAAGCCTTCTTTAAGCGCCCCGATACCTTCGCTCTGGGCGTGTGCAACGGCTGCCAGATGATGAGCAACCTGCATGAACTCATTCCTGGCGCGACCGCATGGCCGCACTTCGTGCGCAACCGCTCGGAGCAGTTCGAAGCGCGGGTGGTGATGCTGGCAGTGCAGCGCTCGTCCTCCCTGTTCTTGGAAGGAATGGCCGGGAGCCGTTTGCCGGTTGCGGTGGCGCACGGCGAAGGTTACGCCGAGTTCGCAGAGGAGAGGGCGCAAGCTGCCGCCGAGCCGCTCGTGGCGCTGCGTTTCGTGAACAACCGTGGCACGGCAACCGAGACCTATCCGTACAATCCAAACGGCTCTCCCGGCGGCATCGCCGGACTCACCACCCCGGACGGGCGCTTTACCATTCTGATGCCGCATCCGGAGCGCATGTTCCGGACCGTTCAGCATTCGTGGCATCCGGAGGGCTGGGGCGAGAATGGTCCGTGGCTGCGCATGTTCCGCAACGCACGGCGGTGGGTGGGGTAACACCAAGGCAGAGGGCAGAAGGAAAACCGTCGCGTTGCCGATCAAAACCGATGCGCCGTTCTATTCGGAAGACAAGCGCGATTCGGTTGTCCGGGATCCGCTACACTACAAGTCGGCTCTGCTTACGCATCACCCGTCACCCATCACGGGGTTACTGAATTTTCGCCTTGGCGCGCAGATCGGCGATCACCTTCCGGACCATCTGGCTTTGCAGGTTGCGCTCCAGCGAGGGCTTGGCTTCCTCGAAGCTCGGCATTCGGGCGACGCGCTCGTCGTCAAGACGGATCACATGCCAACCGAAATTGGTCTTGACCGGCGCCTCGGTCATTTGGCCCTTCTTGAGGCTGACGAGGGTCTCGCCAAACGGCTTCACGTAGCGTGAGGCGGGGCTCCAGTCGAGGTCGCCGCCGCGGCCCTTGCTGCCCGGGTCCTTGGATTTTTCGGCAGCCAGCTTTTCGAAGCTGCCGCCAGCGCTGATCTGCTTGATGATGTCCTTCGCCTCGTCTTCGCCATTGACGAGTATGTGGCGCGCCCGGTACTCCTTGGTCGCGAGCTCGGGCTTGATCCGCTCGTATTCCTGCTGGAGCGCTTCCGCAGAGATCGGATTCTTGCTGAAGTAGTCCTGAAAATACGCTTGAGCCAGGGCCCGCACGCGGAAGAGCTCGAGACTCGCGGCGACACCGGGCTGCTTGTCGATGCCTTGGCGAACGGCTTCCTGCGCGATGACCTCCTGGTTGATAAGAGCCTCGCGGACACTTTTGCGCAGCTGCGGCGTGTCGGGCGAGCCCTGGGCGACCCCGGCCTGCACCGCGGCATCGAGACGGTACTGCGGGATGGAAATGCCGTTCACTTTCGCGGCCGGCTTGTCCTGGGCCACGGCTACGGTCGCGACGGTGGCAGTGGCCAGCATCAGCGCTAGGATGGCGAAAGGGCGCTTCATCGGGTTTCCTTTTCGTAAAAAAGTCAGATTTCGTCCGGCGCGTAGGCACGAATCGCAAGCGCGTGGATCTCGCTCTTCATCATCGGACCGAGCGCTTGGTAAATCATGCGGTGGCGCTGTTGTATCGGCTTGCCGAAAAACTGGGGAGACACAATGACGAGCTCGTAGTGTCCGCCACCGCCCTTGGCGCCTTCGTGTCCGATGTGCTGGCCCGACTCATCCACGATTTCGAGCGAGTCCGGCTGGAGCGCGGCAAGGTGCTGCTGAATTCTCTGGATCACGCTCATCACGTAGAACATTCCTGCTTCGTGTGTCGTATCACTTGGCCTTTTCCTCGACGTAACGGGCGAGCAGCAACGCCTGCAGCACCACGAACACGAGCATCAGTCCGATACCGCCGAATAGCTTGAAGTTCACCCAGTCATCGGTTGAAAAGTTGTAGGCGACGAGCAGATTGAGGGCACCCATGAAAGCGAAAAAGCCGATCCAGCTGACCAGCAGCTTGGTCCAGACAATATCCGGCATCGTGACCTGTTGCCCCAGCATGGACCGGATGAGGTTCTTCTTGAACAGCGCCGCGGAGACGGCCAGCGTGCCGGCAAACAACCAGTAGAGGACTGTCGGCTTCCACTTGATGAACATCTCGTCTTGCAGCAACAGCGTCGCGCTGCCGAAGACCAGGATGACGCCCAAGCTGACCCAAAGCATGTTATCCACTTTGCGATGGCGCAGCCACACCCAGCCGATCTGGACGATGCTGGCGGCCATTGCGACCGCGGTAGCGACGTAGATGCCGTACAGCTTGAAAGCCGCGAAGAACAGGATGACCGGAAACGTGTCGAACAGGAACTTCATTGCCGCGTATTATCCCGCTACTGTGGGGGAATGGGAAATGGGTAATGGGGAATCGGCAACATGGGGCGCGCGACCAGGCGCGTTGCGATTCTCAGCATTTCCTGTTCCCAATTTCCTATTTCCCGGTCTTGTCGAACTTGAGGGAGGCCGAATTAATGCAGTAACGCAGTCCGGTCGGGTCGGGGCCGTCCTCGAAGACGTGGCCAAGATGCGCATCGCAGCGGCTGCACAGCGCCTCGGTCCGGCGCATGAGGAAGCTGTAATCGTCCTCCGTCGCGACGTTTTCTGCTTTCATCGGCTGCCAGAAGCTGGGCCAGCCAGTGCCGGAATCGAACTTGTGATCGGAGTTGAACAGCTCGGCGTCGCAGCACACGCAGCGATAGACGCCGGGCTCGTGGTTGTCCCAGTAAGCGCCGCTAAACGCGCGTTCCGTGCCTTTTTCCCGGGCGACGTGAAACTGCTCAGACGTGAGCGCCTTACGCCAGTCGGCGTCAGTCTTGACCATCTTGTCGGGCACCGCGGGTTTCGGGTTCTGATCAGATTTGTCGCTCACGCCTTAATCCTTTTCCTAAGGGAAAGTGCCCGTGGTGGCCATTAATCATGCACTGAGTCAGGAAGCACTTTCCCTGGGTTCATGATGTTGTGCGGATCGAGAGCACGTTTGAGCGTTCGCATCAGCTCGAGTTCCACCGCGCTCTTGTAGAGCGCGAGCTCCCCGCGCTTGGATTGCCCGATACCATGCTCGGCGCTGAAACTGCCGCCAAAGCGATGCACGACATCGTAGACGATGCGGTTTACATCGGTGGCGTCGCGGTCGGCTGGATTGTCCCGGCGCCGCCCGGCGACAAAGGCGTTGTAATGGAGATTGCCGTCACCCAGGTGGCCGAAGCAGATGATTCGCACATCCGGAAAGGCGCGTTCGAGCGCGGCTTCGGCGGTCGAAATGAAATCAGCGATGCGGCTCACCGACACCGAAATGTCATGGCGGTAGAGCATGCCTTCCGCGCGCGAGGCCTCGGGAATCGATTCCCGCATGCGCCACAGCGACTGGCGTTGCGACTCGCCGCCAGCGATGACGGCATCGACGACCAAGCCGCGCTCCACCGCGAGCGCCATTGCACGTTCGAAGGCGGCGCGTAGCGGTCCTTGCTCATTTGCGTCGGCGAGCTCCGTCAGCACGTACCAGCTGTGCGGGCCGGAAAACGGATCACGCGTGTCGGGAATATGATTGAAGACGAGGTCAAGGCACAGCCGCGAAATCAGCTCGAATGCGCTGATGCATTCGCCACATTCGCCGCGCAGCAGGCCCAGCAGCGCAACCGCCGCCGCCGGATCCGGCACGGCGGCCATGGCGGTCACGACCGTGCGCGGCCGTGGAAACAGTTTCAGCACCGCAGCCGTGATGATGCCGAGCGTGCCCTCCGATCCCACGAAAACGTCCTTGAGATCGTAGCCGGTGTTGTCCTTGCGTAATCCGCGTAGGCCGTTCCACACACGGCCGTCCGGCAGGACGACTTCCAGGCCGAGCGTGAGATCGCGGGCATTGCCGTAGCGCAGGACGTTGACGCCGCCGGCATTGGTCGCAAGATTGCCGCCGATCTGGCAGCTGCCCTCGGCGCCGAGGCTCAGCGGAAACAGGCGGTCGACATTCAGGGCGGCCTGCTGAATGTTGGCGAGGATGCAGCCCGCGTCGGCAGTGAGCGTATCGTTGAGCGCGTCAACCTCGCGGACCCGATTCATGCGGCCCAGGGACAGGATGATCTGGTCGCCCGTGGGCGACGGTGTCGCCGCGCCGCACATTCCGGTATTGCCCCCTTGGGGAACAACGGGGATGTGCGTCTCGGCGCAGATCTTCACGACCGCGGCAACCTCGGCAGTGCTCGCCGGGCGTACGACCGCCGGCGTTTGGCCGCGGTAGAACCCGCGCCAGTCGACGACGTACGGCTCAATGTCGCCCGCATCAGTGAGGATGCCCTGAATGCCGACCACGGCGCGTATGCGCTCGAGCGTGGACGCGCGGCCGGATAGTGTCGAGTGAGCGGACTTGGGCATGGCTGGCCTGGCGCGGATCATTATAAACAAGAACTTAAATAAACAGGCCGGCGTCTTGTGGACACCGGCCTGCAAGGGAACCGGCGCCCGGTAAAGTGCCGGCTGTGAGCAATTCTACGCCATCGCGAGGAGCTCGCGCAGCGCCTAGGAGTTCGTCGGACTTAGGTCCGACCAACTCCTAATAGCAGCCTGTGCGCCTGCTAAGGCCGACAGGCTGCTAGGGCAGGATGCCGCCGTGCTGTGTGTTAGCATCGCGGCCCATCGCGTTGGCTGCCGAAGTTAACCCGAGATCTGCCGCGCTCCGGAGAGGAGAGTCTCCCTTGCCAAAAACTGCTGACATCATTGCTCAGGCGCTGAAGGCGGCGGGCGTGCGTTACGCCTTCGGTATTCCGGGTGGAGAGGTCCTCGATTTGCTGGAAGCCTTCCGCAAGGTTGGTATCCGCTTCGTGCTCACCAAGCAGGAACTCGGCGCCGGGTTCATGGCCGAGGCGAGTTTCCAGTTGACTGGAAAGCCCGGCGTGCTGGTCGCGACGCTTGGGCCTGGTTTTACCAATGCGGTCACGCCGGTTGCACAGGCGCTGCTCGACCGTTCGGCGCTGATTTTGATCACGGGCGAGATCGCCACCGCGCTGAAGCCGGTCTTCACACACCAGATCATCGATCAATGCGAGGTGCTGAGGCCGATCGTCAAGTGGTCGACGATGATCGCAGCCGCGGGCGCGTCCGCGCAGGTGGAGAAGGGTATCGCGATTGCGCAGACGCCTCTGCCAGGGCCGGTGCATTTCAATCTGCCGACCGACGTAGCGACGGCGCAACAACCATCGGCCGGCCGGCGCTTCGCATCTGCGCAAATTCCGACTGCACCCGGTGCGGTGAATTGGGGGAAGGCGCGAACCTGGCTTGAGCGTGCCCGCAAGCCGCTTGCTCTAGTCGGTGTGGGCGTGCAGTTGGATGGCGCGGCCGCGGACCTCAAGCGCTTCTTGGAGCGGTGGCGAGTGCCGGTCATGACGACGTATAAGGCGAAGGGCGTCATTCCCGAGGACCATCGCCTTGCACTCGGCGGGACCGGCCTGTCCCCGGTCGTGGATCGCATACACATGGAGCAGGTGCGCGACGCAGACCTGATTCTGACGATCGGTTTCGACCCCGTGGAGCTAAGGGCCGACTGGATGGCACCGTGGGATGCAGCCAAGCGCACCGTGAATATCGACCTGGTTGCCAATACGCACCATATCTATCAGTGCTCGATCGACTGCATCGGCAGCATCGCGGAGGCTTTGCGCCAGCTTGCAGCAGGGGCACCCAGGAGAGCCCCGCGCCGCTGGCCCGACGGCCAACTCGCGGCCCATCGTGAAGCCGTGCGCAAGGCGATTGCGCATCGGCCGGCCCGGCGGCTGGGGCCATTTCAGGTGGTATCGACGCTGCGCAACATTTTCCCGCGCAACACGCTTGCGACGGTAGATACGGGGTCCCACCGGATCCTCATCAATCATGTCTGGGAGGCGTACGAGCCGCGGCGCATGCTGCAGTCGAATGGCCTGGGCTCGATGGGCTACGGCCTTCCCGCAGCGATCGCCGCGAAGCTGATCTTTCCGCGGCGCCCCGTGCTCGCCATGATGGGGGAGGCCGGACTGGATATGGTGATGGGGGAACTGGCGCTGCTTGCGTCTCACAAGCTCGCTGTCACGATTGTCGTGTTTCGCGACGATACCCTGTCGCTGATCAAGTTGAAGCAGGAGCGCATGAAGCTCCCGGAAAGCGGCGTGGCGACGGGCAGCCCGGAATATGCGGCACTTGCGCGGGCTTACGGCGGAAACGGCCATGTTGTGAGCAGCGTCAAGGAACTCACCAAGGCGGCCCGCGCCGCTTTAAAATCCTCGCGTTTCACGCTCATCGAAGCGCGTATCGATCCGG
>JAOTTL010000162.1:0-8110 GCA_029864385.1 Betaproteobacteria bacterium | reverse complement strand
CTTCTGGCTTGAGGACGTCACAGCGCACGATGATTACGACGGTCTGGCGCGGGTCACCGCAGCGCTCAAGACGCCCGTCGCCGGCGGCGAGTATGTCTACGGCATCGTGCCGTTCCGGCAGATGCTGGAGGCGCGCTCGGTCGACATCGTCATGATCGACATTCTGCGCGCGGGTGGTGTCACGCAGTGGCTGAAGATCGCGGGGATGGCCGAGGCGTTCAATCTGCCGGTGGTGAGTCACCTGGTGCCGGAAATCCAGGTGCATCTGATCGCCGCGGTGCCGAACGGGCTGACGGTCGAGTACATGCCGTGGACTTTCAGGCTCTACAAGGAAGTGCCGGTGCCGGAGGGTGGGGAGTTAGCGGTTCCACGGAAGCCGGGGCTGGGGCTGGAGTTCGATCCGGATGCGCTGCGGCGTTACGGCGTCAAGTAAGATGCAACCGCAGATACGCAAGAAGCCTCACCGCCAAGGTCGCGGAGGGCGCCAAGGAAAATAACAGCCTCACCGCCAAGGGCGCGGAGGACGCGAAGGACACCAAGGGGACAATAATTTCAATCGAACCCCAAGGACGCCAAGACAACGCCAAGGGTGGCATACAGGGGAGCCAGTGGTCAGGACACTTCCTGACTTACCGCTTTTCTTAAATTCAATTTGTAATCCTTCGCGTCCTTTGCGCCCTCTGCGGTGAAGCTTTTCTCTTCCTCCGCGCCCTTTGCGTCCTCGGCGGTAAAGCTTTTCCTTTCCTCCGCGGCCTTGGCGGCCTCAGCGGCAAGGCTTCTTCTTTATCTGCGGCTCACTTCACCGGCGGTAACAACGCTTGACAATACTACCGCATCCCGTTAGTATTCGGTCGTGATCAAGTCGTTCGCCGACAAGCTGACGGCCGCCATTTTCGAAGGTCGGGAAGTCCGCAAGCTGCCTCGCGAGATACAGGGAACCGCCCGGCGAAAGTTGAAGCTGATCGATGCGGCAACGAGGCTGGAGAATCTCCGCGTTCCACCCGGCAACCGGCTTGAAGCGCGGAAACGCGGCCGGGCTGGTCAATGGAGCATCCGGATCAATGACCAGTGGCGCCTCTGCTTCCGCTGGCACGGCGGCGACGCGCACGAGGTTGAAATCGTGGACTACCACTAAGTGAGGATCGAGAAGATGAGCATCAAACGTGCAAGCCTGCATGGCATGAATTTCGCGGATGTTTCAACCGGCCGACGGCTGAAACCCATCCACCCTGGGGAAGTCCTGATGAAGGACTTCATCGAACCGATGGAGCTTACTCGCTACAGGGTAGCCAAGGCGATCAAGGTGCCGCAGCGACGCATCGATGAGGTATGCGCGGGTCAACGGGCGATATCCGCCGACACAGCCCTTCGGCTTGGGCGGCTTTTCGGTGTCGATCCGCAGATGTGGATGAATTTGCAGGCGCAGTATGATTTGGAACTGGCAGCGCGAGTGCTGCGCAAGCGCCTTGAATCGGAAATCACTCCGCTGCCGGCCATGGCCTGAGAGCTGAGATCCGCGGGAATACACAGGATTGGGCCCGATTCATCTCCGCGTTTATCTACGGTTAAACCCCAGGTTCTACACGAAGCTCGATTTACGATTAATGATTGATGATTATTGATCGGCGCAAATCGGCGGCTATAACTACGTTAACCAGTGCCCAGTGTCGGCTGGACGCGAACGCGCTGCATGTCCGATTCGCGATTCACGGCTTCGATCGGCGGCTGCGTTCCGTTTTGGTTTGCGGCTGAAGGCCGAATCTTGACATTTGTATCGCATAACGATACACTGTGCCGTGATCAAAACCTTCCGGCACAAGGGGCTTGAGCGGTTCTTCCGCGATGGATCGAAGGCCGGCATCCAGCCAAAGCACGAGAAACGGTTGCGGCTTCAAATCGGCCGGCTCGATGCCGCCAGGAGCGCCGCAGACATGAACCTCCCGGGCTGGAGATGTCATTCCCTGGCCGGCGAGCTCAAAGGCCATTGGGCCGTGTGGGTGGATGAAAATTGGCGCCTGACCTTTACCTTTGACGGTCTGGATGCCGTGTTGGTGGACTACCGGGACTATCACTGAGGAGCAAACGATGACGACACGCATGTACAACCCACCGCACCCGGGAGAAGTACTTCGGGACACCGTTCTTTCGAAGGGCCGGATTTCGGTCACCGAGTTCGCGCGGAAGCTCGGCATGTCGCGCGTCGCGCTCTCGCGGGTGGTGAACGGCCACGCCGCGATGAGCGCAGACATGGCAATTCGCCTTGCCGCAGGGCTCGGCGGTTCGGCGGAATCGTGGTTGCAGATGCAGGCAGCTTACGATCTCTGGCGGGCCGCCAAGAAGCGTCGCCCGAAAGTGCAACTGATCAAGCTGGCAGCCTGACTACATAATGAGTTAAATTCCGCTTGGTTTTCGTCCCATCTGCGTTTATCTGCGGTTACATTCCAGGTTCTCAACGAACCTCAATTTACGATTCACGATCCTTAGTCGTCGTTTATCTGCGGCTGCTGTGAAATGGAGTAGGAGTTGGCAAACACGACGATCAAGTTCAAGTTAAACGGCGACCCAGTCGAGCTGCGGCTGAAGGCCGGCGACCGGCTGCTCGTCGACGTGCTGCGGGAAGACCTGCAGCTGACCGGCACCAAGCACGGCTGCGGGATCGGCGCGTGCGGCACCTGCACGGTCATCATGGACGGTTATCCCATCTCGTCCTGCATGCAGCTCGCCGCACTCTGCGACGGGGCAGACATCCGCACGGTGGAAGGTCTCGGCGACTCTGAAGCGCTTCACCCGGTGCAGCAGGCGTTCGTGAACAAGTCCGCGCTCCAGTGCGGGATCTGCATCCCGGGCCACGTCATGGCGGCGTGTGCCCTGCTCGAGAAGAATCCGAACCCCTCGGATGAGGACATCCGCGTGAGCGTGGACAGCGTCTACTGCCGCTGCACGGGGTATGTGCGGATTGAGGAGGCGTATCGCGAAGCAATCTCGCTTATGCGAAAAGCTAAGAGCCAAATTTAACCGCAGATAAACGCAGATACACACAGATAGAACGAAAAACAAGAATCCTTATTTGCCGCCGATGAACGCCGATGAAATCAAAAACAACATTATTAAATAACAGAGAACCTAACCACAAATCCGATCGGTCAAAAATAAACACAGCCCTGTCCCTCCTGGTTTGATCGAGCCGCTTGGGTTTTTGTATAGATTCTTTGATTGCTTTATGTCCTGTCGATATTTGTTCTGGTTTTTATCGGCGTCTATCGGCGTTCATCGGCGGCTAATAATTCATTACGGGTTCTAGCATGAACGATTTGAAGCCCAGCGGGCGGGCTAGCCTCCTCGTCGTCGGCCGCGACGTGCCGCGCACGGACGCGGTGCCGAAGGTCACCGGCGCGGCGCAGTACGTCGCCGACCTGCATTTCCCCGGCATGCTGCACGCGTCGGTGCTGCGCAGCCCGCATCCGAACGCGCGGATCGTGCGCCTCGACACCAGCACCGCCACCGCTATCCCCGGCGTCAAGGCCGCGATAACGGGCAGCGACACGGCCAAGAGAAAGTGGGGCGCTTTCCGTCCCGACCTTTACCCGCTCGCGATCGAGCGCGTGCGCTACGTTGGCGACGAGATTGCCGCCGTCGCCGCTGTCGATCCCGAAACCGCGCGCGCGGCGATTGACAGAATCGTGGTCGACTACGAGGTGCTGCCCGCCGTGCTATCGCTCGACCAGGCGCTCGCCCCGAATGCACCCCTCGTGCACGATGATGCGGCCGGCAACGTCGCGCACCAGTTCGCCTTCGAGCGCGGCGATGTCGACGCCGGCTTCAAGGCGAGCGATGTCGTCGTCGAGGGCACGTGGGAGAGCCAGCGCCAGTGGCACACCTCGCTCGAGACCATCGGCTGCGTGGCGCGCTGGGAGAGCGGGCGCGTGACGATGTGGTGCAACACGCAGACGCCGTATCTTGCGCGCGGCCGGTATGCGACCGCGCTCGGCGTTCCCGAGAGCCAGGTGCGCGTCATCCAGACCGAGGTCGGCGGCGGCTTCGGCGGCAAGTCGGGCGACGACAACGCCTCCGTGATTTGCGCCATCCTCGCGCGCAAGAGCGGCCGCGCGGTCAAGCTCATTCACACGCGCGAGGAAGAGTTTCTCGCGAGCCACCCGCGCATGCCGATGCGTTATTGGGTGCGCCTTGGTTTCCGACGCGACGGGCGCATCATGGCCAAGGAAATGAAGATGTGGGCGGACAACGGCGCCTACACGGGCAAGTCGCAAGCGATTCTCGGCGCCGCCACCGTGCGCCATGACGCGCTCTACAAATATTCCGCGGTGCGCGCGGACTCGACGCTCGTCTACACGAACCTGGTTCCGACTGGCTCCTTCCGCGGCTTCGGCAACCCCTCGGCGGACTGGGCTGTCGAGCAAGCGTGGGACCTCGCTGCCGAAAAACTGGGCATCGACGTGCTCGATCTCCTGCGCATGAACGCGGTCGATTCGGGCGACGTCTCGCCGCACAACCACAAGGTCACGAGCTGCGAGCTCAAGCAATGCCTCGACAAGACGGCCGCGATGATCGGCTGGCGCAAGAAGCAGAAGAGCAAGAAGCCCAACCACGGCCTCGGCTTGGGCTGCAGCGTGCACGTCAACGGCCGGCGCAGCTTCGGCGACTGGGACGGCAGCTCCGCGATGGTTCGCCTCAACGAGGATGGGCGCGCCACCGTCATCACCGGCGAGGGCGAGATCGGCCAGGGCAACCTGACGGTGCTGCGCCAGATCGCTGCGGAAGAGCTCGGCCTCCCCTACGAAGAGGTGGACATCACCCGTCCCGACACCGACCTGCAGCCCCATTCGCTCGGCGCGCTGGCGAGCCGGCTCACCTATGTCGCGGGCAACGCGGTGAAGAACGCGTCGGGCGCCGCGGCCAAGCAACTCCTCGACGCCGCGGCCGAGCAGTTCCAGCGCCCGGCAGCGGAGCTGATGATCGTGAACGGCCAGGTCGGGCCGCGCAACGGTCCCGAGACCGATTTCAAGTCGGTCGCCGCCGTCGTGCGCGCGAGCATCTACAAGCCCGGCGGACAGCCGATCGTCGGCGTCGGCACGTTCGACAACCCGTCGGAATTCCCGGACCACAGCCGCTACGGCAACGAGTCAGGCGCCTACAACTTTTCCGCGCAGGCAGCCGAAGTCGAAGTCGATCCCGCGACCGGCGAGGTGAAGCTACTCGAAGTCGCGGCCACGGTGGATTGCGGCACGGTGATCCATCCGGCCGCGGCCGAAGGCCAGGTTCAGGGCGCCGTGACGCAGGGCATCGGGCTCGCGATGATCGAGTACTTCGACTGGTGGAACGGCATGCCGACCGATCCGCAGTTGAAGGATTATCCGATCCCCGCCGCCGCGATGATGCCGAAGTTGCACGTCGCATTCGCGGATTCGTACGAGCCCTCGGGACCGTTCGGCGCGAAGGGCGTGGGCGAGATCGGACTCGACGCGATACCGGCGGCGATCGCCAATGCCGTTGCCGACGCCGTGGGCGTGCGGATTCACGAGCTGCCCATCACCGCCGAGAAGGTCCACCGCGCGCTGCACCCGGAGCTCTACACCAACGAGAAACCGGCCGCCCCCGCCGCCCCCAAGGGTGCCACGTGGGGCCGGATCAGCTCGGGCACACCGTCCGGCGCGCGGCCCGCGCCCGCCGAGATGCTGTTCCCCGCCACTGTCGAGGAAGCAATCACGGAGATGGCGCGCAGCGACGCCTCGCTCGTGGCGGGCGGCATGTCCCACGCGCTGCGCCGCGAGCGCACTGGTCAGCCGTTTGCGAAGCGGCTCGTCTCGATTATGCGCATCGCCGAGTTGAACGAGTTTGCGATCGACGCGCGCGGCGTGCTGCGCGCAGGCGCCGCGGTGCGGCAACAGGTGTTCTACGATGACGCGCGCGTCAAGAAAGGCTGGCAAGCCATCGACGATGCGATGGAGTCGGTGGGACATACGCGCATCCGGCACATGCTTACGATCGGCGGAAGCGTAGGACCGTTGATCGGCGGCTTCGACCTGCCGCTCGCCCTGCTCGGCCTGCGGGCCCGTGTAGCGCTCGCCGGACCCGACGGCCGGCGCACCGCGCCGCTTGAAGAACTGTTTCAGACCGGGTTCGCGAAGGGCGAGTTGGTCACCGCCGTCGAGGTCGATCCGCTGCCGGCGCGCGCCGGCTCGAGCTTCTACAAGTACATGGCGCGCGGCGTGCTGGAGATCCCGACCGTCAATACCGCAGCGCTCGTACACCTCGCCGCCAACGGGCGTTGCGAAAGCGCGCGCGTGGTGATCGGTGCGGTGAGCTGGAAGCCGATCGTGCTCGAGCCAAAGGAGCTCGTCGGCAAGCCGCTCACCGAGGACGGGCTGCGCGCAGCCGTGCAAGATGTGCGCAACCTGGCGCAGCCGATGTCGGATGTAAGGGGATCGGCGACTTACAAGCGCGAGATGGCGGTCGAGTTCGCTTATCGCGCGCTGAACACCGCCTGGCAGAGAGCGCTCAAAAGCCGTGAATCGTAAATCGCGAATCGGACCTCGTTTAACAGCCACAAATTAGCCGCAGATAAACACAGATGAACGCGGATATATCGATACAACAAATAGAAAAAACTCTTTCAGCTTCCGCCTTCATATTTGCCGCTCACCGCTTACCGCTTACCGCTCACCGTAGTGATTGCCGCCGATATACGTCGATCTTAAATCCAAAGCTGAAACGCCAAGGTCGCCGAGGACGCAAAGGAAAATAGCAGCCTCACCGCTAAGGACGCCAAGGCCGCGGAGGCAAGGAAAAGCTTTACCGCAGAGGACGCCAAGGACGCAAAGGAAGAGAAAAGCTTTACCGCGAAGGACGCGAAGACCGCCAAGGATTGCGAACATAAACCAAGAGCTTCAGCAGCTCCGGCACTGGTCACCAGTCACAGGTCACGGCCTTCGAAAGGGCGCTAAGGCAACGCCAAGTGGAGATCTGGATACCGATCCAGAAATACCGGCACAAAGAACCCATCACTCATCACCCATCACCCATCACTGGGGTTATCGCCTTCTTTCTTCTTTCTTCTTTCTTCTTCCTTCTTCTTTCTTCCTTCCTTCCGCCTTCCGCCTTGATCTTTATCGGCGTTCATCGGCAGCTAGATGATCTTGGGTTTGTTACGCGCATTTATTGGCGGCGATTGATGTCGCCCTTGCCTTTTTTTCTTTGATAATAAATATCCGTCTTTATATGCATTTATCTGCGTTTATTAATTGGGTTTCTCAAGACGGCTCCTACTCGCCTCTGGACGGCGTGCCGATAATGCGCGACGATATTAGTCCTTCTATTCTCTAGAACAAGGCGCATCCCAAGCGCCGCTGGTTCGCTGAGACTAGCCCTCCTCTTTCCCACGGGGAGGGCTTTCGTTTTCTGCCGTCCGCCTAGGCAAATTTAGGGCGCTCGGGTCCGCGAGCATGACGATTTCATAGTGATTCCTGCGCTCGTCAGCGAGGAAACCTCGCCTGTGGAATTAGGGTGTGACAAAAGTCTCGCCTCGTGATCCGACCGTCAAAATTTGGTAACCACACCATGCCGTTTTTTGGCAACGATCAAGAACTCATCCGACTTTTCCGCTCGGACGACGATTCTTGTTGCGGGAATCTTCGCTAATGGTTTCTGTGAGTTATAGCGAAAGCCTCGCGTTACTTCTCATTCGTGACGCGGTTGGCATGGAAGTTGCGTAATAAGCCACATGCAACGCTGACCTCGTCCGATGCCGACAACGTTTTGCTCTGAGCCTATGCTCTCCCAGTACCGAGCAGTTTTGGACCTCCTGAAGCACGTCTCGAGCGCCGTTCTGCCGGCGCTGAGAATCGTTCACTTCAACATCAAGAACGCGTTCAGGGATCACTGAAACCAAACCCATCCGTGACGGGTGATAGGTGATGGGTGATGCCGGTGACGCGCTAAAGCTTCGCCGCCAAGGCCGCAAAGGAAGAGAAAAGCTTTGACACAAAGGACACTAAGGTCACAAAGGATTACAAACATCAATTAGAAGAAGGCACGGCGAACGTCGTGTCCCGACCACCAGTTTCCCTGTATGCCACCCTTGGCGCTCCTTCGC
>JAOTTL010000016.1:0-31123 GCA_029864385.1 Betaproteobacteria bacterium | reverse complement strand
CCGCATTTGCCCAGCTCTCGGTTGCCGATAAGAAGACGCAGCTTATCGCGGACTTCGGGCTTGCCGGCGTGGACGACCGGCCGGCAGCGCCAGGAAGAGCCGCAGCAGTGTGGATGCCAGCCGAGCTCGACCAGGTGAAAGCGGCATACGACTTGATTCCGGCACGCGACCATCCAGCGCTCCGCGGCGTCACGATCGTGCGAGACCATCAAGGGCCAGCACCAGCGGTCGCCGGGTCGGTACTCCTAGGCTTCGCACACACCTCGGCCGACCCGGCGCACGACGCGCCCGGACCGCCGCCCCACGCACCGCCCCATATCCACTATTACGACGACGCGTTCGCAATGAACGCGATCACTGCGGTCGGTGCGCCCGGCAGCACTGGACCGGGTGCCGACTGGACCGTTGCACACGAGGTCGGCCACATGCGCATCTTCCTCGCGACCCGCCAGGCGAACGCGGCCGTGACTGCCGCTAACGCACAGATCGTCGCGGCGAATCAAGGGCTTCCCGCGCTAAACGCCGCGCTACCGCAGGTGCAGAACCAGATTCGCCAAGCGTACGGACAGGCACGGAGCACAGCAAACGCCGCGATTCAGGCTTTGAATGTTGCCGTCATCGCGACACCGCCTGCCACCCCCGCTCAGAGAGCACCACTACTGCAGGCGGCGCAGGCCGCCGTCGCCGCGCGCAACCAGGCGCGCGCGAACCTCGCCGCGGCGGGTGTGCCAGCGGCGATGGTGCAGGCTGCGACGAACCTCGACGCGGCCATGGACGGGCTCCTGGCCGCAATCCAGAGCATCGGCGTGGCCCAGGATCAAATCCCGACCTTCATCGCCTTGGCCGGAACCTTCGGTTTCACGCCCTTTACTGACTACGCGCGCCGCGGGAGCAACGACGAGTTCTTCGCCGAGACGTATGCCCTCTACGTCACCGATCCAAACCGGCTGAGTGCGATGAACCGGAGCATCTTCCTCTGGTTCGAAGCCGGAATGCCGAGAAATCCCGGCTGGAGACCTCCACCGTGAGCGGCAGCTACCTTTTGACGTCACCGAATGCGATTGGACTGCCAGCCGCTGAGCGCGGCGACGCGCCGGCGCCAGCCGCGAGCGCCGTGGTCGAAGAGTGGTGGCCGCAGATCGAACGTCTACTGGCCGACGGGCAGGCCTCGGCGGCAATCTGCTCGATGGAGGCGCTCGCGGTGGAAATGCGCCGGGCGACGGTCGGCGATGCGCCCCTGTTTCGGGATGCGCTCACGCTCGCTCGGCGCGTCCTCTATGACGACCTCGCTCAGGTCGGGCGGACCGCCGAGTGCGAAGAGCCGACGCGCGCCGCCCTCTACCGTTGCGCGACTTGGGACGAGGAACTCCGACCGTACCTTGAGCAGCTGATCTCGTCGTGACGAGCACACGACGCCTGAAGACCAACAGAGGAAAGGGCACGTTTTGTTTTGAATTGACCGCAAATCAATGGAGTCGAAACGAATGGAGCAAAGCTCGACTGATGATCATTCCAGAGAACCGTAGTTGGGTGGTAACTATGCTCGAAAAAGAAGTCAAGGGAAAGGTGTCACTGACCTGCAGAAGTTGCTCGTCCAGCGACGCTAGCCCTTCGACAACAACCGTGTATTCGACGCCCGTACCTATCAGGTTGTGTATGTCTTCCAGACGCAGAAAATGGACCAGCACGGATGCCTAAAGAATATAGACCATGACTACCTTTCCCGGATCTCCGCGCCTTATCAAAGGCGGCATCGTGCTAATTGACGCGACTACGTCGGCGGTGCTGCGCGTTATCGCGCTGCAGTACAACCCGGACACGCTCACGCGCACGCTGCAGGTGCAGGCCGTGGGCGGGGAGGGCGATCGGCTGGAAGCGCTGCGCCTCAAGGGTCCGCCGAACGAATCGATCAAGCTCGATGCGGAAATCGACGCGACCGATCAGCTTGAGTTTCCCGACAAAAATCGCACGACGGCGCAGATGGGGATCTTCCCGCAGCTTGCCGTGCTGGAGACGATGGTCTATCCGACCAGCGGCGAGCTGCAGTCGACGAACGGCCTGGCGCAGTCGGGCACGCTCGAGATCTCGCCCGCCGAGTCGGCACTGATGCTCTTCGTATGGAGCAAGACACGCATCCTGCCCGTACGGCTCACCGAGTTCAGCATCACCGAGGAAGCGTTTGACGCGGCACTGAATCCCATTCGCGCCAAGATCAGTCTGGGCATGCGCGTGCTGTCGGTGAACGATCTAGGCTTCAACCACAAGGGCGGCAATCTGTTCATGGCTTATCTGCAGGGCAAGGAGCAGTTGGCGAGGCTTGCGCAGAGTGCGCCGCTCTCGGCGCTCGGCATCACAGGGATCCCATGATGAACCTCACGTTTCCGCCAACCAGTCGATATTTCTCCGTCGAGACCACCACGCTCGAAGCGCCCGACGGCAAGGTGATCGTGTATCTCAAGCGCCGTTTCTTGCCGCAGCCCGAGCGCTTCGCATTGCTGCAGGAGCATGTGGTGAAACAAGGCGAGCGGCTGGACAACATTACGGCGCAATACCTGGACGACCCGGAGCAGTTCTGGCGCATCTGTGACGCGAACCGCGCCATGCGTCCGGATGGATTGACTGAGACCATCGGCCGGCGGCTGCGTATCACTCTGCCGGAAGGCATACCGGGCACTCCCAATGCTTAAAGGGATTCATCTCACGCTCATGATCGGCCCCGCGGTGCCCATTCCGGCGCCACAGTCGGTCATCGACGCTATCACCAGCATACAGGTGACGAGCGGCCGCGACCGCAGCGGATTTCAGATCACCTTTGCGGTGAGCAAGAGATCGCCGTTGTTGAAGACAATGCTGCCGGCCGGCTACTTCGACCCGATGATCACGCGGGTGATCATCATCGTGACGCTCGGCGGCATTCCAAACGTCTTGATGGATGGCATCGTCACGCGCCAGGAGATTCAACCCTCCAATGAGCCCGGCCAGTCGACGTTTACCATCACGGGTGAAGACCTCAGCGTGCTGATGGATGTGGTACAGAAGATAATTCCCTATCCGGCGATGCCAGAGGTCGCGCAAATCTATTTGGCGCTTGCGCCCTATGCCATGTTCGGCGTGGTGCCGGTGGCGATCCCTCCCATCATTTCGGCCCTGCGTATCCCGACTAACGGATTCGATAGCCAGCTGCACACCACGGACTTGCAGTTCGTCAAGGGCCGTGCTTCGGAGTGTGGCTACGTGTTCTATGTCGAGCCTGGGCCGCTCCCCGGACAGAGCATCGCCTACTTCGGGCCCGATATCCGCATACCCGTCCCGCAGCCAGCGCTGAACGTGAACATGGATGCGCACACCAACGTCGAGTCGCTGAGCTTTTCTCTCGACGGGCTGGCCAAGAAGGTGCGAATTTTCATGATCAATGACCCGATCACGCACAAGATCCCCATCCCGATTCCTGCGCCCAACATCAACGCGTTCAAGCCTCCGCTGGGCCTGCGTCCTACGCCTCCGGCGAAAATTGAGTTCGCGGACGACGTGGCGCAAATGTCGCCCACGGAGGCCGCGCGCGGCATTCTGGCCTATTTCATGAACAACTCGGAGGCCATCAGCGGCAGCGGCACGTTGGATGTGCTGCGCTACGGACGCGTGTTGCGCTCGCGCATGCTGGTGGGCGTTCGTGGCGCGGGCCTCACCTACGATGGCCTGTACTACGTCGATAGCGTGACCCACAACGTGAAGCGCGGCGAATACAAGCAGAACTTCAGCTTGTCGCGCGACGGATTGATTTCGAATACGCCGAGGTTGGTGGCATGAGCGAAGGTCCGAAATTCTGGGGCAAGTACCAGGGGACGGTGATCAATAACATTGACCCCGAACTGCGCGGTCGCCTCCAGGTGATGGTGCCCGACGTCACGGGACTGCTGCCATCGACCTGGGCCGAGGCGTGCGCGCCGCTGGCCGGACCGACTGGCCCGCCCATGGGCGTGTATCTGGTGCCGCCGATCGGCGCCGGCGTGTGGGTGGAATTCGAGCATGGCGACGCCAATCGCCCGATCTGGGTCGGCTGCCGCTGGGGCTCGCAAGCCGACATTCCGCCGCTTGCGCGCGCGGGGCTACCGGTGTCGCCGAGCATCATCCTGCAGACGGCCGGACAGAACATGATCGTGATCAGCGATGTGCCAGGGCCGTTGGGCGGGATCATGATCCGTTCGGGCGCGTCGACGCTGATGGTCAATCAGACCGGCATCTCGCTCGTCGCGCCGAAGGTGGAGATCACTGCGGCGACCATCAATCTGACGGGGATTACCGATGTGAACCAGGGGGCATTGAAGGTGACCTGATGCCGGGATTTCTACTTCATTCGGGAGCCGTCGTCATGTGCGCCCACGCGGGGATGGCAACACCCGTCGCGTTCAGCCCGCGCGTGACCGTATCGGGCCAGCCGATCGTGACCATGGCGAACACCTACTCGATCGCCGGCTGCACGTTCCCGGCCATGACCACGGGCGCACCGCCGTGCGCCACGGCGCAATGGACCACCGCGGCGGTGCGCGTGACCTCGATGGGCCAGCCCGTGCTGCTGCAAGACAGTATCGCCACCTGCATTCCCACGGGCACACCGCTCTTGATCAGCGTCGTTCAACCGCGGGTCTTAGGGATGTGAGGCAGCGATGAATATCGACTATCCGTTTCACTTCGACGACAAGGGCCGCACTGCCTCGACGAACGACAATGACCACATTCGCGACATGATCGAGCAGTTGCTGTTCACCAGCCCCGGCGAGCGGGTGAACCGGCCCGACTTTGGCAGCGGGCTCATGCAGATGGTGTTCGCGCCCAACAGTCCGGAGCTTGCCGCGGCGTTGCAGTTTACGCTGCAGGCGGCGCTCGACCGCTGGCTGGGCGACGTGATCGAGGTCCGTAACCTCGAGGTCACGAGTCAGGACGCCAAGCTCACGGTCGATCTCACCTACGCCGTGCGCACGACCGGCGAGACGCGCCGCGAAATCTTCGCGAGAGGGACCGCATGATGAACGAGACTGAACTCGTCTGCCGGTTGGAAGAGCGGCGCAAGAAGCTCTTCGGCAATCCCGATTGGAACGGGATGGACTTCGTCGAGGTGGCCGAGGATCAGCTTTCGCTCTGTGTGCATTTTTTCGGTCAGGTGCCGGAGGGCGTGAATGTCGAAAACGTGCACATCGAGGGCGGCCGGCGAATTCGCGATATCGGGGTGATAAAAGTCGAGATCGATCACGCGCACGATCCCGAGCTCGACGATTGTCTGCGCATCACGCTCGACAAGTTTGGCGATTTCTCCACCTACCGTCTCTGCCTGGTCGAGAAAGTGACTCCGGTTGACGAGTTGGAGGAAGCGACCGGCGAAGTCGTCTATCGTCCGCTGTCCGGGATCGATCCGCGCTACTCCTGCATCGACTTCAGCTTCAAGGTCGACTGCCCCAGCGACCTCGATTGTAAGGCGGAGCAGGAATGCCCGCCGGAGGTCTTCCCCACGCCCGAAATCAACTATCTCGCCAAGGACTACGCGAGCTTCCGGCAACTGATGCTCGATCGCCTCGCGGTCACCATGCCTGACTGGAAGGAGCGTCACGTCCCCGACGTCGGTGTCACGTTGGTCGAGCTCCTCGCCTACGCCGGCGATCACTTGAGCTACTACCAAGATGCCGTAGCGACCGAGGCGTATCTCGATACCGCAAGGCAGCGCATCTCGGCGCGGCGTCACGCGCGGCTCGTCGACTACCGCATGCACGAGGGCAACAACGCCCGCGCCTGGGTAACCGTCTGGACCAAGACTGACCTGCCGGCGCTCAAAACTAGGGATTTCTATTTCATCACCGGCTTCGCCGATATCAAGGCGGCGAGCGGCAACATCGTGCGTGCACTGGATTTGGAACAGGTACCGCAGGACCGCTACGAAGTGTTCGAACCGCTGGTGAGCGATCCGAAGCAGCCGCTCACGTTTTTCGCGGCCCACAGCGAGATTCATTTCTACACCTGGGGTGACAACGAGTGCTGTCTCGCCCGAGGGGCGACCCGCGCGACGCTGCTCGACGAGGCCGAGGCCGAGGTCGCGGTCGAGCCGGAAGGCGAGTCGCCGCCACCGCTGGTGGATGAGGGCGAGTTGAGCGTGGAGAGGGCGGCCGCGACCGCGCCGCAGCGCGTTCTCACGCTGCAACCGGGCGATGTGCTGATTTTTGAGGAGGTACTGGGACCCACGACCGGCAATGCCGCCGACGCCGATCCCGCCAAGCGACACGCGGTGCGCCTCACCAAGTTGATGCCATCCTATGACGGGCTGCTCAACAAATGGGTGCTGGAAATCGAGTGGGCGCCGGAAGACGCGCTGCCGTTTTCGCTCTGCCTGTCGTCTCGTCTGCCGGCGCCCGGCTGCAACTGGATTCACGACGTGAGCGTTGCCCGCGGCAACGTCATTCTCGTCGACCATGGGCGTACGGTGGACGAGCCGCTCGGCCCCATCGGCACTAGGGAGACGCTGAGTGAGTGCGCCTGCGAGGATTCAATCATCGAAAGTACGGCGGTGCCTGAGCGATTTTTTCCAGGGCTCAAGCACGCGCCGCTAACGTTCGGCGAGCCGCTCACGGCCAATGTGCCCGCCACCGAGACGATCGGCCAGGATGCCCGGCTGGCGCTGCCGAGACTGACGCTCGCCGAGTACCAAGTCGGTGACGCAGCACAGGCGAGCGGCCCCACGTGGAACTCGCAATACGACCTGCTCGCGAGTGCGGGCGATGACCGGCATTTCGTCGTCGAGATGGACGACGACGGCCGCGGGCATTTGCGCTTCGGCGACGGTGAGCTAGGGCGGCTGCCTTCCGCCGGGACGCGCTTTCAAGGCGTCTACCGCATCGGCAACGGACCGGCCGGCAACGTCGGCCGTGAATCGATCAACTATCTCGTGCTGCGTGAAGGCACGCTGAGCACGGATGAAGCTAAACCGCGCAACCCGCTGCCTGCACGGGGAGGCGCGGCACCCGAGGCGAGCGCCGAAGTGAAACTGTTTGCACCGCACGCGGTTCGCGCCCGGCGGCTGCGGGCGATCACGGCTGAGGACTACGCCGAGCTCGCGCAGCAGAACGCCAAGGTGCAGCGTGCCGCGTGCGAGCTGCGCTGGATGGGAAGCTCGTATGAGGCGCGCGTGGCCATCGATCCGAAAAACAGTGAGGAGGCTGAGGCCGCCCTGCTCGCGGAGATCGAGGGCTACCTCTATAAGTATCGCCGCATGGGCCATGATCTCGCCGTCGTCGCGGCGCGCTATGTGCCATTGGATATCGTTCTCGAAATCTGCGTGCTGCCGAGCTTCACGCGCGGCCATGTGAAGGCGGAGCTGCTGGAGGTCTTTGGCAACCGGCGGCTCGCCGATGGCCGGCTTGGCTTCTTCCACCCCGACAACCTGAGTTTCGGCGACGGCATCCATCTTTCCCGGCTTGTCGCCGCTGCGATGGCGGTGGAGGGCGTGGAGACCGTGAAAGTCACGCGGCTCAAGCGGCTGCACGAGCCCGACGGCGGCGCACTGGAGAGCGGCGTGCTGCCGCTCGGTGCCATGGAAATCGCGCAAGTCGACAACGATCCGGATTTTCCGGAGAGCGGCCAGCTTAAGTTGATCCTGCGAGGTGGACGATGATTCTGCCCTGCGATTGCTGTGAAGGCCCGGCCATTCTGACGCCGCTCGCAACGGCGAACCGTCCCGGCTTGAGCCAGTTGCGCTACCGCGTTGGCACGCATGCGACGTTTTTCGAGACCATGCAGGCGCGGCTTTCCGGCGTGGCGTTTCCCGAACTTGCGGCGTTGAAGACCCGCGAGAAGAGTGATCCGAGCATCGCGCTGCTGGATGCCTGGGCGACGGTCGGCGACGTGCTGACCTTCTACCAGGAGCGTATCGCCAACGAAGGCTATCTGCGCACCGCCACCGAGCGCCGCTCCGTGCTGGAGCTGGCGCGGCTAATCGGTTATGCACTGCGTCCTGGTGTTTCTGCGAGCGTGTACCTCGCCTACTCCATCGAGAAGGATTCCGACCCGGTCGAGATTCCAAAAGGCGCGCGCTCGAACAGCATTCCGGGGCCGGGCGAGCAAATGCAGGCATTCGAGACGGCCGAGCCGCTCATGGCGCGCTACGAATGGAACGAGCTCAAACCACGCCTCACCCAGCCGCAGACGGTGGAGTCGATCGCCAAGAACGGACTCTACCTGAAGGGCACCGCGACCAAGCTCAAGGCGAACGATCCGCTGCTCCTCGACGTCGGTCTCGGCTCGGGCCCGGTGTTCGTGCGCGTGGCCAAAGTGGAGTTGGACAGCGACAACGATCGTACCCACGTTCTCTTGCGCCGCTTGAATGCGCTCGGTAAAGCCGTTGACGGGGTCAAGGCGGTGCTGGCGCAATATCGTGCCGTCGAACGCTTCGATGTTTCCGCGGATGCGGCTATGACGAAGCGCGTAATGGCCGCGCTGACGGAAACCGAGGCATTGGCCGAGCGCGATCCGCAGGCGCTCGCTGAGCACATTAGAGCGACCACTCTGCCGCGGCTCGAGCGGGAATTGCAGACGGCGAGGGAAGGACGCTTCACCAAGCTGGAGCCATGGGTCGAGGCATTGCACGGCGAGTTGCAGACGGCGGTGAAGCGGCTCGAGGCCGCGGAGCGCACGGCCGAGCCGATGGCAGCGATCGCCATCGGCACTGCCAAAGACGAGGTGAGGATTCTTGGTGGCGTCGCGAAGGCCCTCAGTATCGCGCCGTCGGTGCCGCCGCCCAGTGCCAAGCAACTCACGCGTAACGTCGAGTTGGCCTTCGCAACGAAGGCGGATACGGTTCCCCGCCTGCTGGCGGTGCTGCAGCCACCGCTGCAGAAGGTCTTCTATACCGCCTGGAAGAATTTGCCGCCGCCGCTCACCTCGCAGATCACGGTGCATGCGCTGCGCGTTTCCGCCGCGCCCTTCGGGCACAACGCGCCGCTCCGTCAGACCGGTCTCATCAACAACCGGCCGGTGTTTGAAGAGTGGCACATCGAAGACCCGTGGAACCAGCCACGCAAGGGTACCGAACCCGTCATCCTCAGCGTACCCGCCCCGGGCGGGCCCGTCGGGGCCGCGGCGCCGGCACCGACTCCCGATTTCCACAAGCCGGAGGAGCTGTACCTCGACAACGACTACGACATGGCCCCCGACAGCATGCTCGTGATCGAGAAGCGCGACGGCTCGACCCTCATCGTGAACAAAGCCGATGGCATGGTGCACCAGTCGCTCGCCGCATACGGTATGAGCGGCAAGACCGTCCAGGTGAATCTGCCGGCGTCCGGGAAATGGATCGCCGGTGCGCCCGACGAGCCGTTCGCCACCGTGCGCACCACGCGCATCTACGCCGGCAGCGAGAAGCTGGAGCTCGCCGAGGAGCCGATGACCGACGACGTCGCCGCTGACAAGATCGAGCTCGGCGATCTATACGAGGACCTGGAACCGGGGCGCTGGGCGATCGTGTCGGGCGAGCGGACCGATGTTCCTGATGCTGCCGGCGAGCCGGTCGCCGGTGTAAATGCGGCCGAGCTCGCCATGCTCGCCGCGGCGGAGCAGAAGCTGAGGACCGACGCGAACGATGTCCCGCTAGCAGGCGACAAGATTCACACCTTCGTCACCCTCGCCAAGCCGCTTGCCTACAAATATAAGCGGGCGACGGTGAAGATCTACGGCAACGTGGTCAAGGCGACCAATGGCGAGACGCGCCAGGAAACGATGGGCAGCGGCGACGCCGCCAAGGCCCTGCAAGAGTTCACGCTGAAGCAGCCGCCGCTCACCTACGTCTCGGCGCCGACGGTCTCGGGCGTGGAAGGCACGCTGGAAGTGCGCGTCAACGACGTGAAATGGCACGAGGCCGACAGCCTCGTCACGCTCGCGCCAAATGATACGAAATTCATTACCCGCACCAACGACGATGCCAAGACGACCATCGTTTTTGGCAACGGCGAGCAGGGCGCACGACTGCCGACGGGACAGGAAAACGTCAAGGCCACTTATCGCAACGGCATCGGCAAGCCGGGCAACGTCAAAGCGGGGCAGATCACATTGCTCAACACCCGGCCGCTCGGCGCGAAGGAAATCACCAATCCGATCCGTGCCTCGGGGGGCGCGGACAAGGAGACGCGCGACCAGGCACGCAACAACGCGCCGCTCGCCGTTATGGCGCTTGACCGGCTGGTGTCGACGCAGGACTACGCCGATTTTGCCCGTACCTTCGGCGGCGTCGGCAAGGCCGCCGCGGCGCGGCTCACCGACGGCCGCCGTCACCTTGTCTGTGTGACCATCGCCGGCGCCGACGACATTCCCGTCGAGACCACGTCCGACCTCTATCGCAACCTCTACGCCACCTTGCGTCGCTTCGGCGATCCCTACCTACCGATCCAGCTTCAGGTGCGCGAGCGGCTTGCCCTTGTCGTCAGCGCAAACGTGCGAATCCATCCCGACTATCTCTGGGATGCCGTCGAGTCTAAGATCCGCACGGCCATGCTCGATGTCTTCGGCTTCGAGAAGCTGGAGCTGGGAGATGACCTGCTGCTCTCGAACGCCATCAAGGTTATTCAGGGTGTGATCGGCGTGACTTACGTCGACGTCGACGTGTTCGACACCATTTCGGAAGCGGAACTCCTGAAGGGCTTCGACGCGCCCTCGGCTGCGAATCTAGAATTGAATGACCGAATCCTGATCGAGCCGGCGCGCGTGGTGTTCGAATCCCTGCCGGGGTCGCCGCGTAAGGTGGCCGCCGCGCAGCTCGCTTATCTCGCGCCCGAGGTGCCCGACACGCTGATCCTGCAGGAGCTGAAGCCATGAACCGCCCTCCCGACTATCTTTACGCCCTGCTGCCGGTCGTGCACCGCGCGCGTGACGCGGAGCGGGGGTATCCGCTACGCGCCCTGCTCAGGGTCATCGACGAGCAGGTGAACGTCGTCGAAGAGGACATCGCACAACTGTACGAGAACTGGTTTATCGAGACCTGCGCGGACTGGGTCGTTCCGTACATCGGCGACCTAATCGGTTATCGGCCGGTGCACGAGGCCGGCGGTCCGGGCTCCGTGGAAACGCGACAAGGACGGAGCAAAAACAAGATACTCATCCCGCGGCGCGAGGTCGCGAACACGCTCGGCTATCGTCGGCGCAAGGGCACGCTGGCGTTGCTGGAAGTGCTCGCCAACGATGTCGCCGGCTGGCCGGCACGGGCGGTAGAGTTCTACAGGCTGCTCGGCTGGGCGCAGGATATCAATCACTTGCGGGTAGCCCGCGGGCGCACCACGAGTCTCTTTGACGGCGATGCGCTGGATCTCATCGACGGGCCATTCGAGCGTCTGGCGCATACCGTCGATGTGCGCCGCGTGATCTCGCACCGCACGCTCGGGCGCTTCAACATCCCGAGTGTGGGCGTATTCGTCTGGCGCCTGAGGCCCTATTCGGTGACGCACGCGCCGACCTACTGCGTCGAAGCCGAAGGGCCGCACTGTTTCACTTTTAGCGCCCTGGGCCATGACAAACGCTTGCACACGAGACCCGAGCGGGAGACGGAGGCGACTCACATCGCCGAGGAGATTAACCTGCCTACTCCCATTCGTCGCAGGGCGCTGGAAGAGCGTATCTCGATAAGGCCGCTGAAGACCCGCGCCTCGGCCACGTATTACGGAGAGGGCAAGAGTCTGGTTGTCTATGCGCCGGACTGGCCCGCCAAGGGCGCGCCGCAGCCGGTGCCGCGCGACCTCGTCGTGCCTGCCGACCTGACGGACTGGAAGTACCGCGCACAGCGCGGCGAACTGGCAGTCGATACCGTTTTGGGACGCATCGTGTTTCCTACCGGACAGTTGCCCAAGCGTGGCGTCTGGGTCACATATCACTATGCCTTCAGCAAGGATATGGGTGGCGGCGAATACAGCCGCTCGCTCACGGAACCAATCGAGTTCGCGCTCTACAAAGTTAGCAAGGATCACCCGGGTGCAGATGTGTTCGACGCCATCAACGGGGCGCTCGCGAAGTGGCGGCAGGATCAGAAAGCGCTTGGCCCGGAACCGGCAGGCGAGCTGGAAAAGGAGACATGGCGCGCCGACAAGGCACGGCTCAACGCCGCGGTCATCGAGATCCGGGACAGCGCCGTCTATAGCGAGCCGCTTGCGATCGCGCTGGAAGCGGGGGAGAGCCTGCAGATTCGCGCAGCCAATCGCACGCGGCCGGTGATCCGTCTGCTGGACTACATGACGCACCGGCCGGACGCGTTCATGGTCTCGGGAAAACGGGCAAGCCGATTCAAACTAGATGGATTGATCGTGACCGGCCGGGGTATGCAGGTCACCGGTCCCGATCGGAGCGACCCCGAAATCTTTGCGCAGGGCGATCTGTGCGATGTGACTGTCCGTCACTCGACGCTGGTGCCCGGCTGGGGGCTCGAATGCGATTGCGAGCCCAAGCGGCCCAACGAGCCGAGCCTGGAGTTGCTCAACACGAGCGCGAAGATTGTCATTGAGCACAGCATCATCGGCTCGATCCACGTTGTCGCCGACGAAGTGCAGACCGATCCGGTCGAGATTTCCATCAACGACAGCATCGTCGATGCAACCAGCGTGGAGCGTGAAGCCATCGCTGCACCGAACCTGCCGCTTGCTTTTGCCCGGCTCACCGTCATGCGCAGCACCGTGATCGGTGAGGTCAACACGCATGCGATCGCGGCTGCCGAGAACTCGATCTTCATGAGCCACGTCTGCGTTGGCCGACGCCAGCAGGGCTGCATACGCTTCTGCTACGTGGTGACGCCTGGCTCGCGCACGCCGCGCCGCTATCACTGCCAGCCGGATCTGGTCATTGCGGCCCTTGACGAGATCGAGCCGCCATTGACCGCAGCCGAAAAGAGCGCGCTGCAGGCGCGCGAGGCGCAGCGTGTGCGACCGCGGTTCAACAGTCGGCGCTATGGCAATTCCGCCTACCTACAGCTCGCCGACGATTGCGCAGAGGAGATCAGGTGCGGCGCAGACGACGAATCAGAGATGGGCGCCTTCCACGATCTGTTCCAGCCGCAGCGCACCGCCAACCTGCGCGCGCGCCTCGACGAATACACGCCCGCAGGCATGGAAGCCGGCATTCTGTTCGCGAACTAGGAGACCAAGATGAAAGGCGACTTTACGCGCGACACCTTCGATCCGAGCAAGCACTTCAGCCGCGTGCTGATGCAGCAGGGCCGCGTGCAGCTGGATGCCGACCGGAACGAGCAGACGGCCATCCTGCTGCATTACCTCCGCACGCTGGCCAAGGACATCCTCGGACCGCACGCTGGACCGGCGAGCGACCTCGGCTTCGAGATCATCACTGACGAAACACCCGGCGCCAACGCCAAGATCGACGCCTTCGAGCCCGACCCGACCCGGCGCCAGGCGTTGAAAGACGCGCTAAGCAATGGCAACGCGGTGATAGCGCCCGGCCGCTACTACGTTCAGGGCGTGCTGGTCGAGAGTCATCGGGCGATCCTGTATACAGAGCAGCCGGGCTACGGCTCCGGCAGTCAGCCCAAGCTGGAAGATATCCAGAAATGGCAGAGCGGCCTGCTGGCCTATCTGGACGTCTGGGAGCGGCACATCACCTACGTCGAGGACGACCACATCCGCGAAGCGGCGCTCCTCGGGCCGGACACCTGCACGCGCGCCCAGGTCGTCTGGCAGGTAAAGGTACTTTTCCAGCCGCAGAACGTAAACGTCTTCGGCTGCGGCTCGGTCAGCCTGCTGCCACCGCTTGGCACGGGCAGGCTCCGCGCCCGCGCCCGCCTCGACAAGCCGCCGACCGAGCTGTGTGTCATTCCGCCCGAATCGCGCTACCGTGGCGCTGAGAACCAGCTGTATCGCGTCGAAGTACACAGGGGCGGCACTGCGACGGGCGCCAACGGTGCGACGTTCAAGTGGTCGCGGGAGAACGGCTCGGTGGTCTTCCCTATTCGCTCGCTTTCGGGGACGACGGCCACACTCGAAAACCTGGGCCGCGACCTGCACTTGGGCCTCAAGCCCGGCGACTGGGTGGAGGTCGTGGACGATGCCATAGCGCTCGGCGAGGAAGCCGGGCCGCTCGCGCAGGTGGATGTGGTGAACCGCGACGACCTCACCGTGACGCTCAAGCTGGCCACCGGCACCACCAGCCCGCCGAGCTATACGGAGGGCAGCGCGGAGACACAGCACGCGCTGCTGCGCCGCTGGGACCATGCCGGCGATCCGGCGGTCTTCGGCGGGGCGCTGGCGATAACCGAGCAGGACAACACCGAGCAGGGACTCAAGACCGGCTGGATCAAGCTCGAGGACGGCGTCGAGATCTGGTTCGCCAAGGGCGGCCAGTATCGCGCCGGCGACTACTGGCTAATTCCCGCACGCACGGCAACGGGCGATGTCGAGTGGCTGGACGAAGTCGACGCCAGCGGCACTCCCCGGTTCGACGCCGACGGGAATCCGCTACCGGCGTTGAGCGCGGCGCATGGGCCGTACCACTACTACGCGCCGCTCCTGGTGACCGGGAACATTCCGGATACTGACAGGCGATTCGCGCGCGACTGCCGCTGCGCCATCAGGCATTTGCCCTGCGCCAGCTATCAGTACGCGTTCGGCGGCAGTGCTATCGGGCCGGATTTCTGACGAGGCGCAGCGCGTGCGAGCCGTCTGGTCTTTTTGGAGCAAGCCGTTCAGCGCCCACCGCAACCGCGTCTGGGCGAGCGAGAAGCATCACTTGCTGTCCTGGGTCCTCTCGACCCAGACGGCCATGCGCTACTATCGGCCGAGCGTGCTCTATACAGACAACGTCGGCGCGCGCATGCTGGTCGACGGCATCGGTTTGGAGTTCGATGAAGTTCATACCACGCTCAATGCGATCTCTGACGCAGATCCGCATTGGTGGGCGCTGGGCAAGCTCTACGCATATCGCGCGCAGGCCGCGCCGTTCGTGCACATCGACAACGATGTGTTTCTCTGGAAGGCATTGCCGCACGACATGGAATCGGCGCCGGTCTTTGCCCAGAACGCGGAGCCTTTCGTTCCTGGGCAGTCGTTCTACCAGCCCGAGGCGGTAGAGTTTGCACTGAGCGGCGCGACCAAGGGTTGGCTGCCACCCGAGTGGCTGTGGTACCGACAGAGCGGCAGGGACAGCAGGGGCGAGTGCTGCGGGGTGTTCGGGGGCAACCGGGTGGACTTCATCCAGCACTACGCCGCCCGGGCAATCCGCCTGATCGAAGACCCTGGCAATCGAAGCGGTTTGGAAGCACTTCCGGACAAGATCGTTCATACGGTCCTGGTCGAGCAATACCTGCTCTCGGCGTGCATCGAATACTGTCGGGCGCACAGGGGCTCTCTTTATCACGATGTCGCGATCCGCTATCTCTTCTCCTCAATCGAAGAGGCGTTCAATTCGGAGACCGCCACGCGTCTTGGTTACACTCACCTCATCGCCGATGCCAAGCGCAATCCCGGGCTGACGAACCGGCTCGAGGCGCGCGTGGTGCGTGATTACCCTGCGCACTACGAGCGCTGCACTGAATATCTTGCGCAGTACAGCGGATTACAGACTACCGAATTCCGGGTCGGACCACGGCAAGTTCCTGCATCGTCGAAGTTTTCTGCTTAATAGGCCCGGTTTTCCGGCCTTAGCGGGCCAGTTTCGATGGAAAAAGCGGGCGTATAACGACTCTCTGCCTCCCGCAGCGTACGTGTGTCGCCCGCCCCGGCGAGGGCGCCGTGCCGGGCCGAGATTCCTAGCTCACGGTCTACCGTCTCGACGTAGAAATAAATGGGGCCGGGTGCACTTATTTGACGCTGATGCGTTGATATATAGGTCAAGGTCTTCGGAGTTTGATCTTACCCATTGCGCGGCGTCCTCGGTTAAACATCGCGGGTGTGCCTCAACATGTCATTCAGCGCGGCAATAACCGCCAGGCGACCTTCTTTGCCGACGAGGACTACGGATTCTATTTGACATGCCTGCGCGAAGCCACGCGTAAGCACGACTGCACGATCCATGCTTGACTGACTTGCCGGCAAATTGAGGGGGTTGAAATGTGGACCTGGCCCATTTACCAGCCCGGCGATGATACGTTCCATTGTTCGGAGATTCGGGCCACGTTGTCGGGGTCGATTGATAATCAGGAGTTGATGCTTGAGGAATGGAGACTCCGCTACAATCGATCGTGCGCCACCGGGGCCAAACAACCTGGCGATAGTCGTCACGAGGTGGAGAAACAGAATAGCCAGGTCGCGCATGGGATCTGTATCGTAACAACGCGACTGGCGGTGACAAGACTTGGTTTTTGGTGTGTTTTCGGCTATGAGTTACTAATTTGCCAGGCACACGTCCATCGACGATCGATGCTACGGGATTGCTGGCGCGTTTGTGCTCGCGCGACGCTTCACGGACGGCTTGTCCAGCTGCGCGGATGAGTGCGCGTACGTCGAAGCGAATTTCACCTTTCCGGCGTCGCAAAGGTTTCTTGCTAGCGGCCTTGGAAGACGTGTTTTTCATATTGCGCGCGGCCTTGTTGCCACGACCCGCTCCGTACGATTTCGCTCGGGCCGCCGACGTTCCCTTATGCTTTCGGGTTCGGCGCATCGACTAATTGTCCAGGATCGGACGGGCAACCGCAAAGTCACGATTAACCGGCGGAAAACCGCCGCTCTCGTCTGCGCTGGACGGCTCGCTGCCGTCGGTGCCAAGATTGAGGCGAGCGCACAAAGGACCGTAATGAAACTGCCAAATGCCGCGCGGGCCTTCGTTGACATCGCGAAACTCAGGGACTACTGTCTTGACAGCTCGCACCCGGAAGGACGGCATAAGGCTCGGGTATTTCAATCCGCGCTGGATCTGACTGCAATAGATGCGGAATTCCTGCGCCGGTCGATACTTGATGCTGCGACCGAAGGGGAAGCCATTACCGGTGAGGCGGACGAGTACGGATCGCGTTACGTGGTGGATTTCGAGTTGGACCGGGGAAGCAGGAAGGCACGGGTTCGCACCATTTGGATTGTACGTCGTAACGAGGATTTTCCGCGTTTGGCGACGTGCTACGTACTGTAGAGGTGGTGGCCATGAAACTACTGGACGTTGTCGCTCTGACTGAGGATCTGCCGCAAAAAGGCCTGCACAAGGGTCAGGTCGGTACGATCATCGAGCAGCTTGCACCTCAGGTTTACGAAGTCGAATTCAGCGACCTGGACGGCAAGACATACGCCACCGCCGCAGTGCCGGAAAAGCTGTTGATACGACTGCTACATGAGCCGACCCCGGCTTGAAACCAAGTCGTCGATTCGTCAGCCGTCACACTGTCGGGTGCGAATTCGCACTCATGCGGCGACCGGGGTTTGAAGTAGACCTACAAGGCGCTATCGCCCGAAGGCAATTCTAAGTTTTCCACGATCCTGAAGGTTGTGAAGGCGCTTGGTTTACGGCTTCACACAACCGCGGCGCATTAAGCGCGCGATTTCAATCCACCGGGGTCAAAACGGGGTCTCAAAACGGGGTCAGGGTCTCAAAACGGGGTCAGTCTCAAAACGGGGTCAGGCCTGAATAGTTGAGTTATTACTATCCGTTAATGGCAAGTGAAAAGATCAAGTCTGTACTTTTAGTATTTCGTTGGTTAATCCGCTCCAATGTCTCAACCACTGCGCATCGAAATCAAAGGAGCCTATTACCATGTCACGAAGAACGGAGTCAGGCTTGGTTGCGGCTTGGCAATGCCAAGATATAGGGGGCCGGGTCCATTTTTTGAGGCTGATGCGTTGACATATAAGGTCACAAGGTCTTCGGGGTTTGATATTACCCATGCCGCGGCGTCCTCGGTTAAACATCGCGGGCGTGCCTCAACATGTCATTCGGCGCGGCAATAACCGCCAGGCGACGTTCGTTGCCGACGAGGACTACGGATTCTATTTGACAGGCCTGCGCGAAGCCACGCGCAAGCACGACTGTGCGCTCCATGCTTGACTGACTTGCCGGCAGTTTGAAGGGGGGGTGAAATGTGGACCTAGCCCATTTATCCGCAAGCCACTACCGGCCCTGAGACGTCCAAGGATCGACCACTAATACCTTCAGATCCTCAAAGTGCCGCACGTTTCGAGTAGCGAGTGTGGCATGCCGGGCCAATGCGATGCCCGCGATCTGTGTGTCGCGCATGTCCACCGGCCGCCCGGCCTTTTGCCGCTCGGCAGCGAGTGCCGCAGCCTCGACCGCCGCGGCACTGTCGAAATCCAGCACGCGGTTCTCCAGATCCTCCTTCAGCAGCCGGACAAACGTCGCTTCCAGCGTCCGCTGGCGCCGGCCCTCGGGGAGCAGCGCAAGGCCCAAGCGAGTCTCGAACAGGGTGATGCTGGTGATCCAGACCGATTCGGCGGGCTGGCGGTCAAGCCAAGCCACTACCGGTGCCTCGGGTGTCTTGCGCATCAACGCCGAGAGCACATTCGTATCCAATATGATCACTTGCCGAAGTCCGCCGACTGCGGGAGCTGACCGTGCAATTCCGGCAAGTCAATTGTCAGCCCCGCCTTCTTAAAGCGCGCCGCGATGCGCGATCCCAGCTTGGGTGCGGGCCGGTTTTCTTCTCTTGTCGCGTTGCGCAAGATATGACGAACTTCTTCTTCCATGCTGCGCCCGTGGCGCTCGGCGCGGCGTTTTAAACGCGCCTTTACTTCGTCTTCCAGGTGGCGAACGATGAACTGAGCCATAGGCAGCCCCATGCAAGGGTAAAAGATATCATGATATCTTTTTACACCCGTTGCAGCAAGCCGGCCCCTTGTGCAGCCGCATCCCAGTCGCATCCTCCTGACCGTGGACGAAACCGCCCACGCCTGCGGCCTGGCCTGTCCTGTTCGAAAACTCGCAAACGGTGAAATCGGTGACGTTTCGCAGCGCTGAAACGCATCGTCAAGAGGCCGGTTTTGGCCATATCAGCTGGAGCCTTCGCCCATGTGGCCCGTGTTTTGAGAGCCGCTCGCAGTCGTTTGCACCACAACCAGATCGCGGCTGTCGTTGCAGTTGGAAGTTGTTGCCCTGCGGCATCGGCTGAGCGTCCACCAGCGATCGGTCTGCATCGCCACTACGAGCGGATCGTGGCGTGATGCTGGGGGGGCGAGGGGTCTTCAAACCTACGTTATGAGTTTTCGGGAGCCACGAGATGCGTTTCGGTACCGGAGTTTGAAACCCGCGCGTCCGGTATCAGAAGGTGAAGGCTTCCGTTCTGTTTTCTTTCCGAGTTGCTAATTACAGCATGGTTTGCCGGTTGTCATCATCTCGCGCCCGGTCTCGCCGTCGATCTTCTGCAGGCTGGCATCGGTCGTGCTGCCACGCATACCGGTGACCGAGTGCTCCACGTAGTAGGTTTTCCCGGCCTCGACCTGCAGCTCGATGGACGCGTTCAGCATGCCCTCGCTGCTCTCAATCGTGTGCGTACCGGGGGTGGTTACCCAGCGGTAAAAGGTGCCCGGCCACGTGGTGATCTGGGTGCCGTCGTCGAACGTAAGCCCGGCGCTGTAGTCGCCAAATGCATTCTGCACGATGTAGACGACCGCTTCGCCCGGCACGGGCTCCATTTTCTTGTCCGCGATTTCCTCTTTGACATGAACTGTAAGGGTCTTTGTGTCGGTTCGACCCTCGCCGTTCCTGGCAACGAGGGTGTAGGCAGTCGTTTTCTTGGGATTAACCTTGAGTTCGCCATGGAGCTGAACCGGGGTTTCATTCAGAAAGACTTTTTTGGCATTTTCCGTTCGCCAACGTAACGTCGCCGATTGACCGGCATTTATTGTCGGCGTGACGGCTTCATATGAAAGGATTTCAGGAGCGGGGCTGGGTAATTCAACCCTGATGGTAAAGGTTTGGCGGTCGCTTTCACCTTTTCGATTTGTCGCGACGAGTTCATAAGTAGTCGTTTGCTTCGGGTTAACCTGTTTGGAGCCGGACGGCGAAACGGGTGCACCATCCAACGTGATCTTCTCTGCGTTTGCCGTACGCCAACCTAACGATGAGGGTTGCCCTTTCTGAATCGCCAGTGGCGCACCCTTAAACGAGATAATCTTGGGAAGTGGGGCAGCAACCCGGACCTGGATTTCTCTCTGAACTGACTTTCCTCCCTTGTTTCTTGCTATCAAGAGATACTTGGTCGTTTTGCTTGGTTTTACCTGTTTCGAGCCGGACGCACTAACCGTTCCCAAGCCACGTATTTCGACTTCCGTCGCGTTTGAGGTCTTCCAGCCCAGTGATGCAGATCGCCCTTCTTGAATGCTGGGCGGTTTTGCCTCGAAGGCGAGAATCTCAGGGGCCGGTATCACAGCTCCAACCCGGATCTCGATATCTCTTTTGACCGTTTTTCCTTCTTTGTTTTTCGCGATTAAGGTGTAGGCGGTCGTTTCGTTAGGCTTAACCTTCGTTGACCCCGTCGAGGAGACGGGTGCTCCGTTTAGCGTGACCTTTTCTGCATTCGACGTGTCCCAGCTCAAGATGGCGGCTTGCCCTGAGCTTAGCTCAGCGGGCTCGACGTCATAGGCAAGGATTTCAGGTGGTTGAACTGGGGCAAGGATTTCAGGAGGTTGAACTGGGACAGAGGTTAGCATCAGCCATAGTGCCCCGAGGGCAATCACGCCGGCGATCGCGGTTATAGCTGGCCACTTTAGCTTCGACTTGCTGTCGGCGGGGGATGGCGCAGGGTCCCGCCTCTTGCCGGTGTCTGCCGTCGGCGGTGGCGGGGCGTCTGTTGCGCGGGGCTTTTGGCTTTCCTGCGTTTTGGCAGGTGGCGGACCGATACACGCAGCGATGTCTGTCGCGAGTTTTTGGAAAAGGGGAGACGACGTCTCGCCTTGCCAGCCGCTCAAATCCGCCGTTTGGATCTGGCGGAAGACCAGCGGTGCGCTAGAGTCATCGATCGAGACGGGGACTAGTACATTACGTTTGAGGCCTTCATCAGCCTCGGCCCGCACCCAATTTGAGTTCACCGAATGCTGTGACCAGACGACGATAACACACCTCGCCTCCGTCAGAGCTTCTTCAATAACCCGGTGGTAGCTCTTTCCGGCGGGGATCGTGCGGTCCCACCAGACAGACCACCCGTGCGCCTGAAGCCCGTCTGCGAGGACCTTTACCCGTGGACGGTCTTCGCTCGCATAGCTGATAAAGAGATCGCTCATCCGTATCCGACGTGACGCCCGTGTACCCGCTGTTGATCTACCCTAGCAGCCTGTCGGACTTAACAGTCCGTACAGGCTGCTATAAGCAAAACCGGCCGACAATTTCAATGAAAACCCAGCCGCAGCGGCGGAATGTGAAAGAAGGCGAGGGTGAATTCGCATATCTGTCATCCTTTCTTGCACATTTCCTAGTGCCGGTTTTACATTAGGAGTTTGTCGGGACTAAGTCCGACAAACTCCTAGGCGCAGTCCTTATAAATGGGGCCGGGTCCACTTTTTTGAGGCTGATGCGTTGATATATAGGTCAAGGTCTTCAGGGTTTGATTTTACCCATGGCGCGGCGTCCCCGGTTAAACATCGCGGGTGTGCCTCAAAATGTCACGCAGCGCGGCAATAACCGCCAGGCGATTTCAGCAGAGGTACGCCGCTTTGATCAACCCCGCTCTATACACCAGATTCCGTTATACCCCGCTTCTTTGCCGACACCTGATAGATTCTTAAAATTCCCGCATGCAGGACCTCTCCACGATCCGAAGCGGCGCGAAAGCGCCGCCATCGGCCCAAGACGTCAACCAAGCCGCTGGCGGCTCTCGGCCCGGGCGTCAGGCGTTCATGTTCGCTTCGAGCATGTCCGGGCAGATCCGCCAGGGGGCGGGCAGCTGGCTTCTCAGCTGCGCGTTGAGGGCTCGAAGCTCGCTCAGGAATTGCAGGCATAGGCGCCGGCCGCCATCGTCGGGGGCCAGGTAGGCGAAGTCCCGCATCAGCTGGGCGCGTCTCACGTTGAGGTTGAAATTGGCGTTGACCAGCCGCTGGTAGACATCGAGCGGCTCGCGGCTTCCATCAACGTAGACGCGGACCGGGATCTTGTCGGTCCACAGCTGATAGTTCCACATGCCGGTGCCCAGCACCTCGTGCTGGACGCTTACCGCATAGATGAAGCCCGCGACGAGGCGGGCCACGCTGGCGCGGGACACCTTGCCACGCAGCGACTCTCGAATGCCATTCGGAATCAGCCGCTCCAACTCGTCGAGCCACGCACGCACGCCGTGGTCCTGCCGAATCGCGTCATCCGTCTCGTAGTAGTGCGCCACGTAACGCTCGGCGTGGGCTCGCATCACGTCGAATAACCGCTGCAGGTTGTCCTGCGAAGGAGTGTCGAAGCCCCCATTCGCGATGCCACGCCGCTCGGCGTCCGCTTGCGGGTCGACCACCGAGATACGGTAGTCGGAAAAGGAGCGCGAGATCAGCTCACACATGCCGGCGTGCGCCAGGCTGAAGATGGCCGGGAACTCACCGACCTCGAGCAGGTGCGCCTCGGTAATCACGTCGTTGCTGTACTGCGTGCCGAAGACGTGCGGCCACAACAGGCGGCAAAGCGGATGATCGTGGGGTAGCCGGTTGCGGGTGGCGATGGCGAGCGGGCCACCGCAGGCGAGGTGCACCCAGTTGAAGTGCCGCACCAGGGAGACGTGCGTCGAGGCGGTGCACAGAGCGATCTTCCTGGCGGCCGGCCACTGTGCGTCACCGGGACGGTGGGTCCCGAGCGCGCTCTCGATGCGGGTGGCGCGCAGGGATCGATTCGCTTCGTCGACATCGAACAACACCCGCACGCCGAGCCGCTGCAACCCGGGGTGGTGCTCGTACTCGGAAAGCTCGCGCAGATCCCACTCGTAGTGTCCGGCCGGCGCCTTCTCGAGGTAGCAGGCGAAGGGGCCGCAGACCGCCATGACCCCGAGCTCCGGGCGATCCGGGCCGTTCAGTTCCTCGGGCCGCTCTGGGGCGGGGAAGCACTCCCGGTGCTTGCCCGTGTAGGCTTCCTCGAGCACTGCAATCGGATCCGTCGCGACGGACGGCAGGCCTGCTTGCATGGGCGAATAGCGCGAGTACAGACCGACCTGGAACGCGACGAAGCGCCTCTTCAGCCGCGAGGCCTCGTCGTCGGGCACGTGGTCGGCGACCCGGATGTCGGACACCGGCACGCCGGGATACATCGAGGCCAAGCTCACCGGCTCGACGACGCGCTGCTTGCGCGTCGGCACCGGAATCCGGATCGGCTTGTTGCCTTTGAACTTCGCGATGGCCAGGCGGTCCCAGAATCTCTTCCGCAACCGCCAGCTCAACGGCCTTGTCTGCTGCTCGGGCATCGGCGCATGTTCCGACTAAGGCGTCGAGAACGCTTCGTCGGATTCCGCGCCCGGTCGTGGCTGCCACGCGAGCGAGTAGTAGTTGCCCCGGTCGCGCGCCCAGGGATCGAAAGCGTTGATGACGAGCGCGAGCTCATCCTTCAACTCGGGCGTGGTGCGCAGCAGCACCCGCTTCAGAGGCGAGATCTCGATCACGTGACCGTTGTGGGTGCCCGGCTCGAACTGCTTCTCGCCCGGTCCCCGGTTGTTCACCCAGTCCACGCCGAGTTGGGTGTAGAACTCGGGACGGAAGCTCGAGGTGAAGAAACGATCGCTGAACAGGCGCCGCGAGGCGTTCAGGATGAACACGTGGAACTGCGTCTCGGAGATCGCAAAGCCGTGGGGGCGGGCGAACTCTGCGAGCCAGCCCACCACGGTATCCACGTCCTCGATGTTGTCGACCATGCTGCCGTCGGGGTAGCCCAGGCAGTCGTTGATGGGGCTGCCGTTGTCGTTGAGCTGCGCGTCCGTGATGGTCTTCGAGGCCTCGCAGCGGTGCTGGCCGTAGACCTCGCGCAGGAGGCCGACCAGACGCCGCTGCTCCGCCTGTTCCTCGGGGCTGGCGCGCCGGTCGATGAAGTCGTCGAAACCCGTCAGCTGTTTGAGGCCGTACTGGCGGCGAAACTCGTTGAACCGGGGCACGCCCCTCTCGCGATCGCGGATGAGGTCCAGGGCGGCCACGTCGATGGTGTTGGTCGCGGTGTTCAGTCGCGGCATCACGAGGTTCTGCAGGAACTGTGCGTGGTTTTGCAGGGTGAGCAGCCCGAGCCGCTGACGGCCCATGCTCAATCCCCAGTTGGCCAGGCCGCCCTCTGTCATGGCATCGGTGGCCTTGCCGCGAAACGTCTCGATGACCGGCACCTGGCGTTCGACGGCGTTCGCATCTCTGGCCTGTCGGAACTCAATGAGGTCCGGCACCAGCGGATGCAGCCGGTACACGGTGGGAAACTCCTCGGGGAAGTTGAATGGCGAGCCGAAGTGATTGGTGCCGCCGTTGACGTGCTGCGGGTTGTCAAGCGACCAGATGTCCTCCTTGCCCGGCACGTATCTCAGGATCCTTCCGTCCTCGTAGCGGTGACTGCCGAGGCCAAAAATGCCGGCGCCGGAGGCGAACACCGAGTAAATCTGGTTGGCCTTCTTCGGGTCCTCGGACCGCCCCAGATGGTCGACCACGATCTTCCCGAGGATGTTGCTGACCAGGTCGTTGTCCTGCACCAGGCCGCTCCAGTTGGAGTTCATACCCTGGAACAGCGCCTCGTTGTACAGCAGCTGCGTGGTCCACTCGATGGTATGGATCTTGGCGATCTCGGCCGACACCACCAGCCGCGCCGCCTGAAACAGCTCCTCGTCGCTGACGTCGCGGTAGCGGATCGTCTGCCCGGGCCGGTCCGGGTCGCGCAGCCCAGAGTCGGCATCGGGGATGAGCGACGCCTGGGCGCGAAAGTGCTCGACGAACAGGTTGTGCTCGCGCGCGAACAGGTTGTGGTAGAAGCTCAGCCCGATGTTCCAGTTGTCCGCGAAGCCGGTTGCGGCCTGCCCGGCCCAGGCGGAGCTCATGGGATCGCAGGCCCCGCTGTCCGGCTTCTGGCCGTCGGCGCAGGGCTTGAGCAACGGCAGATAGCCCTGGCGCGCGCCCGCGCCAGGGTGGTTGCCGCGGGCGCGCGTGAGCAGCTTGGCGCCGTCCGCGGGGTCGCGCTTCACGCGCCTGACCGAGATCTCGTCGAACCCGTAGATCTGCGAGGCATCCCACCACGCGGTGACGGTGTTGCCGGTGGTGCGGTGCGCGCGGGCGAGGCGGCGCTTGCCGTCGTGCTCGAAGCTAGGAGCCGGATCGCTCATCGCCACGTACGCGACTTCCATGCGGTCCTCGGGTCGGCAACCGAGTTGCGCCGCCTGCGCCGCCGTCAGGGGCGTCTCGAGGTTGTCGACACGCTGGCTCGTGCATCCCACCGGCATCATCGTGCCGGTGTTGTGCCCCTCCTCCAGATGCGAGAACCAGTCATGGGTCATGAACTGGATCCAGAATGCCGCCAGGACGTTGAAAAACGGCGCCGGCTTGTAGTCGCACTGCGCGCGCTTGGATTGCCCGGGCAGGCCGTATCCGCCGTTGCAGCGCTCGGGAGCCGATTGCTGGCGGGTGAACAGCTTGCGTGAGATGACTTGCGGATCAGGCTTCAGCAAAGCCAGGCGATCGCCGTGCCGATTGCGGGTCAGCTCGGTCCTGCCCAGGCGTGGAAAGGTAGACTCGAAGCTCACGTTGCGCGCGAACTCCATGCCGGTGGAGCCCATCGCGGGGTTGAACAGATCGTTGCAGATACCGGTGAGAGTGCGATGTCGGATCAATTGGCCTCGGCACTGCTGCGTCGATGCACCGCTGACCGCCTGATATTGGTCGTGGCCCGATGGGAGCCGCATCTCAGGCCATGATGCGAGCACCCGGCCGTCTTTACCATCGCGTCCCTGCACGTAGGCCGGGTAGGTGAGGTTGTCGTACAGGTTGAACTTAATGAGCTCCATGCGCTGGTATTCGAGATCGGTGAGCGCGCCGTCGATACCGCGACCATTAGGACCCAGGTGACGCCCGAGCAGGGTAGTGGCCTCGCGGCCGGTGGCCTTGCTGTTCGCATCTCCCGTGGCCCAGTAGTTGGACCAGTCGACCCAGGGGGCGTGCCGGTAGGCCAGAGCCCGCTCGCCGCCGCGGCACTCGGCCGCGTCCGCGCCGACCTTGCCGGTGAAGCGCTCGGTCTGCGAGTCGGCGAGGTCGCGAAGCCCGCCGGCGACCAGCCGCGCGCACGCCCTGGCCGAGCTGACCCGCTCATCGGCAGATGCCGGGTGCTCCGGGGCCACCTCGATCTGTCCGCAACCGGTTGCGATCACAACGATCGAGGCAAGGAGGGCGCTGGTGGGGGCAGGATTGGGTCTCGTCACGGTCGTGTCCTGAATTCTGTGTGTGAGGCTGGGGAGAGTCGGTGGTGAAACATCTTACACTTGGGACCGCGTGAAGCGGACCTGGTAGAGGAGGGCTTGTGCTGATGCGCCTGCCGCCAGCGGCGCACCCCTGAAGTAGGCGAATTGCAATACCGGGTGTCCTTTCCTACCTTCGATCTACTGGGCCCACGAACGTTCTCATTGACGGGCCGCAGTGCGCTACGCTATTGATATCACGGATCGAGAGGGGGCAGCGGTCATGGAACTTTTAACCGTCAAAATAGAGAAACCCGAAGCGACGAACTTCATCCTCGGGCAGTCACACTTCATCAAGACGGTCGAGGACATCCACGAAACGCTCGTTGGGGCCGTGCCGGCCATAAAATTTGGCCTCGCGTTTTGCGAAGCCTCCGGCAAGTGCCTGGTTCGCTGGTCCGGCACCGATCAGGCTATGGTGGCCTTGGCAAAAAGGAATGCACAAGCGTTGGGCGCCGGCCACACCTTCATCGTCTTTCTGGGCGAGGGATATTACCCGGTCAACGTGCTCAATGCGCTGAAGGCGGTGCCAGAGGTATGCTGCATCTTCTGTGCCACTGCCAATCCGACCGAGGTGATTTTGGCGCAGACGGAGCAGGGGCGCGGTATCCTCGGTGTGGTGGACGGTTTCAGCCCCAAGGGGGTTGAGGACGATGCGGAGATCGCTTGGCGCAAGAACCTGCTACGGCAAATCGGCTACAAGCTGTGAGGCGAACGGCGTTACTGCTGACCGCGATGTTCCTGCTGGGGTGTCCAGCGGGAGCAACCGCTGCGCAGAAGCTGCCGCCCGACACGGAGGCTTTCATCCATGCCATGGTTCATAAGCACGGCTTCAAGCGGCAGGAGCTGAGGCGAATCTTCAGCGATGCGCAGCGGCGTCCCCGTGTCCTCCGCGCGATCTCGGCACCCACCACCGCCAAGTCCTGGCACGAGTTTCGTGCCATCGTTGTTACACGCAAACGAATCGATATGGGCGTGAAGTTTTGGGGCATCCACGAAAAGGTTTTGGACCGGGCCAGCGCTGAATATGGCATTCCCCAGGAGATTATCGTCGCGACGATCGGCATCGAGTCACGGTACGGGCATCACATTGGGGGATTCCGGGCGATCGACGCGCTGGCGACGCTGGCGTTCCAGTACCCTCCCCGGGCCGGTTTTTTCCGTGAAGAACTCGAGGAGTACCTGTTGCTGACGCGCGAGACCGGCCTCGACGCGCTGCGCGTTCGCGCGTCGTACGCCGGGGCGATCGGTATCCCGCAGTTCATGCCCAGCAGCTACCGCAAGTACGCGAAGGATTTTGACGGCGACGGCAAGCCCGATCTGGTTAATAGCGTGCCGGACGCCGCGGTCAGCATCGGCAACTATTACCGTTCATTTGGATGGCGAGCGGGGGAGCCGGTGGCCGTGCGGGCCGAGATAAGCGCCGCCGGCGCCGAAGCGGTCAATAACGAAGCGGTCGAACCGCGCGTCACTGTTGCCGACCTGCAACAGCGGGGGCTGAAGCCGCTGACACCGGTTGCGGGAACTATGCTCGCAGCGCCGTTTTCGGTAGAGGCGAAGGACGGTAAGCAGTACTGGCTGGGGCTTAATAACTTCTACGTGATCACCCGCTACAACCGCAGCATCAACTACGCGCTGGCCGTCCACGAGCTCGCGCAGGAGTTGCGGGCTGCCAAGCGCTAGCACCTCCGTGAAACGTGAATCGTGAATCGTGAGTGGTGAGTAGTGTGTGGACGAACCTCGCGCTGCGGTTCTCGCTGTTATTTTCAATTTGCCATTCACGGTCTACCGGCTTCCGTCGGCGCGTTGCGACGGAACGCCACCAGGTGATCGATTTCGAGCCGGATTCCGATTTTTTCACCGATTGCGTGGTTGTGGTGGCTCGGCACGAATGACATAACCTGGCCGCCGCCTGGCAGCTGTAATGTGTAGACGAATTCGGCGCCCCGGAACGTCTTTTGCAGCACCCGCGCCTGAAGCGGGCTGGCGTCATCGTGCTGGATGTCGTCCGGGCGGAGCAGAACGTCCACGATAGTACCCGTGATCCAGTCGCCCGGAGTGTCTCCACGGAAGACGCCCAGTTCGAGCTTGATGTGGGCATCGTCCACCACTGTTCCTGGAAGAAATGCGCCTTGCCCGACGAAATCGGCGACATAGCGGGTCGCCGGCTCGTGGTAGAGGCGATAGGGCGTGTCCCACTGCTCGATGCGCCCCGCGTTCATGATGCCGATCTCGTCGGCAAACCGGAAGGCCTCGTCCTGGTCGTGAGTGACGAGGACTGCGGTGATGTTCTGCGCTTTGAGGATGTCGCGCACCTCGAGGCTCAGCGCAGTGCGCAAGTCGACGTCGAGATTGGAGAACGGCTCGTCGAGCAGCAGGAGGTGAGGGCGCGGCGCCAGCGCGCGCGCCAGCGCGACGCGCTGTTGCTGGCCGCCTGAGAGCTCGTCGGGGTATTTGCCGCGCAGGCCGGGGAGACGCACTGTGTCGAGCACTTCATCGACCCGGCGGGCCTGGGCCGCCCGATCGCCATGGCGCAGTCCGAAAGCCACGTTCTGCGCAACCGTAAGATGCGGGAACAGCGCGTAATCCTGGAACACCACTCCGACCTGGCGCTTTTCCGTGGGTAGCATCAGGTCACGGCGGCTTACCGGGCTGCCATTGAGCCAGATCTCGCCTGCCTGCAGAGGCTCGAAGCCGGCAACGCACCTGAGCACGGTGGTCTTGCCACACCCGCTTGCGCCGAGCAGGCAACCAATCGCGCCCCGTTCGAGCGAGAACGTCAGATCATGGACAACTTCGAGCGCGCCGTAGGCATGGCGCAAACCGCGGACCGCGAGCAGCGGCACGGTGAGAGGGGCCGTGACGAGGTGCGACTCTGATTGCTGGTGGCCTGTCGATGCGCGTAAATTCATGGACATACGTATAATAATAGATCTCATTTACGCGTAGTGCTACGCCCATGCACATTTTGGGTCCGCGAATCGGGCGCCTCATGGTGGCCGCGACGCTGGTCGGCGCGCTTTGTGCGCTGCCGGTCGTGAGCGTGTTTGTAAACCTCTTCGCCGAAGGCACGCCTGGCGTCTGGGGGCATCTTGCCGGCACGGTCCTGCCGCAGTATGTCGCCAACACGTTATGGCTGATGTTTGGCGTGGGCGTTGGCGTCGTCGCGCTCGGCGTCAGCACGGCCTGGCTGACGGCCATGCACGACTTTCCGGGGCGGCGTGTTTTCGAGTGGGCGCTGATTCTGCCTCTCGCGATGCCCGCCTACGTCATCGCCTTCGTCTACACCGATTTCCTCCAGTTCGTCGGACCGGTACAGACCGAGCTGCGAGAGTTCATGGACTGGACCAAGGCTGACTACCGGTTTCCCGACGTACGTTCACTGGGCGGGGCGATCGCGATGTTCATCCTTGTCCTGTATCCCTATGTCTATTTGCTGGGGCGAGCCGCTTTTCTCGAGCGCTCCGCAAGCCTGCTCGAGGTCGGCCAAACGCTGGGTGTGGGCAGTAGCGGCGTCTTCTTCCGTGTGGCCCTTCCGCTCGCGCGCCCGGCCATCGTGGCGGGCACGGCCCTTGCACTGATGGAGGCGCTCGCCGATTTCGGCACAGTGTCCTATTTTGGTGTGCCGACCTTCACGACGGGCATCTACCAGGCGTGGTTCTCGATGGGGGAGCGTGTGGTTGCGGCGCAGCTGGCGGCGGTGCTCCTGGGATTCGTTATTCTCGTGCTGCTGCTTGAACGAATGAGTCGCGGCCGCAAGCGGTTCCACGAAACCTCGCAGCGCGGACGGCCGCCCGCACGACAGCGGCTTTCCAGCTTCAAGGCGGCGGGTGCAACCGCGTTGTGTTTTTCCACAGTGGCGTTGGGATTTCTGCTGCCGGCCGGGTTGCTGCTCGAGATGGCGATCGGCGAGGGAGATGTCCAGTTCGGGCCGCGTTTCATCCAGCTTGCGCTCAACAGCGTTACGCTTGCCGCCATCACAGCGGCATTGCTGGTCGTGCTGGCGGTGCTGATGGCCTACAACGCTCGCTTGAATCCCAGTGTGGTCAGCGTTGGTTTGAGCCGGCTCGTCGGGCTGGGCTACGCGATACCGGGTCTCGTGATCGCCGTAGGAACGCTGATCCCGTTGGCCTGGCTGGACAACGCCCTTGCCACGTGGCTGAAGACGAGTTTCGGGATCTCGCCGGGCCTGTTGCTGACCGGTGGCATCACGGCGTTGGTGCTCGCTTACGTCGTCCGCTTTTTCTCCATTGGTCTTCAGACCGTCGACGCTGCCTTGCTCAAGGTGCGCCCGTCCATGGATGACGCGGCGCGCAGCCTCGGCTGCGGGGCGGCGGAAACGCTGACGCGCATTCATGTTCCGATGCTATCGCGAGGTCTGTTTGCTGCGACGTTACTCGTCTTCGTCGAGGTCATGAAGGAGCTGCCGGCGACCCTCGTCATGAGGCCATTCAACTTCGATACGCTCGCGACGCAGGTCTACAACCTGGCGCACGACGAACGGTTGTCCGAGGCGGCGACGGCGGCACTCGCGATTGTGGCGGTCGGGCTGGTTCCGCTCATCGTCGTGTCACGCAGCGTCGCGCGGACAAGGCGCTCGGCTGCAGTGCAAATCGTGCCGTTCGAGACGGCTGCCCTGTCTGAGAGTCGCTAGAGGGGCGAACGACGGCGTGGGTTGGCGCGGCCTATCGCAGCCCCACGATATTGAAGATTTTCTGCGCCAGCGGCTGATTCTGTCCGAGCTTGCCGACGTTCAACTGGTCTTCCTTGAACGCGCCCAACTTGGCGAGCGCCGGATTG
>JAOTTL010000342.1:0-2092 GCA_029864385.1 Betaproteobacteria bacterium | reverse complement strand
CACGCCAGTCGAAATCACGCGCGATCGGGACTCCTGTGCGCCAAAAACGGCGGTAGTATAAGAGCTGCAGGATTGAAATTCAGCGCTCATCGCGACGCGCCGCGGATATTACCGAAACCCTGGGAACCGATGCGCTTCCTGTAAAGTGCCGCACGCGAGATCTTAAAGGGCGCGTATGCCTCAAACGCAGTCCAAATTGAATCGCCTTGAATTCTTGGACTCGGTTTAAGGCCTACGATCCCTTTCGCCCAGTTGTCTAAATCGACAAATACTCCGGGCAGGGCGGAAAAAGGAAATAGGTGTACTGTCCCCGGAACTGGCAGATGATCTGCGTCAAGAAAGCCTGTGATGGAGCTTGATCGGGGCGGCAAACGCACCGAAGCTAGGCGCGGAAGAATTGTTGCAGTACCGGGGCACATTTTCGTTGTCAACGCAGCACATGAGCGCCACACCCGCCGTTCGCACGCGTGCCATTCCCATCAGGGGCCTGCTGGTCGTGCTCGTGTTGTCGGTGGCGGGGCTCGGCCATATCGACCAAGCGGTGATGGCCGCGAGCGCCGCGGTGCCTGGCGCATCGAGTCCCCCGCAGACCCCCGAGATGCCTTGCCAAGGTGCGCGCTGCGCCTACGCGCGGCACTGCCGTATCGTCGCATCCCAGCTCGCCGCGACTCTGAGCAGCCAGCAACGCGACTTTGAGGCGCCCGCCGACGCCATGGTGTGTCTCGCGCCGAGGGCAGCGTCCCGCAGCACCCCGTACCCGGCCAGGGCCGGGGCGCCCGTTCCCAACGCGCGGCTCTATCTCACCACGGCCCGGCTGCGGCTCTGATCTGCGCGTACGGCGCGCGTCCTGCGCTCGCCGCAGCCCGTAATGGGTGTTGGGCAGCGCGATCCACACCGACGAGTCCGCGTCGCGCGGACCGCAGGATCGCAAGCGAATCACGGCGACGGTACCCGATCCCAAGCAGTGTCCCGATCGCCAAACGGAGCGACACAGAGATGAAACGCAGATCCTTGTTAATCATGAGCGCGGTCAGCGTGGCCGTTGCCGCCTGCGGTCAGGATGCCCAGGCCAAGGGGACGATCCAGATGTACAAGCAGCCCACCTGCGGGTGCTGCGGGATCTGGGGCAAGTACATGCAGGAGCACGGCTACGTCGTGGAAAGTCACGCGCTGGCGGACTTGAGTCCTGTCAAGCGCAAATACCGCATCCCCAAGGCTCTGGAAACCTGCCATACGGCGGTGGTCGACGGCTACTTCGTCGAAGGGCACGTGCCGGTGGAGATCATCGACCAGCTGCTCGCGCAGCGGCCGGACATCGACGGTATCGCGCTGCCGCGCATGCCCTCGGGCTCGCCGGGCATGCCGGGGAAAAAGCGTGGGACATGGATCATCTACGCCATCAAGGATGGCAAGCACTCCGTGTTCGCGAAGGTCTAACCCGTGTCGGTCGAGAAAGGCCGGGCACTAATCAGTTCAAAGGTGACGAGATGTCGGTGAAACGAATTCACGTCGCGTACGCGACGATCATCGTTGTCTTGCTGATCGCAGGGGCAATCGCCGCCTTCCAGCCGTGGCTGGATCGCCCAACGAGCGTCGAGGCAAAGCGTGCGATGCTCGTTGCGCTCGAGCGCGACATCCAGATGGAGCTGTACTCAAAAACCAGCTACCGCTGCTGCTTGGCCAAGCCGTGCAGCCAGTGCGTCGCAATGAGCCCGGAGCACGGTGAAGGTGCGCGCTGCGACTGTCTGGAGGATGTGGTGACCGGCAAGCTTCCGTGCAGCGAGTGTACCGGCGGTATCCTCACCGGCGACGGCAATCCGTTGCTTGCGGAGTACTTTGCCGAGTCGATCGCCGCAGGCGTCGGGCGCGAGCACAAGGCGGCGCTGATGAAGATCATTGAGCGCAGATACCGAATGCCCGGCGAGGGCCAGCTCTGAGCTGCACCGCGCCTGCCGGGTTAAAATCCGGGGCCGAATGAAGGATTGGACGCATCGTATCGTGGCCGCCCGCCCAAATCAGACGCGCAATCGGATGAGGCCGAGCGGAGTGAGCAGCAGAAAAATTTGGACTGGGTTTAAGGGCGACGACCCCG
>JAOTTL010000015.1:0-31332 GCA_029864385.1 Betaproteobacteria bacterium | reverse complement strand
GCCAATGAACGCCGATCACACGAAAGAAGTGATGATTAATGGTGATGCGAAATGGTGATGAAGAGCGCCTGCAACCTTGTACATCACCACTAATCATCACCATCTCTCATCACCAGTACTCGTCACCAGTTCCTGGTCATCGGTCACCGGTCACCGGTAAGTGGTCACCGTTTTGGTTCGTGGTGCGCGCGGCTGTCGGCGGGCGCCTGCTCGCGGTCGGCGATGCCGTAGTCCCGGATTACGCCCGCGATCCGAAGCCGGTAGTCCGCGAAGACCCCGTTCCGGCCCCGTTCCTGTGCAAGCCGATGTCCCTCGAACTGGCGCCAGCGTTTGACGGCGTCCTCGTCGCGCCAGAACGAGAGCGACAGAATCTTGCCCTCGTTGGTGAGGCTCGCGAAGCGCTCGATCGAAATGAAGCCGTCAATTTTCTCCAGCTCAGGCCGGAGACTTGCCGCGAGATCGAGGTACTCCTGCTTCCGCCCGGAGGCAGGCATGACTTCAAAGATCACAGCAATCATCGGAAAACAGATTCGGATAAAAGGCGAAACCATTTAACCGCAAACGCGCCACGAAAATCAATACCAACAAAAACGGGCACGCTCTCGTGCCCGTTCCTTCCTCTGTGTCCTCTGTGCTCTCTGTGGCAGTTTGGTCTTATTCCTATCGGCATCTATCGGCGTCCATCGGCGGCTAAAATGAACTGCCTTACTGGTCACCGGTCACCGTCGTCAAAGAACGCGGATATTCTTGAACTGCCACGGATCGGACTTGTCGATGTCCTCCTCGAACAGCCACCCGCGGTTGTTCAACGGCGTCCAGTCGGAATACGCGCCCACAATGTCCCCCAAGTACGGGTCCGCGACGTCTAGCACGCGCCGGTAGTCGAGGTCGTCCGGGTCCACGAGACCCGCCTCGGGGTTTTCCAGTATCCAGACCAACCCACCCAGCACGCCGGCCACGACCTGCAGGCTCGTGGCATTGTTGAACGGCGCGAGCTCGCGCGCCTGCTGGATGGAGAGCCGTGAGCCGAACCAGTAGGCGTTCTTGGGATGCCCCATGAGGAGTGCGCCCAGTTCGTCCACGCCTTCAAAGATCTCGTCCATGAAAATGCGGTAGTTCGGCTGCGCGATCCAGTTCTTGCCCCCCATCTCGTGGTTCGACAGGACCGCGTCGTCGCACGGGTGATAAGCATAATGGCAGGTCGGGCGATAGATCGCGCTTCCGTTCTCTCGCAACGTGAAGTAGTCGGCGATCGAAATCGCCTCGCCATGGGTGATCAGGAATCCGTGAAAGGGACCCTCGTCCGGCGTCCAGGAACGGACTTTCACCGACATGCCGGGCCGGTCGAGATAGATCGCCGCGCGGCAGCCGTAATCGTGGCGGTGCCCGTCGGGCGGGAAATGTTTCTCGTGCGTGCCCCAGCCGAGCTCGGAAGGCTGTCGGCCCTCGCTCACGAAGCCGTCCACTGACCAGGTGTTGGCGAATTCGTTCTGCCGCTTGCGGGGCTCCGCGACCTGGGTGTCCCGCTCGGCGCAGTGGATCGCCTTGATTCCCAGCTTCTTGGCAAGCCCACCCCACTCCTCACGGCTCTTCGGAATCTTTACGTCTCCCCACACATCGCGCGCGACGTTCAACATGCCCTGCTTGACCCAGTGCGAGATGAGGCCCGGGTTCGCGCCATGGGTCGGGACGACACTCGCCCCTTTCGGATATTTCCTCTTCAGCTCCAGCACTTCCTCACGCAAGCCGTAGTTGGAGCGCTGGCTCGGCGGGAGCGACGCGTCCGTGTACATTCCGTGCCACGGCTCGATGCACGTGTCGAGGTAGAACACCCCGCGCTGCAGGCAAAACTCGATCAGCGCCGCGCTCGAGACATCCACCGAGAGGTTGAGCAGGAAATCGCCCCGGCCGAGCAGTGACTCAAGAATCTTCTGATAATTGTCGCGCTTGAGGGGGTTGATGACGAACTTTACCCCGTACTCCTCCGCTTCCTTCCGGCCGCGATCGTCGGCAGTGAGGATCGTTATGCGGTCGCGCCGCATGTCCACATGCCGCAGGATGAGCGGAAGGGTGCCCTGACCTATGGAGCCGAATCCTACGAAAACCAGCCGTCCACCAAACTTGACGTGTTTTTTCTCGTCCATTCCTCGATTGGGCGATCTTCTTGCGCGTTCGCGCATGGCCCGCCGTTTTCTGTCGCGAATCTTAACACTTCATCGCGTGCGACGTGTAGCAATTTCACGGAAGAATCGAGCTCGACCCGCTGACCGCCCTGGAATTGGTCCACCTTGTGCTGGCGCGTGAGGAGCCCACGACAAACCGATCCGGTCCCGTTCCGCGGCGGACGACGCCTTGTATAAAGCTCATCCGGCGGTGTGCTGCCGGTTCTCGGAATCCGTGCCGTGGTTTATCCTGTTATCGCGCACGGCAGGTAGGCAGGTACTAAGTGAGCAGCAATTCGGTTGCTGAGCCATTCGAGGCTCACAGCTCACCAAATTTGGCAACCAGGAGTGAACATGGCGCGAATTGAGACCCCGGCGGCAGCACCGGTGAAAGAGACGGTGGCCGCTCTGGTCGCCCGCGCCCGCGCTGCGCAAAAGACTTTCGAGCGCTCGACGCAGGCACAACTCGATGAAGCCGTCACCGCGGTCGGCTGGGCCATTATGAATCCGGCGCGGAACAAGGCCCTCGCCGAGATCGCCGTGAAAGATACCGGCCTTGGGGTGGTCGCCGACAAGATCGAGAAGAATCATCGCAAGACGCTCGGGCTGCTGCGCGATCTGCAAGGCGTGCGCTCGACGGGCGTCATCGCTGAAATGCCGGAGAAAGGGGTCATCGAAATCGCCCGTCCCATGGGCGTGATCGCAGCCGTCGTGCCCTCGACCAATCCAGGCGCAACGCCGGCGAACAACCTCATCAACGCGCTGAAATGCGGCAACGCCGTGATCCTCGCGCCTTCACCCAAGGGACACGGCACGGCCGCGCTGCTGCTGCAGTACGTGCACGAGGAGTTGGGACGCATCGGTGTGCCTGCCGAACTGGTGCAGCAGCTGCCTGCGCCGGTCACCCGCGAGTTGACGAACGAGCTCATGAAGCAGGCTGACCTCGTCGTGGTCACGGGATCGCAAAACAACGTCCGCGCCGGCTATTCGAGCGGCACGCCCTGCGTGGGCGTCGGGCTCGGCAACGTCGTCGTGATCGTGGACGAGTCGGCCGATCTGGCCGATGCGGCAGCGAAGATAATGCGCTCGAAGGCCTTCGACAACGCGACCAGCTGCTCGTCCGAGAACGCGGTCGTGATCCACGACCGCGTTTATGACGAGATGATCGGCGCCCTGACAAAGGAAGGAGGAGTTGTTCTTACTGCTTCCGAAAAGGAAACATTGCGCCAAGCAATGTTTCCTGGCGGTAAGCTCTCGCCCGCAATCACGGCGCAGCCCGTGAAGAAAATCTGTGCGGTGGCGGGACTCACGCGGCCGGCGCTTCTCAATGCGAAATGCCTGATGGTCGAAGAGACCGGAGCTGGCGGGAGCCACCCTTTTTCGGGCGAAAAACTCTCGCCCGTGCTTACCGTTTACCGCGCGCGCGACTTCAACGACGCCTTCGACATCATGCGCGCGATCTACGACTACCAGGGCAACGGCCACTCGTGCGGAATCCACACGCGTAACGAGGACCAGATCCGGCGGCTCGGGCACGAGATGACGGTATGCCGCGTCATCGTCAATCAGGCGCATGCGATCGCGAACGGCGGCAGCTTCGACAACGGCCTGCCGTTCTCGCTTTCAATGGGCTGCGGCTCCTGGGGCCGCAACAGCATCTCGGACAATCTCAACTACCGGCACTTCATGAACGTTACGCGCATCGTGCGCCCAATCCCGCCGAGGGAGCCTTCGCTCGACGACATTTTCGGCGTTTATCGCAAGAAGCACCGCTTGTGACAGATCCAGCCGCTCCAATCAAGGCAGAAGGATGAAATATGTAATGGGAATCGGTTTCCTGCCACTTTGTTCATTCTGCTTTCATCCTTAGCAGCGCATGCGCACCATCCGGCACTACGTTGACCTGCGAGCGCGGGAGCAGCCCGACGCGCCGTACCTGATTGCCCCGGAGACCGGCCATACGCTCACCTATGGGCGCCTGCGGAACGACTGCAAGGAGCTCGGGCGCTTCCTGCTCGGCCGGGGATTGCGCAAAGGCGACAAAGTTGCCCTGATGCTGCATAACGGCTACCAGACCGGACGGCTGCTGATTGCGGTGATGTACGCGGGATTCGTCGTGGCGCCGCTCAATCTGCTTTCTCAACGCGATCAGCTCGTCTTCGTCCTCGAGCACTCCGACACCCGCCTCGTATTTACGAGTGCCGAGCATGCCGACCGGCTGCATGAGGCGCTACGCAACCTAAACCGGGAAATCGAGGTTGTTGTCATTGATCCCGACGCCGCTTCAATCTTCGATGCGAAAAGCATTAAAGCCGCCGATCTGCCAAGGATCGCCGCGACCGACGACGCGCTACTCATGTACACCTCCGGCACGACCGGCAAGCCCAAGGGCGTCGTGCAGACGCACGGCAGCGTATGCGCCGGCGGGGAGTTCACCAGCGCGGCGCACGAGCTCACGCGCGAGGACCGCGTGCTGTGCGCGCTGCCGCTCTATCACATCAACGGGCAGATCGTGACCGGTGTCGCGCCCTTGGTGCATGGGGGAAGCGTCGTGATGCCGCACCGGTTCAGCGCGTCGAATTTCTGGGACCTCGTCGCGCAATACCGCTGCACCTGGATCAACGTCGTGCCGACCATCATCGCCTACCTTCTCAACGGCCCGGATCCCGCCGATAGGGGGCGCCCGATCAGCCAGGTCAGATTCTGCCGCTCAGCCTCGGCGCCCCTCCCGCCCGAGTTGCACCGTGCATTCGAAGACAGGTTCGGCATCGGCATCATCGAGACGTTCGGCATGACCGAGACCAACGCGCCCTGCTTCACCAGCCCCCTTGATCCCGCAAAACGCAAATTGGGCAGTCCGGGCCCCTTCTTCGGCAACGAAGCCAAGATCGTCGACCCGGTAACCGGTGTAACCCTGCCGCCCAGCGCAGCCGGTGAGATCATGGTACGCGGCGCGAACGTCATGAAGGGCTACTACAAGGACCCGGAAAACACGGCAAAGACGCTGGAGCCCGACGGCTGGATGCACAGTGGCGACCTCGGTTATCTCGACGAGGATGGCTTTCTCTTCGTGACCGGACGCATCAAGGAGCTCATCATCAAGGGCGGCGAGAACATCGCGCCGCGCGAAATTGACGAGGCGCTGCTCAAGCACCCGGCCGTGCTGGAGGCCGCGGCAGTCGGCATCCCCGATGCGACGTACGGCCAAGAAATCATGGCCTGCGTCGTGCTGAAACCCGGCAGTCGCTGCACGGTGGACGAGCTCGCCGCGTTTTCACGGGACGAGCTGGGCAGCTACAAGGCGCCCAGGATTATCAAGCTGGTCACCGAACTGCCTAAAGGCCCCTCGGGCAAGGTGCAGCGGCTCAAGCTCCTCGAAAGCTGAGTCCCCGGCTTTAGTCGTGGCGACCAGGCTGCCGCTTGACCCTGGAGCAAACTCCAAGGTTTAAGCTGCCTGGTGATTTTCGGTTTTTTTGACGAGGTGCATGGCATGAACGAACTGACGATTGGCAGGGTCGCCCGTCGCGCCGGGCTGGCGATCGACACGGTTCGCTACTACGAACGCGAAGGCCTTCTCGACAAGCCGGTGCGCACAAGTTCCGGCTACCGGCAGTATTCCGCCAATGTGGTCGTGCGGCTGGGGTTCATCCGCCAGGCGAAGGAGCTGGGATTCACCCTGTCGGAGATCCGGGAACTCCTCGCCCTGAAGGTGGCCCCGGGCAAGTCGTGCGCGGACGTGCGGGCACGCGCGGAGGCAAAGATCGCCGACATCGCGCAGCGCATCGCGCAGCTCAACCGGATGAAGCGCGCGCTGGCGAAGCTCGCCACCGCCTGCTCCGGCCGCGGGCCGACGAGCGAATGCCCCATACTCGATGCCATGGAAGCACGCAAGCTTGCGTCATGAAAACGTTGACAGTCACGATCGAAGGCATGCACTGCGACGGCTGCGCGGAAACGATCAAGGCACTGCTCACGCTCGAAACCGGCGTCAAGGCGGCCAACGTTTCATACCAGGAACGCCGCGCGCGCGTACTCTACGATCCCACCGCGGTTGATGAGGCAAAGCTGGTCGCCGCAATCGAAAAGGGCTGCTACAAGGTCGCGTCCACGGAATGACCGATGCCCTGACCACCGGCGTGCTGCTGCCGATCGGGCTCGGCCTCTTCGGCTTCATCGAGCCCTGCACGATCGGCTCGACGCTGGTGTTCATCAAGGTCATGGAGGGCAAGCCGCCTGCAACCAAGCTCTGGCAGGTCGGCATCTTCACCGTCACTCGTGCGCTCTTCATCGGCGCGCTCGGCGCGGTCGCGGTGCTCGTCGGCACCGCCTTCATCGGCTTTCAGAAAGCCATGTGGACTGGGTTGGGAACGATCTATTTCGTGCTGGGGCTTCTGTACCTCGCCGGCCGTACGGGATTGTTCATGCGTTCGCTCGGACCGAGTCTCGCGCGCATCGGTGACGTGCGCAGCTCGGCAGCACTCGGCGTGCTCTTCGGATTGAACATCCCGGCATGCTCCGCGCCGCTGCTCTTTACCCTGCTCGGCGCCGCCGCCGCGAGCGGCGTGTCGGGCTCTACGCTTGCGAGCGGATTTTCTTCGCTCGCGCTCTTCGGTTTCGCGCTGTCACTGCCTCTCGCGGTTGCCGTCCTGTTTCCCGCGGCGCGGCGCGCGCTCGACTGGCTCGCGCAATTAAGCGGGCGCATGCCGCGCTGGACCGGCATCGTGCTCATCGCCCTCGGCATATGGTCGATCTGGTTCGGGCTCTACGTGACCCCACAGCCGCCAGCTTGAAGCAGAGTCCTTTGCGGGCTTGCCTCCTAATGCCGGCACTTCGGATCGCCTGGGTGTCACTGGGCGTGGCGGCCATTTCGCAGCTATCCGCGCCGCCCGCAGCCGCACAAAATATCGAAGCTCAGTTGAAGGCCACAGTCGCCGCGACCTGTACCGACTCGGGCGGCAACGGCGCGACGATTGGCAACGCACTCGGTGGCGCAATTCGGCTTGACATCGAACCCATGAAATTCCGTGGGCGCGAGGTGGGTACCCGCACCCGATACGAGCTCACGGACGGCGCGCGCATTTTGGTCGAGCGCTTCACTCCCGGCGGCAATCTGCGCCGCGTGATCATCGTTTATCACGCGCCGGCCGAGCGTGCTCACAGGCCGGAGTGGATGGTGTTCGCCGACGACAAGTGTCGAATCGTCTCCGCACGTCGTCTGATCTACGACGGACCGGGGGCGCCAGCGTTTATCGAGAGGACCGATGCATCTCTCACCCGGGTGGACGTGCGCGAGCCGCTGAATCCCCCCGTGCCCGAAGGCGGAACCCGGGACGGGGTGCTGGTGGCGCTGGTGGACTCGGGAGTCAACTACCTGCTGGATGCAGTGCGCCGGCGCATGGCCCGCGGCGCGGACGGCGGACTGCTCGGGTTCGACTACTGGGACATGGACTCGCGCCCCTTCGACAGCAACCCTGCGACGTCGCCGTTTCTGCCCCAGCGCCACGGCACCCAGACCGCCGGCGTGCTGATCGCCGAAGCGCCATCGAGCCGTCTGGTGGTGTACCGTTATCCGCGCCTGGACATGCGCAGGATGGCGGCGCTGGTGGAAGACGCGGCGGCAACGGGCGTCGTGATCGTCAATCTGTCACTCGGCAGCACGAGCGCGGAAGAATGGGCCGCCTTTGCCGAGGCGGCGCGAAAGCACCCCGACATGCTGTTTATCGCGTCGGCCGGCAACGACGGCCGCGATATCGATGCGCAGCCGGTGTTTCCCGCCGCGCTGCGTCTGGAAAATCTGCTCACGGCGACGTCCTCCACCGAAACCGGCGTGCTCGCCGCAGGCTCCAACTGGGGCGCCGAGTCGGTGGATCTCCTCGTGCCGGCCGAGAGCCTCGTCAGCATCGATTTCTACGGCCGCCCGAAACTCGTCTCGGGTTCGAGCTACGCCGCCGCGCGCCTCTCGGCGCTCGCCGCATGCCTGCTTGCTGCGCATCCCGAGTGGAAGGGGCCGCAGCTCAAGGCGGCCATCCTCGATCGGGTAAGGCCGCCGCCGAACGGCGCCGCAGGCCTGATTTCGAGGGGAATGCTCGAGTCGCCGACGGAGACCGATCGAGGCGCCTGCGAGGCGGAGCCGAAAGGAGTTGAAGTCATTGCGCGTTCACGCATCGGGGTGAAAGCGCTATACGGCGATTCTAAGATGCCGGACGGCGTGCGCGCCGCGCTCGAGGCCTCCCTGGTGATGCTGCAGGGCACCCGATGGTCGACGGCGTTGCTCGAGTCGGCCGCCCGAGACGCGGCGGGAATATTCGCCCAGTGCGGCGTGATGTTTCGCGGGTTCGAGGTTTTCGAGCTGCGTACGCCGCGGCGTTACCTGTATTTCAATGACGCTCACGCCGCCGCACTGGTTCGCGGACTCGATATTCCACGCCCGGCGGTCTTTTTCGTGCGCGACACGCTGCAGAGAATCGCTTTCGATGCAGAAGCCATCGGTCGCTCCAGCGGGAGGAGGCGGCCCGAGCTGGTGGATACCGTATGGATGACCGAGGCGACCAGCCACCCGGGCATCGCCCTCGCCCACGAGCTTTATCATGTCCTCGCCGATTCGGGCGCTCATTCGGACGACGCGGCGAATCTCATGTATTCGCGGACGTCGGGGGACAACAAGCAGCTCGACGAAGCGCAGTGTATGCGACTGCGAAAAGTTAGCGCCAGCGACGGCCATTTGACCCCGGCGAAATAGGAAACCTCAGTGGTCCGCCGTCTGAGATTCTAGGAATGTGCCGGGCTACGCCACGACAAAATCCCTAACGAAACAGCTCCACCAACACCGAAGAAAAGCAAAGGCCAATTTTCATCTCGGCGATTTTTGTATTTCTCTTGTGGCGCCCATCTCACATAAGGAGTTTGTCGGGCTAAACCCGACAAACTCCTCCCCCTTGACTCTGGAGCTTACTACAAGGTTTAGGCTGCAGTTATGAACACGGCGGAAACCCTCGAACGCGCAGAGAAGATCCAACTGAAGATCGGCGGGATGGCGTGCTCCTTCTGCGTCACGAGCATCACCAAGGCGCTTGGGCGCATGGACGGCGTGCGCAACGTCAACGTCAATATCGCGCACGAGGAGGCGCTGATCGAATTCAATCCCGATGCGGTGACCGCCGCAGCGCTTCGGGAGACGCTGCGCGACCTCGGCTACACCATCCGCGGCTCGAACAAGGTTCGCGCTTATGAAGAGCAGGAAGCGGAACTCAGGCAACAGCGGGACAATCTGCTCTTCGCCGCGGCATTGTCCGCGATTTCGCTCGCGGCCATGGCGCTGATGTGGCTCGAGTGGCTGCCGCCCCAGGGCATGGCCGCAATGTTCTGGCTGATGCCGATCCTCGCGCTCTCGACGATCTTCGGTCCCGGCTGGCACGTCCTCACCATGGCGTGGGCCAGCCTGCGGCGCGGCATCCTGAACCAGCACGTGCTGCTCGAGTTTGGCGCCTTTGCCGGGTTGGCTGGCGGGTTTCTCGGTTACATCTATTCCGAGTTCCCGGCGCCGGATTTCTTCGGCGTCGCGGTTTTCGTGACCACCTATCACATCCTGTCCGGCTGGGTCTCGCTGCTGGTCCGCACTCGCGCATCCCAAGCGGTGCGAAAGCTCCTGGCACTGGCGCCCGCCACGGCCCGTGTCGTGCGGGACGCTCGCGAGCAAGTGCTCCCGATCGATCAGGTCGTTCCCGGTGACCTCGTGCGTGTGCGTCCGGGCGAATCGATCCCGGTCGACGGCGTCGTGGTCGAAGGCGGCTCTGCCGTGGACGAGCATCTGGTCACCGGCGAGTCGATTCCCGCCGAGAAACGGCCCGGAGACAGCGTCATCGGCGGCTCGCTCAATCAGTACGGCACGCTGCTCGTCCGGGTGACCAAGGTCGGCAAGGAAAGCTTTCTCAGCCAGGTCGCGCAGCAGGTCGAGGAGGCGCGCGCACTCAAGCCCGGGCTTCTCGCGCTGGTGGATCGCATCCTGCAGATCTACGTGCCAGGCGTGCTGTTTTTCGCCGCGGCCGCGCTCCTCATCTGGACGCTCGGCGCGTGGTGGACGGCCGGCGCTCCGGACTGGACGCGCGCGATCTTCGCCGTCCTTGCCGTGTTCGTCATGGGCTATCCCTGTGCCTTGGGGATGGCAACGCCCCTGGCGATGATCCGGGGTGGCGGCATGGCCGCCGAGCGCGGCATCCTGATGCGCTCGGGGGAAGCATTTCAGGTACTCAAGGATATTCGCACGATCGTGCTCGACAAGACGGGCACCCTCACCGAAGGCCGTCCGTCCCTGCGTGAGATCGTGAGCCTCGGCGTGGCCGAGGGCGAACTGCTGGCGCTCGCCGCGGCCGTGGAAGCGGCTTCCGAGCACCCGTTGGCGCGCGCGGTCGTGGAAACCGCCTTCGAGCGTGGCATCACACCGCCCGGCGTGGACAGCTTTGAGGCGATTCCGGGCAAAGGGGTCGTAGCGCGAATTGAAGGAACGCAGACGCTGGTCGGCAGCCCACGCTTTCTCACGGAGCATGGCGTGCCGCTCGACACACAACACGCTCGCATCGAGGCGCTGGAAAGTGAAGCGCATACCGTGATCGCCGTGGCGCGCGGCGGGATCTGCCTGGGCTTGCTCGCCCTGGGCGACAGCTTGCGCGCAGACGAACGGCAGGCCGTGGCGGCGCTCCGCGGGACGGGGCTCGAGACGATTCTGGTCACGGGTGACAACGAACGCACGGCGCGTGTCATCGCGGGCAAGCTGGGGATCGACGCCGTTCACGCCGGCGTGCTGCCCGGCGGAAAGGCCGAGATCGTGCGGCGGATCCAGACGAGCGGAAGGGTGGCCATGGTCGGCGACGGCATCAACGACGCACCCGCGCTCATGCAGGCCGATGTGGGCATCGCCATCGGCGCGGGAACCGATATCGCCATCGAGTCGGCGGACATCGTGCTGGTCGGCCATCGCCTGGGCGCGGTGGTCGAGGCATTCAGCATCGGCAAGCTTTCCTATCGCAAGACCCTGCAGAACCTCGCCCTCGCGTTCGCCTTCAACGGGATCGGCGTACCGCTTGCCGTGACCGGCCTCGTCCATCCGGTATGGGCGATGATCGCCATGGCCGCGAGCGTCACCGCAGTTCTCACCAATTCCTTCGCGGGAAAACTGTTGCCCGCGAAAAAGGGACGCAAGTCGCTTGGGAACATCAACGGAGAGCGATATGGCATGGGTGCGTAATCTGGTCGTAACGGGCCTGGTAGCCTTGATCATCGGCTGGTTCGTGCTCTCGGCGCGCGAGCAGACCGGTTTCGTCGTCCCGCCGGTCGACGGGTTCATGGGGGGACAGCGGATTCGTTTCCTCCACACCGAGGTCTCGGATCCGGAGGTCGCAAAACTCCTGACGCAGATGAAAGGCTCCCCCGTTCTTACCGTTCCTTCACTCGCGAAGGCACCGAAAGAATTGCTGGCGAACGTCTACGTTTTCACCAACGGCGTGGCTGGAGACGGTCCCTTCAAGTTTCAGCCGGACGTGTTCGACAGCCCGCCGGGACAGGCAGGCTACACGCCTCTGCGCGCGCTCGTCCTCGTATCGTGGAAAAAACCGGAGACCGCGCGCGAGCTCAAAAGCGCCGGGGAGGTGAAACAGGCGCTCGCGAAAGGGGAAATCGAGCTCAAGCAGCCGGGCGTGGTCATCAACATGCCGATGATCACCTGGCCGCCCGATGGACACCGGTAGCGCCAGGCGGCGTGGCGGGCGTCTCGAACGGTGATCTTTTCGTCGCGGGTGTCTACAATCGCTGGATCCAGAAATGACGGCCCGCCGCTCGCGCCAGTTGATGAAGGATCCCGCGATCAGAATCGTCGCCGTAATCGCAATCGTCCTCGCGCTGGCGGGGGCCTATTGTCTGCTTGAGGAAACCGGAGTCCTGGCGACGATCCTCGACGGGCCCGCACTGCGTCAGCGCATCGTCGCGCTTGGCGCGGCGGGTCCATTCGCGGTGATCACGTTGATGGTGCTTGCCATCATGGTGAGCCCGATCCCCAGCGCCCCGATCGCCGTCGCAGCCGGCGCCGCCTATGGTCACGGCTGGGGCATGCTCTACGTCCTGCTTGGCGCCGAGCTCGGAGCACTCGCCGCCTTCGGCGTCGCGCGCCTGCTTGGGCGCGACACCCTGCAGCGCTGGTTCGGCGATCGTCTGCCAGTGGGGTGGCTCGGCTCCCAGAATGTGCTGATGACGGTCGTGTTCTCGAGCCGCTTGGTGCCGTTCATCTCCTTCGACGTGGTGAGCTACGCGGCGGGGCTGACGGCGCTTTCCTGGTGGCGCTTCGCGATCGCCACCCTTGCCGGCATCGCGCCGGCGAGTTTCTTTCTCGCCCACGTCGGCGGCGAGATGGCAACCGGAGAATCCGACAGGATCATGTACGCCGTGCTGGCGTTGGGCTTGATCACGCTGGTCCCGGTTGCGGTGCATTTCCTGCGCCAGCGCCTTGGCAAGCGGCCGGATTCCCGAAATCAACGCCAACGTAATCCTTGAAAAAGCCGGGGCCGTGGCCCCCTTCGACGACCCGAAGACCAACATGGAGGTATTGCGCAAGGCGACCAGGGACGCCGGCTATCCGTCAACGCTCAAGAAGGAGCGGAAATGAAGCTGCGCTATTTTTTTCTTTTGGTCGCCCTCGCCTGCCCTGCGACTGGCTCCACCATGGGACTCCTACCGCAAGACAAGGACAAGGCCGTATGGGAGTTCCTCCAGAGAAAGGTCTTGAAACGGCTGGGAGGCGGTTGCGAGCCGGTCACGCAACCTGCAGATGGCGTCATGGCAGCGGCGACGGCTGACGCGGCGCGTCACGAGCTACCGGTCAACAAGGTAGTGAGCGCGAAACTTCACGCGATGGACAAAGTGAAATTTGCGCTCGTACCGGAGAAAAAACAGGGGCGACCTCGCGACGGGGGCGGGCTGTTCGCCCTGACCCCCTCGGTGACGGGAACCTACGTTCTTGGCACCGTGAGCCGGGCATGGATTGACGTGGTTGACCAGGAGCGCAATCGATTCGCCACCGCAAAGCCGTATCAGTGGGTCGACCTCTGCGGGAGGCGCATGAAAGCGGGAGTCTTCGAACTGCGCGCGGGCGTGCGCTACCGGATCCAGATATCGGTGAGTCCGGACCCGGTACTCGATCTTTTTTGTCGCGGGCCCGCTGAATTAACGATCAGCCGCCAAGGCATCGATGATCGGGCAGCCGGATCTTCGGCTGCCTTTCGAACATTCCGTGATCAGCCCCTTCAGCGCCTTCTCAATAGCCGCCAAGTCGGTGATTTTGTCCTCGACCATGGCGAGCTTCTTTTCCGCGAGCCCTTTAGTCTCTTCACAGTGTTCACCATTGGAAAGGCCTAGCAGCAAGGCAATTTCCTCCAGCGAAAAGCCCAGCGCTTGCGCGCGCTTGATAAAGCGCAGCCGTTTAAGGTCAGCCGAGTCATAGCGCCGGATGCGGCCATGCTCCCGGCGGGGGCGGGGCAACAGGCCGATGCCCTGGTAGTAACGGATGGTCTCGACGTGGACCCCGGCTTGCTTGGCCAGCTCACTGATTCTGATGCCTTTTTCCATAGCGGTGCGCTTCAACATCTCGCTTGACTCCGTAGCTAACTACGGAAGTAAGGTTACACCTTCGCAGCAGCATAAGGAAATCCGCGCATGATCGAAAGCAAGGCTGAAACCGGCTCGCTGGTAACCGGCAGCGTCGCCGCCATATTCGCATCGGCGTGCTGCGTTGGTCCGTTGATACTCGTCAGCGTCGGACTGGGCGGAGCGTGGGTGAGCTATTTGACCGCACCCACGCCCTACCGCTGGGTTTTCATCGGCATTGCCGTGGTGGCGCTCGCCTTTGCCTGGAAAAGAATCTACCGGCCGGCCGCGCAGTGCGAGGCCGGCGAGGTGTGTGCGGTTCCGAGGACTCGCCGGGCCTACAAAATTGCGTTCTCGATCGTGACCACGTTCGTGGCCATTACCGCCGCCGTCCCGTACGGCATGGCGCTGTTTCTCGGAGGCTGAAATGAAAAAGACCGCCTTGTTCCTCATCGCAACTGCACTCTTCGCGACAGCCGCGTTCGCGGAAATAAAGACCGTTACGTTCTCGGTGTCGGGGATGACGTGAGGCGGGTGCGTGATCTCCGTGAAGAGATCCTTAACCAAAATCAACGGCGTCACCAAAGCGGACGTCAGCCTCGAGAAAGCCGAAGCCGTGGTCAGCTTCGACGACGCGAAGACTAATGTTGACGCTCTGCTCAAGGCAATCAAGGACGCCGGCTACCCGCCAACGCTCAAGAAGGAACGGAAATGAATTCGTACACCATGCGCGTGACCGGGATGACCTGTGATCACTGTGCGCAAACTGTTGAGAAAGTATTGGGCACGGTGCCAGGCGTAACTGCCGCACAGGTGTCCTACGCGGAGGGCAAGGCGCGGGTCGAGACCCGAGACGGGACCGCCGGGTCCGCCTTGATCCAAGCGGTCAAAAGCAAAGGCTACGGCGCCAAATTGCTCGACGCGCCTGCGCGTGGCAGCAGCGCGGTGCGCGCCCCCTCCATGGGCGAGACGGCGCCGTCGAAACAAAGGGCCGAAAGCAGTCTGCATGTCGCAGTCATCGGCAGCGGCAGCGGAGCGTTCGCCGCGGCGATACGGGCTGTCGATGAAGGAGCGCAGGTCACCCTGATCGAGGCGGGAACCGTGGGCGGCACTTGCGTTAACGTTGGCTGCGTGCCTTCCAAAATCCTGATCCAGGCGGCTCATGTCGCGCACACCCACGCCACTAGCCCGTTTTCAGGGATCGAAGGCCGCCCGGCGAAGCTGAATCGCGCCGCGCTGGTCGCACAGCAGCAACAGCGCGTCGAAGAACTGCGGATTGCCAAGTACCTGAACATCGTGGAGAGCAACCCCGGCATCAACCTGGTGCAGGGCTTCGCACGCTTCAAAGACGCCCACACCTTGGTTGTGAAGCGGCCGGACGGTCGTGAGACGCAGTTACACGCCGACCGGGTGTTAATCGCGACTGGTGCTTCCCCCGCAGTACCGCCCGTGCCGGGGCTCAAGGAATCGCCGTACTGGACTTCCACCGATGCGCTGGTTGCGGAAGCGCTGCCCCGGCATCTCGTCATCTTCGGATCGTCCATCGTCGCCGCCGAGCTGGGGCAGGCATTCCTGCGCCTCGGGTCGGAGGTAACGATGATCGCGCGCAGCAACGTGTTGTTCCGGGAGGATCCGGCCATCGGCGATGCCCTCGAAGCGGCGCTCACGGGCGAAGGCATGAAGATCCTGACCCAGACCCAGACGCGCTCCGTCGCTCACCGCGATGGGCTGTTCCATCTTGAAACCAGTTCCGGCACTGTGAAGGGTGACCGGTTGCTGGTCGCAACGGGCCGACGCCCGAATACCGCCGGCATCAATCTCGAAGCGATCGGTGTAAAGCTAGACGAGCGCGGCGCGATCAAGGTGGATGACCAACTTTGGACCGGTGTGCCGGACGTGTACGCGGTGGGTGATTGCACCAACCAGCCGCAGTTCGTTTACGTCGCGGCGGCGGCCGGGACCCGCGCCGCGATCAACATGACCGGCGGCGATGCGGCCCTCGACCTCACCACCATGCCGGCGGTGGTCTTCACCGACCCGCAGGTGGCGACTGTGGGTCTTACCGAGGCGGAAGCGCGGTTGAAAGGAATCGAGACCGATTCACGTACCCTCACGCTCGACAACGTGCCGCGGGCCCTGGCCAACTTCGATACGCGGGGATTCATCAAACTGGTCGCGGAGGAAGGGACGGGGCGCTTGCTCGGAACGCAGGCGGTGGCGGCCCAGGCTGGAGAACTGATTCAGGTGGCGGCGCTTGCGATTCGCAACCGCATGACGGTCGATGAACTTGCCAGTCAGCTTTTCCCGTATCTCACCATGGTCGAGGGATTGAAACTCTGCGCGCAGACCTTCACCAAGGATATAGAGCAGCTCTCGTGCTGCGCAGGCTAGGAGCAGATCGTGAAAGAACTCTGTAAACAATGCACGTCGGTCGCCGGAGCGGGTTTCGCAGGCGCATGTTGTTTGGGCGTGACAGGCGCGCTGTCGTTGCTAACCGCGATCGGCGCGGGTTTCCTGATCAATGATGCGTTTCTCATTCCGCTCTATCTGGGTTTTCTCGGCCTGAGCACGTGGTTGCTTTATCGATCGGCGCGATCTCACGGCAACCTCGCGCCCTTTTGGACGGGCCTCGCAGGCGCCGTTGCAGCCTTCGTGGCCTTGTGGTTTCTGCCGGCGCTGGTCTATGCCGGCCTCGCCGTGATGATCGCGAGCAGCGTGTGGGACTTCTTCAGCGGGCGCCGGGCGCTGGCCTCCCCGCGTTAGATTTCTGTAGGGAGCTGCGCGAAAAACCAATAAAGATGCATTAATCATGGAGACGACACACACGTCAAAAGCAACCTCCCCGGCCCGCGGTACGTAGACCTACATCATTTCGGCCCACGCAGCGTGGCTTGAACAAGCATTTTTTCAAGCCAAATCACATCATCGTGAAAGTGGTTTCTTATCGGATCGTCACCGGCCCTGAGGGTGGTGACGGCGGGAACGTGTTCCTTTTTACGTGCGCCGGCCGTCGGACGGCAAATCCCGCAGCGAGACCTTCAAAGCCGCCCGCTCCGCGCTCGGCGCGAACAATGCGCGCCGTCGCAACACCGCCTTCTTAAGCGACGCATAGAAGCGAGCGTCCGCACGGCAGCGTTCGATCAACCGCGCGAGCGACTTGTCGTCGAACAGCGGAAAGTAGCCCGGGTAATCACGGCCCAGCATGCCGACGTTTCCCTGAATTCGGGATGCAAGCACCGGAACACCGATGCGGGCAGCCTCGCAAATGACGTTCGCACCGCCTTCCATGACGGAGCTGACGACCAGCAGGTGGCACGTGGACAGCCGGCGCATCGCGGTCGCATGCGGCAGGCTGCCCAGCCAACGGTAGCGCGGATCGCGTTTTTCCCACGACTCGCATTCCGCTCGCATCGCCGGATCCAGCGCGTCGCCAATCTGTAACAGTTCGATCGGGGCCGAGGGCGCGATATGCGCCAGCGCCCGGGCGGCACGGAACGGATCCTTCTCGCCGCGCAGGTGACCGATGACCGCGACCCTGAATCCGCCTTTCGCCGGAGCGTGCCGCAACCTCACGTCCGACGACTGATAAACGACCATCGCCTTCTTTCTTAAGGCAGAGGTCAATTCATTGAGCCCTTCCTCCTGCAGCACGATCAATCGGGTCGCCAACTTGAGCGCCTGCCTGGCCTCAGCTTGCTCGCGGATGTCACGATAGAGATCGGTGCCGGTCAGCGCCAGCACGAGCGGCGCATCAGGTCGCTGCTGCCTGAATCGCGCGATCGACGGATAGCTCTTGTAGGCATGCAGCGCCAACAGCATGTCGTCTTCGCCGCCATTCCAGTCGGTGCCCACGCCCACCCGATGCCCGAGGCTGCGCAAGAAGGCACACCAGCGCGCGGCGGTATGCCGGTTACCGCTTCGAGGCACAGCGGACGGTGGAACGGTGATGGCGATTTTCATGTGGCGGCTGTCATCCAACAACAAGAATAGACAGGATTGACAGGATTAGATCAAGAAACGAGACTTGATGGGAATTCGGGTTTTGCTGATTGAATCTCCGTCTTGTTAATTTTGTCAATCCTGTCTATTGTTGATCTTTGAAGTTATCGGCGTTCATCTGTGTTTATCTGCGGTTAATATTGTTGTTCCAGGAAACGTTGCGGACTCACGCTTGATGGACCCGGCCCTCCTCGCCGCCGAGCTGCGCGCCAGCCGAACGCATCTTACCCGGATTACTGCGGACCTGGACGGGAACCAGCTGCTCGGCCCCAAGCTCACGATCGTCAACCCGCCGCTCTGGGAGCTCGGGCACGTCGCCTGGTTCCAGGAGTTCTGGTGCCTGCGTAACAGCTCGCGGGGGACGCCTCCGGAGGCACTCGTCCCGGGCGCAGATGCGCTCTACAACTCCGCGGAAGTGGCGCATGACACGCGCTGGAACCTGACGCTTCCCGACCTGAAAGCGACGAGGTCGTATCAGGCAGAGGTCCTGGAGCGCGTTCTTGGAAGGATCGAGCGCGAGCCGGAAAATCGCGAGCTGCATTACTTTGTTCAGCTTGCGATTTTTCACGAAGATATGCACGCCGAAGCGTTCCACTACACCCGGCAAACACTGGAGTACGGTAATCCTTTTCCGGAAAACGAAAGCGCTGCCGGCCCTCCCGAGTCGATTGCCGGCGACGCAGAGCTTCCCGGTGGAACCTTCATGCTCGGTGCCAATCAGGGCAGCGCTTTCGTTTTCGACAACGAGAAGTGGGCTCATGAAGTGGAGATCCGTCCGTTCCGTCTGTCGCGCACGGCGGTCACCAATGCCGAGTTCTCTGCCTTCGTCGACGCGGGCGGCTACAACCGCCGCGAATGGTGGAGCGACGAGGGCTGGGAATGGAGGAACCGCGCGGGCCTGGCGGCGCCGAAGTACTGGGTCCGGCAGGACGACGCCTGGCTTCAGCGGCGTTTCGAACGGGTCGTACCGCTGCGCCCGAGCGAGCCCGTTTTACATGTGAACTGGCACGAGGCGAACGCGTATTGCCGCTTCGCGGGGCGGAGGCTGCCCACGGAATCCGAGTGGGAGTATGCCGCTTCCTGGGATCCCACTGCGCGCGAGAAGCGTCGCTATCCGTGGGGCTCCACACCACCAGCGACAGCGCTCGCCAATCTCGAAACCGCAGGTCTTGCCAGCGTCGAGTCGTACACTGCGGGAGATTCCGCCTCGGGTTGCCGGCAGCTGATGGGAAATGTCTGGGAGTGGACGACGACCACCTTTGGCCCCTACCCCGGTTTCATCGTCGACCCCTACAAGGAATACTCCGAGCCCTGGTTCGGCACACACAAGGTGCTGAGAGGCGGCAGCTTCGCGACGACCCGCCGTCTCATCCGCAACACGTGGCGCAATTTCTACACGCCGGACCGCAACGACGTTTTCGCCGGGTTCCGCACCTGCGCGCTGGATCGCTGAGCGCCGCCTCCCCTAGAACGCAAAACAATTAACCGCAGATACACGCAGATAAATCAAGAAAAGAGGCATTAGCCACAGAGAACACAGAGAAGACCAAGTGTCGCAGCATATGCACTACCCGCCGGCCTCCTCTGTGAACTTTGTGTCCTCTGTGGCCCGTTCTCTATTTTTCATCGGCGTTTATCTGCGTTTATCTGCGGTTCATTTTGTTTTTCAACCAGACAAGGTCGCCCTCCATGACCTACTACCTCGTCAAGCTCTTCCTTTCCGCTGGCATCATCGTTGCCGTCTCGGAGATCGCCAAACACAGCGCCGGGATGGGCGCGCTCATCAAGTCGCTGCCGCTCATCTCAATTCTTGCCATGATCTGGCTCTATGTGGACACGCGTGACACCGGGAGGATCTCGGAGCTCTCCATTGCCACTTTCTGGCTCGTGCTGCCGACTCTGCCAATGTTCCTGGTCCTCCCTGCCCTTCTCAAGCATGGGTGGGGGTTCTACGCGAGCCTCGGAATGTCTGTCGTGGTGATGGCGGTCTGTTACCTCGCGGCCGTGCCGCTGCTAGCGCGATTCGGCATCGAAATCTGAACGCGCCACCGCCGCGGCGGTCTTAGTTTTGCACCGACAGGGGGCAAGAAACTTGGACAAAGCGCGCCGCAGAAGATTGATCCTCGCCGCGGGGGCAAGCGCAACCGGCGCCGGCCTTGCCGGCGGCTTCTGGTGGTGGCGCCGCGGACGTTTCGGGGAACCGCTGACGCCGCCCGAGCCACCGCTGCCACCGGACCCGGCGTTCCCGAACGCGCTGCGGTTGCCCGGCAGGGACGGCCTCTACGGTGTGCTCGAAGGCCAGGCGGCAATCACGATCGTCGCGCGGCCGGTGCGTTACCCGCTGTTCGGGGACAAATCAGCCAATCTCCTCGCCTACGAGGTTGACCATCGGGGGGGCACCTATCTCAACCCCGTGTTCCGTGCACGTACCGGCAGCGCTTTCAACGCAAAGTTCTGGAATACGCTCGAAGATCCCGGGATCATTCACTGGCACGGCTTCAAGGTGGACAGCAACAACGACGGCCATCCCCACTATGCCGTAGCCGGCGGTAAGACCTATGAGTATCAGTTCGTCATCCCCAACCGCGCCGGTACGTACTGGTACCACCCTCACCCCCACGGGCTCTCCGGGCAGCAGATTTATCGCGGAATGGCGGGGCTCTTTATCGTCGAGGACGAGGAAGAGCTCGCGTTGCAGCGAGCGCTCGACCTGCGCTTGGGCGCGACCGACATCCCGCTCATCGTGCAGGACAAGCGTCTCGATGCCGACGGAAATCCTGTGTTCGCTCCGACCGGCACCGAACGCTTCCAAGGCTATCTCGGTGACCAAGTCCTGGTTAACCTTACCCCCCGGCCGCACCTGGATGTCGCTTCACGCGTCTACCGCTTCCGCTTGCTAAATGGCTCGAATGCTCGTATCTACCGCCTTGCTTTCCGACACGCTGAGCGCCTGATCGACTTCACGGTGATTGGCACCGACGGTGGCCTGCTCGATCGCCCGCGCACCGTAAAGGAGGCTTATCTCAGCCCGGCCGAGCGTCTGGACATTCTGCTTGATTTGCGCTACGCCGCGCGCGGCGAGGCGGTGACGCTCGTCAGCCTGCCGTTCGACAGCATGCCTCTCCACAAACCTGCCGGACAGGCACCACAGCGCGCCGACGCGCCACTCTCGGAACCCGATGCTCTCTCCGCCGATGGCGCGGAGATCGAACTGATGCGTATCCGGGTCCGGGACAGAGTGACGTACGGCCGCACCGTTCCGCTTGAGCTATCCAAGCTCGAACCGCTCCAGCACGCAGGTTCCCGTCCCCGCCCCATCACGCTCGATCAACGGAAGGGTACCTGGCGCATCAACGGGCTCACTTATGTCGGGCACCAGACGCCCATCGTCGTCAAGCGCGGGGCGATCGAGACATGGGAAATCCGCAATCTTCCTCCCACTATGCCCCACCCGTTTCACATTCACGGATTCCTGTTCCAGGTGCTCTCGCGCAGCGGCAGTCCCGAGCAGGTTCGTCGCATTGCTGACGCCGCAACCGGACTCACCGTAGCCGACCTGGGCTGGAAGGACACGGTGCTCGTGTGGCCGGGCGAAACGGTGCGCATCGTGACGGACTTCTCGCACCCGTATCTTGGCGACCAGGTCTACATGGTCCACTGCCACAACATGGAGCACGAGGACGGCGGCATGATGCTCAATCTCAAGGTCGCGACGTAAGCCGGGAAGCAGGGGCCCCACGGTTCAGTGGGGATGCGGCCAGGCGAATCGGCGCAAGCCACCGACGCGACATCGTTGGGACGCTCCGTGCTCTAGCCGAGGTGGCGGCGTGAGTCGTGAGTCGAGAAATACAACGCGGAGAAACGGCGTCACCGACAAGGGGACGCCTCCGGAAGTGTCTGGGGAGAAAAGCGGCGCTAGGATATCACGACGAAATCGAATCGCGCGTCGCGCTGTGCGCCTTTGCGCACGACTTGCATCGTTAGCTCGCGGCGGTAGAGGCCGTCGGTGCGGTTGCCGGGTTCGTCCGGAAAGTAAAGTTGGGTTGTTAACACGCGGCCACCCGGCACCTGCACGTTGACGTGAATGTGGCGCGTGCGCCCCGGGTATTCGCCCGGAACGATGGTCTCGAGGCTGTAGCGTCCCTGCGTATCGACAAAAATGTGCCCGCGATAACGAGAGCCTCTGTTGTCGTATTCGCCCGCCTCGTCGCAATGCCAGAAGTCGAGCAGCGCGTTTGCCACCGGCTTGCATTGCGGCGAGAGCACGAGGCCGGTCAGCACGAGCCGTTCCGCCTTGCTGCCCGGCTCGACCAGCGAGCTGCGCCGCGGCGAATTGGGGGTATAAAAGGGGCCCGCAGTCTGCGACGGCGTTCGCTCGGGCTTTTCGCCGCAGGCCGGTGTCAGCAGCAACGTCTGGCCAGACACGGGGCCGATCGAGGCGAACGGAAGCGCAAGCGCAGTGCCCAGGAACCTGCGACGGCCGGTCCAGCTCCGAGTGCGGCTCATGGCCTGTCTGCTTACTTCGTTCTGAGCTTGCCCCAGAGCTTGTCCAGCCGCGCGTAACGGCCGCAGCCAGAGACGTAGAACTTGTAACGTATCGGGTTCTTCATGTAGTAGCCCTGGTGGTAGTCCTCGGCCGGCCAGAACTCCGTCGCCGCCACGATCGGCGTCACGATAGGCTGCTTGAACGGCTTTTCCTTCTCCCACTTTGCTTTCGAGGCTTCGGCAAGACGCTTCTGCTCCTCATCGTGCCAGAAGATCGAAGGCCGGTATTGCGAGCCGGCGTCGCAGAACTGCCGGTCGATCACCGTGGGATCGTGGTTCACCCAGAACTGCTCGAGCAGCCGCTCGTAGCTGACCTTCTTCGGGTCGTATACGACCTGCACCGCCTCGGTGTGGCCGGTGGCGCCCGAAGACACTTGTTGATACGTCGGGTTCTTCTTGCTTCCGCCGATGTAGCCGGAGGTCGTTGAAATCACACCAGGAACCTTGTCCATGGCCTCCTCCGCACACCAGAAGCAGCCGGCAGCGAAGGTGGCTGTGGCCAGTCCGGACGGCTGGCCTTGGGCAAAGACAGGCTGGGCGGCGAGCGCGGCCAGCCAGATCGGCAGGATGAGAAGTCGGGCAAACATGGACTATGGCTCCTTCATGACGTTACCAGCTTGATCGGTGTTAAGACCGATCGTCTGCACTTTAGTTCGGCGGGCATTGCCTACATTACCAAAACGTCGCGCAGGGAAATCGCCAAGAGCAAGGACGGCGGCACGGCCTCATTCCAACCGCGCGCCGCGCTCACGCAAGTGTGCGCTCAGATATTGAGCGGCCCCTCGAAAACCCAGCTCGACATTACGGGATACGAAACACACGTGCAAACGGATTCATTGGTACGGAGCGGACGGAAAATCGATCCCGGCTCATGCGCCGCATCAGGCTTACGCTCGTCCGGACCGTACCCGCGAGGATCCGGGATAAAATTTCTCGCACCCCTTCCCCGGCGACCACGTGTAACTCGTCCACCGCCGCAATATGGAGCACGACGACGGCATTCTGCTCGATCCGAAAGTGTCGTCCCACGCCGACACGACGTGCTCCGTCAAGAACTCCTTCACGTTTCTGCTGTCTTCCATGCGCGCAGCGTTGCAGAACGCTGAATTCTCGGATACACTCCGCGCGCTTATGTTGAATGGTGCCAAACGATTCGTACTGTTACTTGCACTTGTAATGTTACCGGTGCAGAGCATTGCCGCAGCGCTCTCCGGTATCGTCTGCGATGCGGGCAGCGACGAACCTACAGCGCATGTCGCACATGCGAACGACGGCCACGACCATGGCGCGCAGCGTGACAGCCACCCCGATGACGACGGCGCCAACGTTCAACACGAACACTCCTCCTGCCATTACTGGGTTTTCATATTGCCGGCAGTGACGCTGCCGGCCGGCCTGCTTGATTCCCTGGTTTGGGCGTCGCCGTCGCACGGCTTGCCCGACCTTTTCGTTCCCGACCGGCCACAGCGGCCTCCCCTAGCCTGATCTTCGTTGCACGCGGGTAAACCCCGCGGTGGCGCGCCTTGCGCGCGCATCGATCCGTCGCGCGCCCACGCGTTGCGGGAGCTTCAACAACGAGGACAGGCATGAAAACGTATCTTGCAGCTTTGGCCATCGCGGCGTGCGCGCCGCTCGCCACCGCACAGCAGCCAGCTCCGCGGAGCGGTCCTGCTGATCCCGCGGCACCGGCACCGGTATTCCGGTACGAATCCGCCTTCTCGGGCTATCGCGGCTTTCGTGAGGAGCCGCTCGCGCCGTGGCGCGACGTAAATGACGAGGTTGCGCGCGTTGGCGGACACATCGGCATTATGCGCGGCACCTCTGGCGGGCATGGCAGCGCCAAGCCGGGCGCAAAACCGCCCGCAGGCAATACCGCGCCCGGCGGCGAGGCAGGGAGGCCCCAATGACCGAGCAACTGCAACACTGGGCACGCTGGCGCACGCTGACGTGCGCCCTCTTCGCCCTGTTTCTGGCGGGCTGCGCTTCATTTTCCGAAGATGGTGGCTTCGGCACGGTGCAGTCGGTCGCGCGCGAGCGCCTCGACAAGGAAACGAAGTGGGTCAAGTCGGAACAGGATGCCAACGCTGTACGGCAAAGGGTGAAACAAATGCTCGCCGCGCCGCTGACCGCGGATTCCGCCGTCCAGATCGCGCTCCTCAACAACCGCAGCCTGCAGGCAACCTACGCCGAACTCGGGATCGCGGAAGCCGATCTCGTTCAAGCCGGACGCCTGCCCAATCCGGGCTTCGTGTTCGAGCGACTGAGCCGCGGAGGTGTTGTCGATATCGAGCGCACGTTTTTCATCGACATCGTGGGCCTCATCACGATGCCAGTCCGCACCGATCTCGAGCGGCGGCGCTTTGCGATCGTACAGCAACGGGTCGCCGCGGAACTGTTGCAGATCGCCGCCGATACACGACGCGCCTACTACCGCGGCGTTGCCGCTCGCGAGAGCGTGAAATACATGGAGCAGGTCAAGCTTGCGGCAGAAGCCAGTGCCGAACTCGCCCACCGCATGGCGGCGGCCGGTAACTTCAGCAGGCTCGAACAGACCCGCGAACAGCTGTTCTACGCCGAAGTCACGGGCCAGCTTGCGCGCGTGAAGCAAATAGCTCTCGCCCAGCGCGAGCATTTGACCCGCCTGATGGGCTTGTGGGGAGAAGACATCGCCTTCCGTCTCCCGGAACGACTACCCAGCCTGCCAAAGGCCCCGCTGGCGATCTCCGACCTGGAAGCACAAGCGCTGACGCAGCGCCTGGACGTCCAGGCCGCGATGAAGGAGGCTGAAGGCATTGCCGCCTCGCTCGGTCTGGTTAAAGCAACGGGTTTCATCAACGTGCTCGAGGTCGGCTATCGCCGTAACAGCACAAGCGGCGAGGGGCGTCAGACGGGTTACGAGATCGCGCTGCATCTCCCGATCTTCGACTGGGGCGACGCCCGCGTCGCACGCACCGAATACACCTACATGCAGGCGGTAAACCGCGCCGCCGACATCGCGGTGCGCGCGCGCTCCGAAGTGCGTGAGACCTATGCCGGTTACCGCACCGCGCACGACCTAGCAAAGCACTACCGCGACGAAATCGTGCCGCTGCGCAAGCGCATCTCGGAAGAGAACCTGCTGCGCTACAACGGCATGCTGATCGGCATCTTCGAGCTGCTGGCAGATGCGCGTCAGCAAGTGGCGAGCGTCAACGTCTCGATTGAGGCCTTGCGCGACTTCTGGGTCGCGGACGCCACGTTGCAGCTCGCGCTGACCGGCAAATCACCGGGTGCGATGACCCTCTCGGGCGGCTCCGGGGCAATGGCTGCCGATGCCGGCGCGGCCGAACATTGATCGGTGGAGAAAAACATGACCACACGTCGTAACTTCCTTCGCACGGCAGGCGGCGCGCTGCTCGGGAGCGCGCTCGTAAGCCGGGCGGCACAGGGCGCAGTGCCGGAAGCGCCCATGCAAACCAAGCCCGACACGCAACCGCCGCTCGCGCCGCCGAGCGGGCGGCCCTACCAACCGGTCGTGACGTTGAACGGCTGGACCCTGCCGTGGCGGATGAATAATGGCTGGAAGGAATTCCATCTCGTCGCCGAGCCGGTGCGCCGGCAGATCGCGCCCGGCATGACCGCGCATCTCTGGGGCTACAACGGGCAGTCCCCGGGACCGACGATCGAATGCGTCGAGGGCGACAAAGTACGCATCTTCGTCACCAACAAGCTGCCCGAGCACACCACCATTCACTGGCACGGCATCCTGCTGCCGAACGGCATGGATGGCGTCGGCGGATTGAACCAGAAACAAATCCCTGTGGGCAAGACCTATGTCTACGAATTCGAGATGACGAAGAGTGGGACCTTCATGTATCACCCCCACGCTGACGAAATGGTACAAATGGCGATGGGCATGATGGGCTTCCTTGTAGTGCATCCGAAGAACCCACGCTTCATGCGCGTCGACCGCGACTTCGTGTTCCTGCTCAACGCATTCGATGTGGAGCCCGGCGCTTACACGCCGAAGGTCAACACGATGCTCGATTTCAACATGTGGTGTTGGAACAGCCGGGCCTTTCCAGGCATCGCGCCGCTGGTAGTGCGCAAAGGTGATCGCGTGCGCATCCGCATCGGCAACCTCACGATGACGAACCACCCGATTCACCTGCACGGCTACGAATTCGAAGTGACAGGCACTGACGGCGGCTGGACGCCAAAGACCGCGCGCTGGCCCGAGGTGACGGTGGACGTCGCAATCGGCCAGATGCGGGCAATCGAATTCGTCGCCAATGCCCCCGGGGACTGGGCGTTTCACTGCCATAAGTCACACCACACCATGAATGCGATGGGCCACAACGTGCCGACGATGATCGGCGTGGACCACCGCGGTGTCGCGCAGAAGATCATCAACCTCGTTCCTGACTACATGGTGATGGGGGAGCGCGGGATGGCCGACATGGGCGAGATGGAGATGCCCTTGCCGGATAACACGCTGCCGATGATGACCGGCACGGGGCCATTCGGTCCGATCGAAATGGGCGGCATGTTCACGGTCATCAAAGTGCGGGACGGCCTCGCGCGCAACGACTACAAAGACCCAGGTTGGTACAAGCACCCGAAAGGTACGGTGGCCTATGAATGGAAAGGCGAGACACCCCAGGCAAAGCGCCCAGCACCGGCTTCCGCGAGCGGGATCGGGCGCGAACTGCTCGCGCGCAAACCAAACGGCCACGCCAAACATTGATTTACAAACGTCACACACTAAGCGAAAGGAGTTTATATGACGAAGGGAAGCATCATCACCGCGATTGTCACCGCCGCCCTGCTCGCACCGGCACTTGCCCTGGCCGACGCCGGCCATGGTGCCGCAATTGGCAAGCCGGGCAATCCAAAAAAGGTAACCCGCACGATCAAGATCTCCGGGAGCGACAACATGCGCTATACCCCGTCGGCGATTACAGTGAAACGTGGCGAGACCGTTCGTCTGGTCGTAAGGAACACCGGGAAGATCGATCATGAGCTCGTGATTGGCACGTTGAAGGAACTGAAGGAACACGCCGAGCTCATGCGCAAGCACCCGGGGATGGAGCACGATGAGCCGAACATGACGCTCGTGCGCCCTGGGGAAACGCGCGAAATAATTTGGCAATTCACCAACGCGGGAACCCTGGACTTCGCATGCACCATTCCGGGGCACCTCGAAGCGGGGATGGTCGGAAAGATCAAGGTGAGCGGACGCTGAGTTGCGTGATGAGCGCCGCCGGTGACGCGCACCCATCGGCGGGGGATCTGAGAATCTTTGTCATGAGGAACGGCGGGCGCACGCAATGCTGAATACGGTTAAATTGAATATGAGACGTATCGCGATGTCTCTCGACGATACTCGTTGAAGAATTGTCAAAAAAGGTAATTCACATGAAAGCTCTGACCATTTTTGTTGCAGCCGTATCGTTCTCCGGCTTTACCGTCACGCAGAGTTACGCTGGTTATGAATCCGGGCACGCCGCTGCTCTTCAGATAGCGCAGGCGCCAAGCGCTCTGGCCGACGGCGAAGTACGTAAGGTCAATGAAGACGCGCAAAAGCTCACCATCAAGCACGGCCCGATTCCCAGCCTCGACATGCCGCCGATGACGATGGTCTACCGCGTCAAGGATCCAGCGATGCTCGATCAGGTTAAGCCCGGCGACAAGATCAAGTTCAGTGCCGACAAGATCGGCGGTACCTACACGATTACCACGCTCGAGCCGGCGAAGTAACCTGCAGCCCGTAACCGCGTCATGCACGGGTGACTGGCAGGGGGCCCGCATGCTTGCGTTCGCGGGGTACGATTTCAGGGAACTACGTGCAGGAATCCGAATCTACAGCGAATAGCGAACATGATCGATTCCACGCGACACTGTTCGGCTTCAATGACTGGGCTGTTGTTCGCCGCAGCCCTCATGGTCCTTGCCCCGGGCACAGACTCGGCGGAGGGGCCGCGCACGAAAGCGAATCCTGCCAGCGCCGAGGGCCAGCGTTCGCCCTGCCCGCCCGTCTTACGCGAGTTGTTTTCGGAAAGGCCGTGAGGGGCGGCGCCACGGCATTCTAAAGAGAGCCCAACCGGACGCACAGGAGGCGAGGTGAACAAATTCGCAGTGCAACGTGGATTTCCTCCGGAAACAGGCGTGTGGAGGATGCTTGCGATCGCGTTGGCTCTGCTGATCGCAGCGCGGGAACCAAATTGATCTATATCAACCTGCGGGTAGAATGCGACTGATAGCATTCATAGCATTTTTATGAGATCGCCATCGGATCGAATTGGGGTCATTGTGCGGTGCGCGGCCATCGCGGCGATATTCTTGGTCGGCCTCCAAGCGTTCTCGGCGGGCGCCGCCGGCATGCACGATTCGGTTTTGAACGACCCGGTTGCGCAGCAGGCAGGATGCCACCACGCGCAAGACGAAAGCCTCTGCACATACGTCGCGAGCGGAAAAGACAGTGCCCCTCATTGTCATCCGCTCACCGCAGCCCATCGGATGATGGTTTCTGGGTGGTCGCCCGATTCTCGGGACGCGGTGTCAGACGATGGGGTCGTTGTTGCGCTTCCTCGTGGCGCGATGTCGATCCTCGCTGTTCCGAGGGCCTTACCGGCGGGTCCGCCGGCTTTCATTCTGTTCGCTAACTTCCGCAGCTGACCGCCGCGAGAGCGCGGTGGGCGTCCGCAGTGCAGCGGCGGCCACTTGCTCGCGCCGCGCCTGTCAATCATTTACCAAGAGCCATCGGCTCATATTGAATCGATTCAAGAAAGGGGCTTGACCATGAAACGGATGAATTTTCGTAAAACATTGATCGCCGCCGCGCTGATCGGCGCGACCACGATCGGAGCAACCGCCCGTGCTGACCCACAGCATGGCGGTTACGGGCCCGGCTCCGGGATGGGCCCGGGGATGATGGGCGGCTACGGTCCGAGCTACGGCATGGGTTCCGGCATGATGGGCCCCGAGATGATGGGCGGCTACGGCATGGGTCCGGGAATGATGGGCGCCTACGGTCCAGGTTACGGCATGGGGCCAGGCATGATGGGCCTCGGGATGATGGGCGGCCACGGCATGGGTCCGGGAATGATGGGCAGCGGCACGGGATACGGCATGCTCCACCACCTCAACCTCACGCTTGAGCAATGGAAGAGCGTCAACGCGATCCACGAGGACCTGGCGAAAAAGCAGTGGGATCTGACCGGCAAGATGCGCGAGGAGGCGGTCAAGCTACGCAACCTCATGACGGCGGAACAGCGTGACCGCGGCGCGATCACCAACCAGTACCAGAAGCTCCAGGAAGTTCGGTCGCAGCGATTCCAGGCGCGCCTGGACGCGCAGGAAAAGATCGACGGCGTGCTCACGAAGGAGCAGAAAGCGCAGCTGCGGCGGTTCAGACCGTGGTAGGAAGCGGACACGGAGCACCGCGTTCGTCGAGCAGGGCATCTGCGCGCGTTCCAGCCACCTGAAGGATTTCGAGAAGGACTATTGACACCATGAACGCGTATACCATCACGGCCACGCGACCCGCGGGATTCGGCGTGCTCGCCTTCGGCCTTCTCCTCGGCGCCTATTTCGGCGTCCTCACGCTGGTGTCCGGCTGGAGTTTCACGGTCACCCAGTTTTCCGAGTTCTGGTATTACCTGTTGCCACTCGCCGCGGGATTCGGGCTGCAGGTCGCCCTCTACCTTCGGCTGCGGCAATTGCTGCTCGGTCCGCAGGGGTCGCGAACGGTGATGGCCGCGACGGGAACGACGTCTACCGCGGCAATGATCTCGTGTTGCGCGCATTACCTGGTCAACGTGGCGCCCGTGCTCGGCGCCACCGGGTTGGTCACTTTCGCGACGCAGTATCAGGTCGAATTCTTTTGGGTCGGCCTCGCGTTCAATGCCGCGGGAATCGCGTACATCGGAAACAAACTCTGGAACGCAACCAAGGATCACGCCCAATGCGCACACACCTAATTGTATTATCGCTGTGTTTCAACGCCGCCCTCCTCGCCGCTGGCGGCGCGAGCGCAGCCCAAGGCCTTGCCCCGCAATCAACGAGCGAGGCGGGCGTCACCGTCAAGGCCACGCCACGCTCGCTGGCGAATGGATCCTGGGAATTCGACGTCGCGTTCGATACCCACTCGCGGGAACTCAAGGACGACTTGATGAAATCGGCATCGCTCATTGCGAGTGGCAAGACACACGCTCCCGCTGGCTGGAAGGGTGATCCGCCGGGCGGACACCATCGCAAAGGCGTACTCAAGTTCAATGCGATCGACCCGCGGCCGCAGGCGATCGAGCTGCGCATCGCGCGGCCTGGTGAGCCGAAGCCGCGGTCATTCCACTGGCAGCTCAAATGATGCCGGAACAGCGACGGCGCGCTGACCCGGTGTCCCGGATACATCACCATCGAGGAGGCACGTGATATGTGGGGTGATGGAGGAATGTGGGGTTGGGGCTGGGGAATGTTCGGCGTACTGCACATGTTGTTGTGGTGGGTGCTCATCATTCTCGGCATCGTGGTGCTTGTGAAATGGCTGTTCGGCGGGTCTTCCCGTGCGGGGAGCGCGGAGCCGAGCCGCGCGCTGGAGATCTTCAAGGAACGCTACGCTCACGGCGACATCGGCAAGGACGAGTTCGAGCAGAAAAAGCGAGATCTCTCCGGCTAGGAATTTGTCGGACTTCGCTCGGACAAATTCCTAACGAAAACCGTTCGCATGAAAACGAAGGTTCCGACCGGACGCTGAACGCATGTGTCATATCGCCTTGATGCTTCCGCTGCTGGCGCTGCCCGTGTTGTGGATGTGGCCACTTGCGGTGTCCGTCCCAATCTACGCCGTGGTAGCGATCGTTTCGGCCACGATCTATTGGTATGCCGTCCTCGCCATGCGGCGGCCCATCGAGAGCGGCGCGGAAGCGATGATCGGGGCAACCGGCAACGTCACAGAAAGCCGCAGCACGCGCCTGATGGTACGGATAGGAGGCGAGCTCTGGAATGCCCGATCACTCGC
>JAOTTL010000341.1:0-2105 GCA_029864385.1 Betaproteobacteria bacterium | reverse complement strand
CGCGCCATCAACAAGTTCGTTGCCAGTTGGAACGAGGACGCCACGCCCTTCCGTTGGACGAAAACCCCGAAAGAGATCCGGCGCAAGATCCGTCGTGTTACTGAATCTTTAGAGATGGGACACTAGGTGGTGCCAACCTACCGAACTTACACATCAAATCGCGAACCGGGGGGTGAAGCGATGCGCCAATTCCGAGAAGCTCAGCTCTCGCTCGTGCCCACCTGGGGCCCGCACCAGCATACCCGAGAGCTGCAGATGGTGGGGACCCTGTTGGACGAGCACCCCGAGATCGGGGAGCTCGTGCAGGCCGACCTGCTGGGAGAGCGGCGAGCCGATCGGGGGCGTCGTGGGCTGAATGGCGCACAGGTGCTGCGGGTCGCGTTGCTCAAGCAGATCCACGGGCTCTCGTATCGGGAGTTGGAGTTCCACCTCCAGGACTCGGACACCTTCCGCGCCTTCGTGGGGCTCGGGTTCGGCGAGCGGCCGAGCTACCAGGCCCTGCAAGCCAACGTGAAGGCGATCCGTCCCCAGACGTGGGAGGCTGTGCATCGCGTGCTGATCGGTGCGGCTCGGGCCGAGGGCATCGAGCGCGGGCGAGTGATCCGCGGGGACACGACCGCCGTGGATGCGAACATCCACCCGCCGAGCGACTCGGCGCTGCTGTGGGATGGGGTCCGGGTGGCGACGCGGCTGCTGAAGCAGATGGCGAGGCGCTGCCCGTCGCTGCGGCAGCGCTTCGGCGACCACACCCGGCGGGCCCGGCGCCGGGCCTACGAGATCAAGTTCTCCGGCCGGCGCAAGGACCGCCCCCGTCTCTACCGGGACCTGATCCGCGTGGCAGAGGCGGTCGCGGGGCAGGCGCGAGACGTGCTGCGGAGCGTCGACGAAGGGTCGCCTGCGCCGCTCGAGGTGCTGGCCAGCCGGCTGCGCGATGTGCTCGCCCTCCTGGATCGCGTCCTCGACCAGACGCGCCGAAGGGTCCTGGACGGTGAGGCGGTTCCGGCCGCCGAGAAGATCGTGTCCATCTTCGAGCCGCACGCCGACATCCTCGTCAAAGGCCAGCGCGACGTGCACTACGGTCACAAAGTCTGTCTGACCGGGGGCCGATCCTCGCTCATCCTGGACTACGTCGTCGAGGCAGGCAACCCGACGGACACAACGCTTCTCCGGCGGACGCTGGAGCGCCACATCGACCTCTTCGGGGAGGCGCCGCGCCAAGCCTGCTTCGACGGCGGCTTTGCTTCTCAGGCCAACCTGGAGAGCGCCAAGGCGCTCGGGGTCGAGGACATCGCCTTCCATCGCACGGCCGGGCTCGAGATCAGCGCGATGGTGCGCAGCGCCTGGGTGTTCCGCCGGCTGCGCAACTGGCGCTCGGGCATCGAGGCCGTCATCTCCACGCTCAAGCGCGCCTTCCGGATGAACCGCTGCACCTGGCGGGGCCTGGCCTCGTTCCAGGCCTACGTCGGGGCGTGCGTGACGAGCTTCAACCTCATCGTCCTGGCCCGTCACCGACTCGTCCGCGAGTTCGCCTGAACCGTCTCACACCCGGCTCCGCGACGGCAGAGGTGCGCCCTCCAATCGATCCGGCCGCCGCCGGCCCGCCGGACCGCGTCGCCCACGACCCACCAGGGGTGCAGATCGACTACGCTGAAGCGGCCTTCAACCCGACTCGCGCTCCCGACGCCCGCTCAAAGCACGGTTCCGAGACGGGAAGTAGCTAGCGCCGCCGCCTGGGGCGCCGGCCGCGCCCGCGGCCACCGCCACCGCGCCGGGCGTCGCCCCCGCCCCGACGGGAGTCGCCGCTGCCGTGCGGCTCGCCGCGCTCACGCGACTCCTCGGCCTGGCGGGCGGACTCCTCGTCGACCGTCGTCTCCGGGCGGTGCTCCTGCAGGTAGGAGGCGCAGATCGCAGCGAGCTCCCTGCGACCTTCCTCGGTGTCGGCCATCTTCTGCACCATCGGGATCAGGCGGTCGATCTTCTGCACCCGCTCCCGTGCGGAAATGTGGCGGATCTCGTGCTCGACCTTCACCGCCAGCCGCTCCCGTACACGATCGAGGAGCTGCTCCTCGCTGGGAAGCGGTCGTTCCTCGATGACGATGCGGTTG
>JAOTTL010000340.1:0-2110 GCA_029864385.1 Betaproteobacteria bacterium | reverse complement strand
GGGGAGATTGCGCAGCCAGTCGCCACGAAGCATGGCTTTCATATCATCCGGGCGACGACACTCCGGCCGGCGCAGGGCAAGAGCTTCGAGGAGGTCCGGGGGCAGATCGAAGAAGAACTCAAGAAGCAACGCGCCGGGCACAGGTTCGCAGAACTTGCGGATCAGTTCAGCAACACCGTCTACGAGCAGTCTGAAAGCCTTGAAGCGGCGGCGGAGCTCCTGAAAAGCGACGTGCAGCGCAGCGGCTGGATCACGCGCACCAGCGCTGAGCCGGCTGCGTTGAATCATCCGCGGTTGCTGGAAGCCGTGTTTTCCCAGGATGTGCTCAAGGATCGTCGCAACTCCGAGGCCATCGAGGTGGCGCCGAGCACGCTCGTTGCGGTACGTCTGGCCGAGCACAGTCCCGCGAGTACGCGGCCGTTCTCCGAGGTGCGCGCAGACATTGAGAAGCTGCTGCAACGGCGCGCGGCGGTGCAGCGTGCCGTCGAAGCGGGGCGCGGTGAGCTCGAGCAGCTGAAGCAAGGCAAGAGCGTTACGGTCGCCTGGAGCACACCGCAGGTCATCAACCGCACCGAGCACAAGGGTTTGTCCGAGGCCATGGTGCGTCAGGCGTTTCGTGTTGATGCGACAAATCTCCCGGCGTATGCCGGGGTTGAGAATCCCGAGGGCGGCTACACGCTACTACGTGTCTCTCGCATCGTGCCGGCTGAGGCTATAGCACCGGAGAAGCGCAGGGGTTTTTCGGAAGCGCTGCGGCAGGTCCTGGGGCAGCAGGAGCTTGCGGCCTATCTGGCGAGCGCGAGGCAGAAAACCGAGATTCAGATCAACAAAGAGCGGCTCGAGCAACGATAACGGTCACCCGTGACCGTCTTCCGTGACCGGTGACTCATCGCCGGAAACTTCCAAATCGCAGATTTCGTGTTGTCGCCAATCACTCGTCACTCGTCACCCGTCACTTCTTCAGTCCGGGCCAGCGGTCACTGGTCGCGCCTCACGCGCCTGCATAGAGGCTCTAACCGTTCCCGTTTCGACCTATGCCTGCGACGACGCCATTGAATCCGCCGTCGACGTAGGTAATCTCGCCCGTGATGCCGGCAGCGAGGTCGCTGAGAAGGAAGGCTGCTGCGTTCCCGACGTCTTCGGTCGTCACGTTGCGTTTGAGTGGCGCAGTGTCTTCGACGAATTTCAGGATCTTGCCGAAGCCGCTGATGCCGGCCGCCGCGAGCGTCTTGATCGGGCCGGCGGAAATGCCGTTCACCCGTATGCCGCGGGACCCCAGCGCCGGCGCGAGGTAGCGAATTGAGGCCTCCAGGCTGGCCTTGGCGAGCCCCATCACGTTGTAGTTCGGCATCGCGCGTACCGCGCCCAGGTAGGTGAGCGTCAGCAGTGCGGCCTTGCGGCCTTCCATCATCGGCAGACTGGCCTTGGCCAGGGCGGAAAAGCTATATGAGCTCACGTCGTGAGCGATGTGGAAGGCCTCCCGGCTCATCCCTTCGAGCAGATCGCCGTTCAAAGCCTCCCGGGGCGCGTAAGCGATCGAATGGACAAGCCCGTCGAGCCCGTCCCACTGCCGGCCCAGCGCAACGAACAGCGCGGAGATTTCCTTGTCGCTCGCCACGTCACAGGGCAGGACGGGCGCGCTACCAAAGTCCCCGGCAAGCTGCTCGACCCGCTCGCGCAAATCGTCGTTCTGATACGTAAAGGCCAGCACGGCGCCCTCGCGAGCAAGCGCCTTTGCGATCCCATAGGCAATCGAGCGGTTCGACAGAAGGCCGGTCACCAGGATCTTCTTGCCCTGCAAAAATCCCATTTCGTTTCCCTTGTTTCTACACACGGTTTCCCTCGGCGCAAACTGGCTGCGCTACGAGACGCGGGTCCGAGGGGGCGAACGCCAAAAATTATAGCGTAAACCGGTCGCGCGCTTACGGTTTCGGGGCTGACGGGCTGCAGGCCTTCAGCTACACTGGCCACCCGATGGCGGCCTTTCTCAACCGTGTGATTGTCCTCGCGGGCGTGTTTGCGGCCGGTTGCAGCCCCGCGCCCTGGAACAATCCGTATCCGGCACGCGATGCCGGCACCAATACGCTCTACACTTCGTTCGCAGAACGTC
>JAOTTL010000161.1:0-8298 GCA_029864385.1 Betaproteobacteria bacterium | reverse complement strand
TCACCATCAGCGCCCAGAACAGCGCCATCGCAAAGTTGCTGAGCGGCCCCGCCGACGCGACCCACAACATGTCGCGTTTCGGACGACGCAGGTTGGAGAAGTTCACCGGCACCGGCTTCGCCCACCCGAACAGGATGCCGGCGCCACCGGAAAGCTTGCTGACCGCCAGCAGGATGAGCGGCAGGATCACCGTCCCGAACGGGTCGATATGGCGCAGCGGATTCAGGCTGACGCGGCCTTGTGCGTAGGCAGTCAGATCACCGAAATGCTTGGCGACATAGCCGTGCGCTGCCTCGTGTACCGTGATGGCGAATATCACCGGCACGGCATACACGGCAATCATCTGAACGAGATTGAGTTCCACAGAAAGCAGTGTTTATTACTTATTTTTTGAAAGCGTGATGCTGCGTGCCGGGCGAAGGAGGAATTCTAACAGGTCGCACGCTCGAGGCACTTGTTGCCCGACGCTCAGCACTAGAAGTTATCTCAAAAACAAACACAGCCACGGAACCAGACGGAAGCACACGGAAATTGTTGTTCCATTACAGTGCACTTCCCGGTCCAAGTCTTGGTCCGTGTATTTCCATGTGATTCCGTGGTTAATGATCTTCTGGTTTCAAGGAGTTCTTGAGACCGGTTCTAGAGTCCGAAGGGCTGAAGGCTGCCCCGGCCCTGTCGCGTGACGACCGGCGCCGGGCCCGTCAGGTCGACGACGGTCGTCGGCGTGATGCCGCAAGATCCGCAGTCGAGTATGAGGTCGACCTGGCGCTCCAGCCGGTTGCGAATCTCCTGCCCGTCGTTGAGCGGGAGCTCGTCGTCGGGAAGCAGCAGCGTCGAGGAGAGCAGCGGCTCCCCCAGCTCGGCGAGCAGCGCCCGCACCACCTTATGGTCGGGCAGTCTCAAGCCGATGGTTTTTCGGCTCGGGTGACGAAGCCGCTTCGGCACCTCGCGCGTTGCCTTCAGGATGAAAGTATAGCTGCCCGGCGTCGCCGCCTTGAGCATCCGGTACTGGCGGTTGTCCACCACGGCGTAGAGCGCAAGCTCGGCGAGATCGCGACACACGAGCGCGAAATGGTGCCGCTCGTCGAGCCGCCGGATGGAGCGAATTCGCTCCATCGCAACCTTGTCCCCGAGCTGGCACCCGAGCGCATAGCACGAATCCGTCGGATAGACGATGACACCCCCTGAACGCATGATTTCCGCTGCGCGCCGCAGTAGCCGCTGCTGCGGATTATCAGGATGGATGGAGAATAACTGGGACACGACGGCCGAACTCCAGGTTCGAGGTTGGACGACTCTTGTGTGCGAAGTTCCCGCCTTGAACTTGGAACTTGGAACTACCAAGTGGACCAGATCGGCGTGCAGCCGGGTGGAAGTGCGGGCAGCTCACCGAGGTCACGATAGCCCTCCCCCGGCCCATGGAAATCGGAACCCACCGAGGCCAGCAGACCGAAGCGCTGCGCATAACGCGCGTAGAGCACAAATTGAGCCGGGGTATGGCTTCCCGTAACCACTTCGATCGCCATGCCGCCCGCCTGCTTGAATTCGTCGAACAGGACATCGCACTGCAGATCGGAGAACTTGTAGCGCCCCGGGTGCGCCAGCACCGCAAAACCGCCACTGGCCTTGATCCACCCCAGTGCCTCTTCCAGGCTTGCCCACCGATGTGGCACGTAGCCCGGCTTGTCCGAGGCAAGAAACCGCTTGAAGATCCCGTTCACATCGCGCGCGTAACCGCGTTCAACGAGGTAGCGGGCAAAATGCGTGCGCCCGACCAGTTCCGGATTGATGACATAGCGGCGCGCGCCCTCCAGGCTGTCTTCTACGCCCGACCGGGCGAGCTCGGCCGCAATGGCCTGCGCGCGTTGAGCCCGGCCCGCGCGCAGACGCCCCAAGCCTGCAGCGAGCAGAGCATCCTCCGGATCGATGCAAAGACCAACGACGTGAAGCGTTTGGCCGGCCCATGTAACCGAGATCTCCACACCATTGATGAAAGTGAGCCCGGCTAATTCCGCGCAGGTGCGCGCCTCCGCGAGCCCACCGATATCATCGTGATCGGTCAGGGCAAAGACCTTTACGCCGCGCTCGGCCGCCCGCGTGGTCAGCTCGACGGGTCGCAGCAACCCATCGGAGCGGGTCGAATGACTATGTAGGTCTATTTCAGAACAAATCACTTTTATAAAACAAATAATTACAATATATATTTAAAGTATTATAGCAGATTGCAAGTCGTGCCCGTGAATCCGTGGAATGCCGTGCAACGTAAATGCGGGTAGACGCCACTGCATTCAATGCCCGTCCCATGACCCTCGAACGCTTCGCGCGCTCTGCGCTGGCCATCGTTCTGCTGGCCGCATGCGGCGTCGCCGCGGCCGCGCAGTGTAGCGCAGAAAGCTCGGCGCACCGCGTCCCCCTGCTCGAGCTCTACACCTCGGAAGGCTGCGACAGCTGCCCGCCCGCCGACCGGTGGTTTGGCGCCTTGCCGACGCGCGGGTTGACGCCCGAGCGTGTCGTAGCGCTCGCTTTTCACGTCGATTACTGGAATTACCTCGGCTGGAACGACCCCTTCTCAAAGGCCGAATACAGCGCGCGCCAGCGTGCCGCGAGCGTACGGAACAAAGCGCGTTTCGTTTACACCCCACAGTTCCTCCTCGACGGACGGGATTTTCGGCGCGGTGTTTTTCGAGATGATTTTACGGACCGTGTCGGCGCCATCAGCCGCGAGAAGGCGCGGGCAACGATCCGGCTCGATCAGGTTGCAAAAGCCGACGGGGCCGTCATGGTGCACGGTACGGTTGCGGTGACCGATGCCGCGCAGCGGCAAGGCGCGCGAGCGTATGTCGCTCTCTACGAGAACAAGCTCTCCAATCGGATCACCGCTGGCGAAAACCGGGGCAAGCGCCTCCAACACGACTTCGTCGTCCGCGAGTTGTCGCCCCCCCAGCCCGCAGGTCCGGACGGTACGGTCGTGCTCCAGCACCGCTTTGACCTCGACCAGCACTGGAAACGGGGGGACCTGCACATCGCAGCGTTCGTGCAAAACGAACGAACGGGAGAAACCTTGCAGGCCATGGCGGTGCGCGTCTGCCGTTGACGCCCGCGGCACGAGTGGGTGCCCCCTGCCGCGTCCGATATAGCTGGAGCGAAAGCGGCGTACCCTGGCGCCGGGCCTAGGCGTTTTTCCGACGCAAGCGACTCTGCGCCGGAACGTGCCGCGCCAGAAACTCCATCTGGTCGGCAAGGATGCGGCGATTGGTCAGGATCAGGTATTCCGCGCGGTTCGGAACGTACGGCAGATAGACGAGCTCCATGCCGGCCCGCTCCGGCGTGCAGTTACCTTTGCGCTCGTTGCAGGCGCGGCACGCCGTCACCGAGTTCATCCACGTGTCTTTTCCGCCTCTTGAAAACGGGATCACGTGATCGCGGGTGAGCCTGGCAATCGGGAACAAATCCGCGCAGTACGCGCAGATCTGCCGGTCACGATGGAACAACTCGCGGTTGTTGAGCGGCGGCACCTGGCTGAACGTCTTCAGTGCCATCGCCTTGCCTTTGATCGCAATAATGCTCGACGCGGTGATGCTGGAACGCTGGCCCGTCTGGCGATTCATGCCGCCGTAGACGGTAAATGCATGCTCCCCCATGGCCCAGGCCACCTGGTCCTTGGCGTAGTAGCAGCAGGCGTGCTGCCAGCTGATCCAGCGATGCGGCACGCCATGCGTGTCGATCGTGAGGATCAGGGGATAGCTCCCCCGCAGCGCGGATTGTTGTTTGCTTACGTCAACCATCGGTCGCACCACTTGGTCCCGGCGATTGCACAGGCCACCCTGCCGCCGGTGCACAGCACAATTTACCAGATTCCTGAAATTGTGCCAGTTTTCTGCAAGAATGCCGGCCGATTTGCGCTGGGCAGCGCTGCATCGAGCCGGTAGTGCTCGATGCAGGGGAAGCGTATAATTAGACCTCGTGATAGACAGCGTTTCGCACCCTCGTTCTGGCGTTTGCCGGGAGCCGTGACCATATCCACTCACGGCCTTGACGCGCCTCCGGCAAACGCCGCCGATACCCCCAAGCCGTCTTTCGCCGCACTCGGCCTGATGCCGGAGTTGCTGCGCGTCGTTGCCGAGCAGGGCTATCTGGAGCCGACGCCGATCCAGGTCCAGGCCATCCCGCCGGTTCTGCAGCGCCACGACCTCATGGGTTGCGCCCAGACCGGCACCGGCAAGACCGCCGGCTTCGCCCTGCCTATCCTCCAGCTGCTGGCGCCGCAAGCTAATACCAGCCCCTCGCCGGCCCGGCACCCCGTTCGCGCTCTGATCCTCACGCCGACGCGGGAGCTCGCGGCGCAGGTGCAGGACAGCGTGCGCGGCTATAGCAAACATCTCGCCCTGCGCTCGGCGGTCGTCTACGGCGGAATCGATATCGGCCCGCAGAAAAAGGCACTGCACGCGGGCGTGGAAATTCTGGTCGCGACCCCCGGCCGGCTGCTCGACCACCTGCACCAGAAAACGCTCAACCTGGCGCGTGTGGAAATTCTGGTGCTCGACGAAGCCGACCGGATGCTCGATATGGGCTTCCTGCCCGACATCAAGCGCATCCTTGCCGCCCTGCCCTCACGGCGCCAGAACCTGCTGTTCTCGGCGACCTTCCCGGAAGAAGTGCGCAGGCTCGCCAAAGAACTCCTGCATGCGCCCATCATGGTCGAAGTCGCGCGCCGCAATGCGCCTGCCGATCTCGTTTCCCACGAGGTTCACCTGACCCCCGCATTGCGCAAGCGCGCGCTGCTCGCGCATCTTATCCGGAGCCGAAACATGCGGCAGGTTCTGATCTTCGTCCGCATGAAACGCGATGCCAATCGTCTGGCGCGCCAGCTGCAGCAGGATGGCATCGCAGCCACCGCCATCCATAGCGACCGCACGCAGCAGGAACGCACGCTGGCGCTCGACGAGTTCAAGCAGGGCAAGGTGACCGCGCTGGTCGCCACCGATATCGCCGCGCGGGGACTCGACATCGAGGAACTGCCGTTCGTCGTGAACTACGAACTGCCCTATACCAGCCCCGAGGACTACGTCCATCGCATCGGCCGCACCGGCCGCGCGGGCGTGTCAGGTGACGCGATCTCGCTCGTCAGCCCCGATGAGATGAAGATGCTCGAGGATATCGAGCACATGCTCAAGCGCAAGCTGCCGCGGGCCCCGGCGGCGAGTTTCGAGGAAGAGCGCCGCGTTCCCGCCTCAGGCAAGGGGCCACGGCGCCCGCACCGCAAGGAACCGCCGCGCGGGCACGCGCCCGCCGCCAAACCTGCGCTACCAGGTTTCGACTTCAGCAAGCCATATGAGCCTGCGGCGCCCAGCAGCACAACGGGCCGCGAGCCCGCGCCTGGCCCGCGCCGAGGGCCGGCTCGCCCCACGGCTGCTCTCTTGGGCCGCCGCCCAAAGCGCGACTCCGAGAAGTGAGAGGCCGCCCCCGGTCGGGCGGCGATGCCGAGAAGAGCGGCGGGTTCCCGGAATGGACACGTTAAGCAGTAGAGCGCGATCGTTTTGCACTCCGAGCGTGCGACGTTCCGCCGACCAGCCCAGGGATCCCGGATGAAGCAGAGAACCCAGCCCCAAAGCGGCACCGTTGCTGCCAAACAACTGAAGATGATGCTGCACGACGGTGCCGAGATGGCGCTGCTCGACGTGCGCGAAGCCGGACAATTCGGCGACTCACATTTGCTCTTTGCGGTGCCGCTCCCCTACAGCCGGCTCGAACTCGACGTGATACGCCTCGTGCCACGGCGCTCCACGCGCATCGTTCTCTGCGATGACAGCGGGCGCGACGTAGCCGAGCTCGCCGCGCGCCGGCTCGCCGCGCTCGGCTACACCGACGTCTCCAGCCTCGACGGCGGCATCGCCGGCTGGTCCGCAGCCGGGTACGCGCTGTTCAAGGGCGTCAACGTGCCGAGCAAGCTGTTTGGGGAACTGGTGGAGCACGCCTATCACACCCCGCGCGTCACGGCGCAGGAACTCGTGCGGATGAGCGAAGCGGGCGAGAACTTCGTGATTGTCGACGGCCGCCCCTTTGGCGAGTACCGGAACATGACCATTCCCGGCAGCACCTGCTGCCCGAACGCGGAGCTGCCGTACCGCATCCCGACGATGGTCAAGGACCCCAATACCAAGATCGTCGTGAATTGCGGGGGGCGCACGCGCTCCATCATCGGCGCGCAGACGCTCATCAACTTCGGTATCCGCAATCCGGTCTACGCGCTGGAGAACGGCACGCAGGGATGGTATCTGTCCGACCTGCAGCTCGAGCGCGGAAGCGCTCGGCGTTACCCGGATCACATCGACGAGAGGCAACTGCCCGGGCTCCGAACGCGCGCCCGGTCCCTGGCCGAGCGCTTTAACGTTGAGTTCGTGAACGCGAGCCTGATTCAGAAGTGGCTGAACGACCCGGAGCGCACAACGTATCTCTGCGACGTGCGGACGCCTGAGGAATTCCGGAAGGGTTCGTTAGCGGGCGCGGTCCATGCGCCGGGCGGCCAGCTCGTCCAGGCGACCGATCAGTGGATCGGTGTGCGCAATGCTCGTGGCGTGCTGATCGACGCCGAAGGCGTGCGCGCCCCCGTCGTTGCGAGCTGGCTGAGGCAGCTTGGTTACGATGTCTGCGTGCTCGAGGAAGGGATCCGTTCCGGACTGCAGGGTCCCTCTTTGGCCCGCCCCGGCCTGCCCACACTCAAAGCGATCTCGCCCGCTGAGCTGAAGCGCGCGCTCGATGAAGGGCGATGCACCGTGCTCGACCTGGGTGCAAGCATGAGTTTTCGCAAGGCGCATATACCCGGCAGCCGCTGGAGCACGCGTAGCCGCCTTGCGGCGGCTGCGCGTAACGAGAACGATTTCATCGTACTGGTGGCCGAAGACGCAGATGTCGCACGGCTCGCTGCCATCGACCTTCTCGAGGCCGGGATCCGGGACGTGAAAATCCTCGACAGCGGTCTCGACGCGTGGACGCGCGCGGGCCATTCGACAGAATCTTCGCCCGCAGTACCGCCCGACACGGAATGTATCGACTATCTCTTCTTTGTTCACGACCGGCACGCCGGAAATCGCGAGGCCATGAAGCAGTACCTCGCGTGGGAGACCGGGTTAATTGCCCAGCTCGATCCGCAGGAACGGGCCACCTTCAAAATAGGCCCGGTGATGCGTGATGGGTGATGGGTGATGGGGCGAGTCACCGCGTGTTGAACGGCGGCGATGCCGCCCGTTCCAACACGCGCGGCCTCGGAACGACCAGCGGCAAGAACCAACCGACATCGCGTCGGCCGCTTACGAGCCTGCACGGTCGCATCCCCAAGTTGGGGCGGCTGTCGAGGTGGAGCAGGGGCCCCAGCTTCAGTTGGGGATGCGACCCGAGATCAGACGCATCGGATCGCCCGCCGCCCTCGATCGCCTTCGAGGTCAGATCCCCGAATTTGAAACATTCGGGGCCCCTCTTCCGCTCTCCGGCGATCCCTGCTCCGCGCTCCGGCTCGCGCCAAACCGGCGCGTAGCGTCCGGGTTTAACGCTACTTGACCACCAGTTTGAGATCGCGCACGACCTTGCCCCACTTGGCGTACTCGGCCGCGAGGAACCTGCCAAACGTCGTCGGATCGGTGGCCACGATATCTGTTCCCAACCGCTGGTAAGCCTTCTGCACCTCTGGCGTCTGGAGCAGCGTCGTGACGTCGCGTTGTATCCGCCGGATAGCCGCCGCCGGGGTTCCCCGCGGCGCAACCAGCCCCGTCCACAGCGCCGCATCATACCCCGGCACGGTCTCTCCAATGGATGGAGTGTTCGGCAGCGCCGGCGAGCGCTTGGCGGTCGTCACCGCGATAATTCTCAACTGCCCCGCCCTGTGGTGATTAATGATGCTCGATAGTCCAATACAGCCGATCTTGATCTGGCCGCCGAGCAGGTCGGACCGCACTGGGCCGCTACCCTTGTACGGGACGTGCACCATGTCGAGACCCGCCATGTTGACGAACAGTGCCTGAAACAGGTGCATCGCGCCTCCCTGTCCCGAGGAAGCGTAGTCAAGTTTGCCTGGCTCCTTCTTCGCCAGCGCAATCAAGTCTTTCACCGACTTGACGGGAAGCGAGGGATGCACCACCAACCCGTAGGGCTGGCTGGCCATTTCCATGATCGGCGCGAAGTCCCTCAGCGGATGAAACGGCGTCTTCTTGTACAGGTTTGGAACGATGACGAATGGCGTCCCCGTCGCGAGCAGAGTGTATCCGTCGGGATTCGACTTCGCGGCGATTTCCGTTCCAATCAAGC
>JAOTTL010000014.1:0-31691 GCA_029864385.1 Betaproteobacteria bacterium | reverse complement strand
CCCCAATGTGCAAAGAAGAAGGGGGCGTATCTCCAATTCCAAAACACGGACTTCCGGGAGCTCGCTAACGTGGACACCCATACCGCTCATCATGGCGGCCGGCTTGAGGATTTCCGCCTCGTAACCGGCGCTGGCATGTACACCGCCGACTGGAACCTCCCGGGCCAACTCCATGCCTGTTTCGTGCGCTCCGATCGCGCGCATGCCGAGATCGTCTCTATCGACGTGTCCAGGGCGCGCCAGCACGCCGGTGTCGAGCGCGTGTACACCGGAGAGGACGCGCTGCGTGCCGGCTATGACAAGTTCCTCGTGATCGTGAACTGGCCGGGGCGCGGCGGCGAGCACATAAAAAAACCCGCACGGCCCTCGCTGGCCGTGGGCAAGGTGCGACACGTCGGAGATGCCGTCGCGATGATCGTCGCCGATTCGCCGCTCGCGGCGCAGGATGCGGCGGAGCTCGTTACCGTCGAGTACCGCGAACTGCCGGCGGTCGTGACCGTGGAAGAGGCGCTGGCAGACGGCGCACCACAGCTGCATGGGGATGCGCCTGGAAACCTCGCGTTCGATTTCGAGGGTGGCAGCGAGGACGCGGCGAAGGCGGCGATGGCGAGCGCCGCGCACGTCACCCGCGCCCGTCTCGAAATAACCCGCGTCGCGCCCAGTCCTCTCGAGCTGCGCGCTTCCAACGTGCAATACGACGCGCAGAACGACGCCTACCACGTCTACACCTGCATCCAGGGAATCAATATGCTGCGCAAGCAGCTGGCCTTCGCCACCGATGTGCCTGAGGACAAGATCATCGTTCACGCGCAGGACGTGGGCGGGAGCTTCGGGCAGCGCAGCGCGGCCTATCCCGAGCACTGCATGCAGATGCTTGCCGCGAAGGAGCTTGGCAAGCCGGTGAAATGGGTTTCGACGCGTGCGGAAGGTTTCATGACCGACACGCACGGACGCGCGAACACAGTGGACGGGGAGCTTGCGCTCGACCGCGACGGGAAGTTCCTCGCGTTGCGCGTTGACTGGCTCGCGGACATGGGCGCCTATCTTTCCGCCACCGGATCGGCGAGCCATACGCGCAATCCCAATGCCTGCATGACAGGGGTTTATCGCATCCCGGCGCTCTATGGCCGCTTCCGGCTCATCTTCACCAACACCGTCCCGGTCGCCGCCTACCGCGGCGCCGGACGCCCGGATATCGCCTATGTGATCGAGCGTTTGGTGAGCCAGGCGGCCGCCGAGTTGAGGCTCGACCCGGCCGAGCTGCGCCGGCGCAATTTCCTTGCTCCGCAGGCCTTCCCCTACAAAACGCCGACCGGCTCCACCTACGAGAACGCCGATATGCCGGCGATCCTGGAGAAGGCGCTGAAGCTCGCCGACTGGAAGGGGTTCCCGAAACGCCGGGCCCAGTCCGAAAAGCAGGGCAAGCTGCGCGGGATCGGGATAGCCACCGTGATCGAGAACACGGGCGCAGGGCTTTTTCCCAAGGACCAGGTTGCGATCGAATGTGGCGCCGATGGAACGGTCACGGCGTATACAGTTGCGCACTCATCGGGGCAGGGCCACGAGACAACCTTTGCCATGGTGATCGCCGGCGCGCTCGGCATTCCGCTCGAGAAGGTGCGGCTGCGCGAAGGCATCCAGAGCAAGGGCCTGATCGGGAACCACACCGGCGGCTCGCGTTCGCTGGTCGGCGCGGGCAGCGTGTGCAAGCTCGCCGCGCAAAAGCTGATCGAGCAGGGCCGTTCGCGTGCCGCGGAAGAGCTCGACGTCGAGCCCTCCCAGGTCGAATACTCGCACGGGTCGTTCCACACGCGGGGGTCGAAGAAAAAGGTCAAGCTCGCCGATCTCGCAAAGAACGAGCCCTTCGCCACCATGACCGAGGCGAGCGTCGGATCGACGTTCCCCAATGGCTGTCACATTGCCGAGGTCGAGATCGACCCTGAGACCGGCACGACACGGATCGCGTCGTACAACACCGTGGATGACGCCGGCAACGTCATCAATCACTCGGTGGTCGAGGGGCAGGTGCACGGCGCTGTGGTGCAGGGCGCCGGGCAGATCTTCTGCGAGAAGGTGGTCTATGACCCCGACACCGGGCAGCTTATGACCGGCAGCTTCATGGACTACTGCATGCCGCGCGCCGGCATGCTGCCGGACATCCACATCGTGGATCACCCGCTGCCGAGCGGCAACAACTCGCTCGGCGCCAAGGGCGTCGGTGAATCGGGCTGCACGGCATCGCTTCCTGCGCTCGCCAATGCGATGATGGATGCGCTGCGGCCGCTTGGCGTGCAGCATCTCGACATGCCGTTCACGCCGACGGCGGTGTGGCATGCGATCCGCTCGGCGAAGCGTAAAAATCATTAGCCACAGAGAGCACAGAGAACACAGAGGGAGCCGACGGGCATGGGAAGGCGGTTTGATTCGATGGGTTTGCTCTGTGATCTCTGTGTCCTCTGTGGCAGATTCGGTTTTTGATCTCTAGCATGAGTTCTGCTCACAAGACACACGATCACGCGCCGGCGATGCGGGTGGAGGACGCGCGTCTGGTCACCGGTGGTGGCAAGTTTGCCGCCGACTGGAATTTTCCCGGCCAACTCCACGCGCAGTTCGTGCGCTCGGACCGCGCGCATGCCGAGATCGTCTCGGTGAACGCCGAGGCGGCGCGCAAGCACCCTGGCGTGAAGGGAATCTTCACCGGCGCCGATGCCGTGCGCGCGGGCTACACCAAGGCGCCTCATAGCCTGGCGTTCCCCGGCATAAACGGCATGCAGACGCGGGCGCCCGAGCGCCCGGTGCTCGCGCATGGCAAGGTGCGCTTTGTCGGCGAGGCGCTGGCGCTGGTAGTGGCCGAGAGCGCGGCCGCCGCAGTGGACGCCGCCGAATTGATCGAAGTGGAGTATCGCGATCTTCCGGCCGTGGTGTCGCCCGAAGGCGCGCTCGAGAACGGCGCGCCGCAACTGCACGAGGGCGTCGTGCCAGGCAATCTCGCGCTGGAGACCGAGGCGGGCGATGCGGCCGCGGTGGACACGGCGTTCGCCAACGCCGCGCACATCACGCGGCTCAAGCTCGAGGTAACCCGCGTGGCGCCGAACCCGATGGAGCCGCGGGCCTGTCTAGTGAAGCACGATCCCGCTGACGGCAGCTACCTGTTTCATGTTTGCACCCAGGGCATCACCACGCTGCGCAAGCAGCTTTCGGTATACACGGCCGTTCCCGAAGACAGAATCCGTTTCGAGGTACGTGACGTCGGTGGCGGTTTTGGGCAACGCACGCCGGCTTATCCCGAGTACTGCGCGTTGATGATCGCGGCGAAAGAAACCGCCCGTCCCGTGAGATGGGTCTCGACACGCTCCGAAGGCTTCGTGAGCGACACGCACGGCCGCGGCAACATCATCGACGGCGCGCTTGCGCTCGACCGTGATGCGAGGTTTCTCGCGATGCGGCTCGACTGGGTGAACGACATGGGGGCGTACCTGTCGCCGGCGTCCCCGGGCCACATCCGCAACACGACCATCTGCATGACCGGGGTCTATCGTATCCCGGCGCTCTATGCGCATTACCGGGTGTCATTGACCAATACGACGCCGGTTTCGTCCTACCGAGGTGCCGGGCGCCCTGATATCGCCTACGTCGTCGAGCGGCTCGTGAGCCAGGTGGCGGCAGAGCTCGACATTGATGCTGCGGAGCTGCGGCGCCGTAATTTCATCCCGCCCGAGGCCTTCCCCTACAAGACGCCGACGGGCTCCACGTACGAGTACGCCGACCTGCCGGGCCTACTCGACAAGGCGCTCAGGCTCGCGGACTGGAAGGGCTTCTCCAAGCGTCGCGCGCGCTCAAAGAAACTGGGCAAGCTCCGTGGTCTCGGGATCTCCACGGTGATCGAGAATACCGGGGCCGGCCAGGCGCCCAAGGACGAGGTCGAGCTCGAGCTCGATGCGCGCGGCACCGTCATCGTCGATACGGTTTCGAAGTCGCAGGGGCACAGCCACGAGACGACCCTCGCGATGATCGTGTCCGACGCGCTGGGCCTGCCGCTGGAGCGTATCGAGGTGCGCCAGTGCGCGCCCGAAAAGCAGCACCTGGTGGGCGGCCACACCGGCGGCTCGCGCACGACGGTCGGCGCCGGAAGCGTGTGCCACCTCGCGGGGCTGAAACTGATCGAGCACGGGCGATCGCTCGCGGCGCTCGACCTTGGCGTCGAGCCCTCGCAGGTGGAATACGCCGCGGGCGTATTCCATACAGAAGGGTCGCAACGGAAGATCCGTCTGGGGGATCTCGCGAAGAACGGGGCCGTGAGCGTGGTTGCCGAGGGGAAATTCGGCTCGACTTTTCCGAATGGCTGCCATATTGTCGAGGTCGAGATCGATCCCGAAACCGGCGCAGCGGAGATCGCCACCTATTCCACGGTGGATGACTGCGGCAAGGTCATCAACCACACAGTCGTCGAGGGGCAGCTGCACGGCGGCATCGCGCAGGGCGCGGGGCAGGTTTTCGGTGAGCACATCGTCTACGACCGGGACACCGGGCAGATGCTCACCGGCAGCTTCATGGACTATTGCATGCCGCGCGCGGGAATGCTGCGCGGCGTGAATACGGAAGAGCATCCCACGGCGAGCAAGGTCAGCCCGCTGGGGGTGAAAGGCGTGGGCGAATCGGGTTGCACGGCGTCGCTGCCGGCGGTCGCCAACGCGGTCGTGGACGCGCTGCGGCCGCTCGGCGTCGGGCATCTCGACATGCCCATGACGCCGGCCAAGCTCTGGCATGCGGTTCGCGCTGCAAGAAAAGGAGGCAACTGATGTACGCACTCAACTATGTGAAGGTCAAATCGTTGACGGAAGCGGCCAAGATGCTGGCGTCGAACCCCGAGGCTAAGCTGCTGGCTGGCGGCATGACACTGGTGCCCACGCTCAAACAAAGGCTCGCGCAGCCCTCGCATCTGGTGGATATCGGCGGGCTTCCCGAGTTGCGCGGCATTACCGCGAAGGCGGGGGCGCTCACCATCGGCGCCGCGACGAAACACCACGAGGTCGCAACCTCCGCCGTGGTGAAGAAGGCGATACCGACGCTGGCCTACCTCGCAGGGTTGATCGGGGATCCGCAGGTGCGCAATATGGGCACGATCGGGGGCTCCGTGGCGAACAACGATCCGGCGTCGGACTATCCTGCGGCCGTGCTCGGTCTCGGCGCGACGGTTGTTACCAACAAGCGCGAGATCGCCGCAGACGACTACTTTCAGGGTTTGTTCACGACGGCGCTCGAAGAGGGCGAGATCATCACGCGCATCGTATTCCCGGTGCCCAAGCGTGCGGCCTATGCCAAGTTTGCGCATCCGGCGTCGGGCTACGCGATGGCGGGCGTATTCGCGGCGCAGACGGCCAGTGGCACGCGGGTGGCGGTGACCGGGGCCGGGCCCGGGGTGTTCCGCTGGAAGGCTGCGGAAGCAGCGCTCGGAAAGAGCCTCAAGGCGGCGGCGATAGACGGCGCAAGGCTCGACGCCGGGGAGATGAACGAGGATATACACGCAACGCGCGAGTACCGGGCGAACCTGGTACGGGTCATGGCAAAGCGCGCGGTGGCGAAGCTTTCTGGAAAGAAGTAGCCGCAGATAAACGCAGATAAAAATCAAAACCAGCCACAGAGAACACAAAGTTCGCAGAGGAAAACAAGAGCAGACAACCAGAGTTTTGGTTCTCGATTCTCTGTGTTCTCTGTGCTCTTTGTGGCTATAGCCTTTAGGAATTAGAACATGGCCAAGGTCGAAATCAAGGTTAATGGCGTCAGGCAGTCGCGCAACGTCGAGGACCGTACTCTTCTCGCGAATTTCCTGCGCGATGAGGTCGGGCTCACCGGCACCCACATCGGCTGCGATACCAGCCAGTGCGGCTGCTGCACCGTGCAGGTCAACGGGCGGGCGGTGAAGTCGTGCTCGGTGCTCGCGGTGCAGGTGAATGGCGCGGAGGTGCTCACGATCGAGGGCCTGGCGAAGAACGGCAAGCTGCACCCGGTGCAGCAGGCCTACTCCGAGTGCCACGGCCTGCAGTGCGGTTTCTGCACCCCGGGCATGATCATGGCAACGGTCGGGCTCCTCAAGGACAATCCCAATCCCACTGAGGAGGAGATCATTCACGGCCTCGAGGGGAACCTTTGCCGCTGCACGGGCTACATCAACATCGTGAAGGCGGTAAAGCAAAGCGCCAAGATGCTTCGCGCCAAGAAGCCGGCCAAGCCAGCGAAAAAAGCCAAGCCGAAGAAGGCCAAAGCGGCAAAGAAGGCCAAAGTGGCGAAGAAAGCGAAAAAGAAGTAGCGTCGACCCGGCCCGCCCGTTCCCGCCGCTGCCGGGCGCCGCAACGGGGGCAGACCATTTCCTTCCGCCCCAGCGGCTGGCCGCATTCGTGGCACCTGCGCAGCAGATTCATGCGGCGCGGAGGGTGAATCGTGAATAGTGAATGGACTGAAGCGTAAAAAACTCGTGCGTTAGTTACGCACGAGTTTTTCCTCGAACCAGTTCCACATCTCCGCCACCACCAGCGTGAGATAGTCGCGCTGACAGTGCTGCGCGCCGCCCTCCTCAGCGGTGAAGACGCGCAGAGTCTTGTCCTTCGAGCCGCACGCGTCGAACTGCTTCTGGGCATCGGCCATCGGGATCTGTTCGTCGTCGGCCCCGTGGACGAGCAGGAAGGGGCAACGCATCTTCTGCATGACGCCGTCGAGCCGGTAGGATTCGAGAGCCTTCAATGCCGCATCGAGCGAGTCCACGCCGAGGATCCACATGATGTGATGCCCCGGCACGGAGAGCGAAGTCTTGAAGGATGCGTCGATCCGTTTCTTCCAGGTCGCGTAGTAGTCCCACTGCGCGCCCCAGGCGATGCACGCGGCGAAGCGCGGCTCCATCGCGGCACAGCGCGGGGCGTAGTAGCCCCCGAGGCTGATCGCGACGACGCCGATTTTTTTCGGGTCCACGTCGGCGCGCTTTTCGAGGAAATCGACGCACGCGCTGCCGGCGGCCTCATAGTCATGACGCAGCACGAAGCCGCGGAAGCGGATCGCCTCGCCGGTACCGGGACCGTCCATCACCAGGCACGAGATGCCGCGCTTCACCAGGTCGGACACGCCGCGCACGAACTGGATCTCCTTGGTGACGTCCAGCCCGTCGAAGAACACCACGCACGGGACGCGCTTCGACTTCGGATTCTGCGCGTGCACGAAGTAGCCAGGGAGGCTCTTGCCCTCGTACGGCACCTCCACGATCTCGATCTTGAGGTCGGTGAGGGCGACGTGCCGGTGAAAGCATTCCACGCCCTTGCGGTAGACGTCGAGGCCGATCGTGTCCTTGGGGGTGCGGAATCGCTCGGCCATCTGGTAGTAATTGCAGGCGCGCAGATAGGCGTGGGCTGCGGCAAAGCGGTGGCCCTGCTGGTCCCACCTTTCGGCATGGGCACTCACGCCGTTGGCGACCTTGACGCACGCGTCGAACCACGCCGCGTCGTCTTCCGGGCCCTTGTCCTTCAGCATGCGGCCGATCTTGTGCAGCTCGCCGATCTCGGCGCCCCCATAGGTGGCGCTGCCGATCATGTTGATGAATGCCGCCGACCAGCGGTAGTTGCCCGGGAAATACATGAAGTACGCCGGCTCTTTCTTCTCTTCCACGTTATCGCTCCTTTCGTTGTTACTCAATGTAGTAATGAGTGACGGCTGACGACCAGCGAACTGATCACCCGATGAATTGATGACGGGTAACGCGGACGCGGACCGCCGCCCATGACTGATCACCCGTCGCTCGTCACCCGTTACGTCATCACGGCGTCAACAATCAAATGGGCTTGATGCCCGCCCCAATTTTTTGCGACATTGGGGGTGCTGGCGGGAGCGAGGAGACCGATCGTGCCGCCGGCCCCGGCACGATCGTAACGTTTTGGGCGCGCCTCGCAAATGGTAAACTTTGTTCTCTTCCGTTTCACCTTCAAATTTGAGCCAACCGGGGAGCGACATGCCTGCCAGACGCAAGAAGTCTGTAGCGAAACCTGCGCCCAAGTCCACAACGCGGAACTACGGCGACATTCTGTACGAGGTCAAGGATCAGGTCGCGTGGGTGACCATCAACCGCCCGCGCGTGCTGAACGCGTTCCGTGAACAGACGCTCGACGAGATGATCGACGCGCTCAAGTCCACGCGAGAGGACCCGTCCATCGTGTGTGCTGTAGTCACGGGCGCCGGCGACAAGTCGTTCTCGGCGGGAGGCGATTTCTTCGCGATGAAGCGGCTGAACTTCGCCAACGCCTACATGTGGAATGACCGCATGCTGGGCCTGGCGATGACGATCCGCGGGCTGCCGATACCGGTCATCGCGATGGTGAACGGCTGGTGCATGGGCGGCGGCCACGAGCTCGCGCTCTGGTGCGACCTCGTGATCGCGTCGGAGAACGCCGTGCTCGGGCAGACCGGCGCGAAGGTCGGCGCCTGTCCCACGGTCGGTGCAACGCAATACATTCCGCGCCTCATTGGCGAGCGGCTGGCGCGCGAGATGATTTTCTGCGCACGGCGCTTTTCGGCCAAGGAAGCAGTCGAGGTGGGCCTTATCAACAGGTGCGTGCCGCAGAAGCACCTCCTCAAGGAGACGCTGAAGTGGTGCGAGACCATGAAGGGCCACAGCGCGCTCACTCTTCGCATGACGAAACGCTCGCTCAATTTCGAATCGGACAACCTCTATTCGTCGTGGCAGCACGGGATGGAGCTCCTCGCGCACGTCTGGGGCTCGGACGAGGCGAAGGAGGGCATGAATGCATTCCTCGCCGGGCGGCCGCCGAATTTCAACAAGTTCCGCCAGGCCGCCAAGCGCGAGCTCGATGGCTATCTGGGTGCGCTCGCGAAGAACCTCAACGAGCCTCCTGCCATGCGCAAGAAGCCGTGAATCGTGAATCGTGAATCGTGAATCGAATTGTTCTTCCTCCTTGGCGTGCTTGGCGGCTTGGCGGTTCAAGTGTTGTGATTGATTTCTTGGCGTGCTTGGCGCCTTGGCGGTTCATTTGTTGTTCTTGATTTTCCTTGGCGGTGAAAGGTTGTGATGGCTTCTGACAAGTCCGGCGGAGCGCTGGAAGGGCTGCGCGTGCTCGACCTCACGCGTATCCTCGCGGGGCCGCTGTGCACGCAGATACTGGGCGACATGGGCGCCGACGTGATCAAGGTGGAGCCGCCCGGCACCGGCGACGACACCCGCAGCTGGGGCCCGCCCTTCACGGGGGACGAGTCCGCGTATTTCCTCGGCGTCAACCGCAACAAGCGCTCGGTCACGCTCAACATGGCCACGAAGGCGGGGCAGGAGATTCTCGCGCAGCTGATCAAGCGCAGCGACGTGCTCGTCGAGAACTTCAAGCTCGGCACCCTCGAGAAATGGGGCTTCGGCAACGACTGGCTCGAGCAGAATGCCCCGCAGCTGATTCGCTGCTCGATCACGGGCTACGGCTCGCGCGGCCCCGATGCCGGGCTGCCCGGCTACGATTTCATCCTGCAGGCGGAATCCGGCCTGATGAGCATTTGTGGTGAAGCCGAGGGCATGCCGACAAAATATGGAGTGGCGATCGTGGACGTGGTGACCGGGCTCTATGCCTGCAACAGCGTTCTGGGTGCGCTTGCAGCGCGACACCGCACTGGCCGCGGCCAGCATGTCGAAGTTTGCCTCTACGACTCGGGGATCGCGATGCTGATCAATGTCGCGTCCAATTTTCTCGTGTCGGGAAAAGACGCGCGCCGTTTCGGCAATGGCCACCCCACGATCGTGCCGTACACGACTTATCCGACCGCTGACGGCACGATTGCCGTGGCGGTCGGAAACGACAACCAGTTCGTGCGCTTCGCGGACACCGTAGGCCACCCCGAATGGGCGCGCGACCCTCGTTTTGCCAAGAATCCTGACCGTGTGATCAACCGCGAGGCGATCGATTTGGCGATCGCCGATGCACTCAAGGCTGATCGGACGGAATCATGGATCACGAACCTGCGCGCCGTGGGCGTTCCGTGCGGACCGATTAATACGGTGGCCGAGGCGCTCAACGATCCGCATACGCTTGCGCGCGACATGGTGCGCACGGTGGGACACGCCGCAGCGGGCGAGCTCAAGCTGGTCGGCATTCCCTTCGAGATGAACGGCACGCCAGCGACGATCCGTCGTCCGCCGCCGCTCCTGAGCGAGCACACTGATGAGGTTCTAGTCGGAGAGTTGGGCCTTAGCGCGGAGCGCCTCGCGACCCTGCGCGCCGAGAAAGTCGTCTAACCCCCCGCTCCGCTGCCCCCTTTGTCAAAGGGGGCGACGACGTGAGGGGGTCGACGAAGTCGGGGGGAGCGCCACCCCTTTTAGCAAAGGGGGTCGACGAAGTCGGGGGGAGCGCCACCCCCTTTAGCAAAGGGGGTCGACGAAGTCGGGGGGAGCGCCACCCCCTTTAGCAAAGGGGGTCGACGAAGTCGGGGGGATTTGGAGGATTATCATGATTACCGGACTGTCCCACGTTTCGCTGGTCGTTCCCGATCTCGACGCGGCTGCGAAGCGGCTCAAAGACGTTTACGGGCTTACCGTCGGCCCCGCGCAGGTGAACGAGCAGCAGGGCGTGCGGATTGCGTACGTCGAGCTGCCCAACGCGCGCATCGAGCTGATGGAGCCTGCACGGCCCGACTCGCCCGTCTCGAAGTTCCTCGAGCGCAATCCCAATGGCGGCATTCACCACTTCTGTCTCAGCGTGGACGATGTGCCGGCCGTCGCCGCAAGCATTGCGGCGAGCGGCGCGAAAGTGCTGGGTGAGGGCAAGGAGAGCCGTAACGTGCACGGCGAGCGCATTGCGTTCGTGCACCCGAAGGATTTTCTCGGGGCGCTGGTGGAACTGGAAGAGCCTCGCGAGAATTGATTCGATACCCAGAGGCGTGTCAGAAGCAATACAGCCACGGAAACACACGGAATGACACGGACGAAACCTGAACAGAGACGTGTGCTGTTGCCGAGTAACAAGTTCCGTGTGCTTCCGTGTGCTTCCGTGGTTAATGATCTTCTGGTGTTATGGCTTTTTTTGAGGTGAGTTCTAGTGAGGAGTGAAGAAGTGAGGAGCGAGGCAAGGCATGGCTGATACTGCGACGTCGGTGCGCGTTTCGGCGCAGAAACTCGAGGCATTTATCGCGAGCGCGTTCGAAGCGGTCAGGATCTCCAAGTCCGAGGCAAAGAACATCGCGGAGCTGATGGTACGTGCCGACGTGCAGGGCTCGGAAGGGCATGGGGTGTTCCGCTTGCCCCAATACATCCGCCGCATCAAGGGCGGGGCAGTCAACCTCAAGCCGAAGATCCACATGGCGCGCGAGGCCGCGGGTATGGGACTCGTGGACGGCGACAACGGCATGGGGCATCTCGTGATGCGCTACGCTACCGAGAAGGCGATCGAGAAGGCGAAAGGCGCGGGCGTGGCCTGGATTGGCGTGCGCATGAGTAACCACGCGGGGCCGGCTTCGCTTTACGCGAGCATGCCGCTCGAGCACGACATGGTCGGGCTCTACCTTGCCGTCGGGAACGCCAACCACCTGCCGCCATGGGGCGGCCTCGACATGCTGCTCTCCACCAACCCGATCGCGGTGGCGGTCCCGGCGGGCGAGGAGCCGGCGATCGTGCTCGACATGGCGACCACCGTGGCGGCTTACGGCAAGGTCAAGACCAAGGCCCAGCGCGGCGAGATGATGCCGGAGGGCTGGATGATGGACCGCGAAGGCCGCCCGCTCACCAATCCCCAGCGCGCCAACGAGGGCTTCCTCCTCCCCATCGGTGGCTACAAGGGATACGGGTTGGCGCTCGTCATCGGTCTCCTGAGCGGAACGCTCAACGGCGCGGCCATGGGCAAAGACGTCGTCGACTTCAACGCCGACGACACCTCCGTGACCAACACCGGCCATGTGATCGTGGCGATCAACGTGGAGGCCTTCCAGCCGGTTGCTGAGTTCAAGCGGCAGATGGATACGCTGATTCGCGATCTCCGGGGCTCCAAGCGCCTGCCCGGCGTGGACCGCATCCGCCTGCCCGGCGAGGGCAGCCACGCGGCGCGCGCGGAGCGGGCAAAGAATGGCATTCCGCTGCCCGCGCCATTGCTCGCGAGCCTCAACCAGCTTGCCGGGCAACTCAAGGTTCCTCCTCTCGCCTGAGCGGTGAGAAGTGATGGCGGTGCGTGCAAGCCAAGAGGTGATGAAAATTGGTGATGAATAATGGTGACGATTAATGGTGATGTATAAAACGTTTCCCATCACCAGTACTCATCACTGGTATTCAGCCCGTCAGTCGTCGGTCGTCAGTCGTCAGTCGTCACGCATTTGAGCAGAGAGCGCGGCGTCGCGCGCCCGAGCGTGCTAGGGTGTAGCATGTTCGGCAAACTCCGCTTCGCTCTACGCATGCTGTTCTGGCTCACTGTCGCTGCCGCGATTGCCTGGCTGCTGTGGTACATGGTCAAGGTGCCGGGAATGTCGTACACGGGCGCGCTCCAGCCGCTCACCGCGGAGGGAAAGCTTCTCGCCGATCGGCTGAGCCGCCACGTCGCGACGGTCGCGAGCCGGGAGCACAACTTCATGCATCCGGTTGCGCTGGAGGCGGCCGCGCGCTACATCGAGACTGCTTTCGAGGGTCTGGGCTACGGCGTCGTGGCGCAGCGCATACCTCGGGACGGGACCGAGGTGCGCAACATCGAAATAGAAGTACCAGGTAAGGGCCGCCGCGATGAAATCATCGTGATCGGTGCCCACTACGACTCGGTAAGCGGCGCCCCTGGGGCGAACGACAACGGCTCCGGCGTCGCCGCGCTCATCGAGCTTGCGCGGCTGCTGCACGACTCGAAGCCGGCCCGCACCGTGCGTTTCGTGGCTTTCGTGGACGAGGAGCCGCCGTTCTATTCCGGCGAACAGATGGGCAGCCGCTTCTACGCGCGGCACTCGAAAGCGCGCGGCGAGAATATCGTCGCCATGTTCTCGCTCGAAACCATCGGCTACTACTCGGACGAGCCTGCAAGCCAGCGCTATCCGTTCCCGTTGAGCTTTTTCTATCCCAAGACCGGCAATTTCATTGCGTTCGTCGCCAACCTGTCGTCGCGCCCGCTGCTGCATGACGTGATTGCAAGCTTTCGCCGCCATGCGCAATTTCCGTCCGAAGGTGCGGCTGCGCCCGCACTGCTGCCGGGCGTGGGGTGGTCCGATCACTGGTCATTCTGGAAGGAGGGCTACCCGGCGCTGATGGTGACTGACACGGCGCCTTATCGCTACCCGCACTACCACACGATGCAGGACACACCGGACAAGGTCGATTACGAGCGCCTCGCGCGGGTCGTCACCGGGCTGCACGGAATGTTGCGCGACTTGGCGCAAATTCCAGAAATTTCAGCCGCAGATAAACGCAGATAAGATCAAGAAATAAACCACCAAGACGCCAAGAAATTCCAGGAACAAGACGCTCAACGTACGCGTTGAGCGGTGCGCACCACCGGGACCAAGCGTACGACGGCGGTAAACGCGCACCCATTACGCTTTCCGCGCGTTCGCTCGAAATCAAGGTTAGCCAGCACGAGGCCTCCTCGCCGGACGCATAGTTACCTTTCGTATTGACGAGAAGAAACCTCCGAGAAACAAACGGCTCTACTTCGACCTCACTTCGTAGATTCGAATGCTTGCAATAAATGGATTGCTTTGGGCAAGTTTCTCCGCGGCATCAAGACTTTCCGCCTCGATGATGTTGTAACCAGTAATGGATTCCATATTCCATGGTAGGTCCTTGGTTCCACTTTTCGAGACTTCTCGGCCACCACTGAAACCACCCTGGTCGACCTGCTTGTCGGAGATCGATTTAAACCAAGCCCCCCAGGCCTCCATGATTTCCGGGGTGGGTTTTTCAAATCCGAAATGCAAAAACATAAACTTTTTCACGTCTGTCCCCTTCTTTATGGGTGTTCTCAAAGGCTTGCCGGCGGGTAGGGTCTGGTTAACGAGAGATCGGCCCCATGTTGGCGAGGACGATATATCGCCTTACGGCCAGCTATTCTAGCGAGAAATGAGCATACAAGATCGGAGATTGACTGACTTCTGACGCGAATCGAGCAGGTGCTGTATGCGCTACATCGATCAAGAAAGTGCACTGTTACGCCAAAATAAGTGGGATTGGCGTCACATCCACCTCGATTCTGGCGGCTCCGGTCCGCCCCCGGTCGCGCGGAATGTCGCGGCGGAGCATCGCGCGGCGGTGAGCCACCATTTAACCCGGCCAAATCTTCGCTTTACCTCTAATTCTTGATCGGTTTTTCTTGGCGGCCTTGGCGTCTTGGCGGTTCAGTTCTGGCCCTGATCGGCGTGTATCGGCGTCCATCGGCGGTTAACAAACGTCGTTTGGGGTTTCGGGATTTTATATAAATAAATCTGCGTTTATCTGCGGCTAAATTGATATTGGTTACGGTGCCGGCGCCGCGCGGCCCTGGGGTTTGCCCGTCGCTTGACGGCAACACTTCTGCCGGGCGTTTGCCCGCGTCGCGCGGCGAAGCCATTGATTTGCCACGGGGCCCTACCCTGGCACGGAGGTTGCCGTGCCAGCTCGGGGACCGCTCGCCCGGCAGGCCGCAACCGATCGCTCGATGGTCCCGATTAAGGCCTTGGCAAACGCGCACGAACCGGTCGGGCCTGCTATCGTAGCGGCTCGATAGTCGAATGATGGGCAGAAAGGGCGAATCATGGTGAGAATCCTGAAATGCTTCGGTGCGGCGCTCGCGATGGCCTGCGCGTCGTTGGTCGCGGCGCAGGGGCAGGTGGTGGCGCCCGACGCGATGGTGCACGCCGGCGTGACCGAGGTGCTCGCCGAGATCCAAAAGAACCCCGATCCGCGCGCGCTGCAGGCGTTCGCTGAAGCGAAACTGGTCTCCCAGTTTGACTTCGCCGCGATGACCCGTCTTGCGACCGGCCGCGCCTGGCCGAAGGCGAGCGCTGCGCAGAAGCAGGCGCTCGAGAACGCATTCCGGACGCTGCTGGTGCGCACCTACACGACCGCCCTGTCGCAGGTGACGGGGACCTACTCCGTCGAGGTGAAGCCCGCCGTGATCAGGCCGGGCGACGCAGACACCGTGGTGAAGACGCTCGTCAAAGGATCGAACCGGTCGCCGGTCCCGATCGACTTCAGGATGACACGCACGCCCGGCGGATGGAAGGTCTACGATGTCGTGGTCGAGAACCTGAGTCTCGTGACCAACTACCGCGGCTCGTTCCAGTCCGAGATCTCCCGCTCCGGCATCGACGGGTTGATCAAGGTCATCGAGGACAAGAACCAGAAGGCCCAGAGCTAGCCGGCCCCGCGCGGCAGGGCCGTGTGCGACAAAACCCGCCGCAGGTTGTCACGGGTGCGCGGCAGTGTGTAGAGTCTGTAGAGTCAACCGATGCAGCGCTACTACCCGCGGTCCTTTCTCAATTTGCTCGTGATCGGCTTCACGCTGGTCGCGCTGCCGCTCATCCTCGCGCTCGTCAATACGGCGGTCTCTGTGGACCAGCTTTCGAGCCGGAGCCAGCAGACCGTTTACCAGGCGGTTCAGGCAACGCAGAGCAGCCGGCGGCTCGCCGAGCTCCTGACGACGATGGAGCGCGCGGCACGGCAGATGGTGATCCTTGGGGACCGCTCGCTGCTCGATGCCTACGGCGTCGCGCGCGAGCAGCTGATCAGGACGGCGCGACAGTTCGAGAGCCTCCCCTTCGACATCGAGCAAAAGGGCGCGCTTGACCGAATCGTGCGCGGCGAGGCCGAGATCTACGGCGTGCTCTCCGACCCCTTTGCCGAGACGCCGCGGCTCGCGCAGACCGTCCAGCGCTTCGTTGATTTGGCAGCGGAGGCGCGCATCATCAACATGCGCAGCAACGCGTTGATCGACCGCGAGGTCGAGGCGATGCGCGCCACCGCGGCGCAGGCCCGGCGCATCACGTTCTGGCAGCTGCTCGCCCTCATCCCGGTCGTGGTGTTTCTCGTGATCGGCTTCTCGATCCTGATCGCCCGCCCGATTCGCCAAATCGATGCGGCAATCCGGCGCCTTGGCGGGGGTCAGTTTGCGGCGCCCATCATGGTGAGCGGCCCGCAGGACCTTGAGCAGCTCGGCGAGCGACTCGAATGGATGCGGCGCGAACTGCTCGATCTCGAACGGCAAAAGAACCAGTTCCTGCGGCAGGTCTCGCATGAGCTCAAGACACCGCTCACCGCACTGCGCGAGGGCGCCGAGCTGCTATCGGAGGAGGTGGTCGGCAAGCTCACACCGGGCCAGCGCGAGATCACCGAGATCATGCGCCATAACAGTGTAGAATTGCAGAAGTTGATCGAAGCGTTGCTCTCCTACGGTGCGAGCCAGTTCCGCAAGGTGGCCGTGGACCTCGAGCCCGTGGAAATCAGGCAGGTGGTCGAGCGCGTGGTGGCCGACCACAGCCTCGCGATCCGCTCGCGCGGGCTCACGCTCGACCTTGCTGTCCAGGATGTGATGCTCTCGGCCGACCCGGAAAAGCTGCGCGTCGTGCTCGATAACTTGATCTCCAATGCCGTAAAGTTCTCGCCCGTCGGCAGCGTTATCCGCATCAGCGCTCGTGTCGACGGTGAAATGCTCCAGCTGGATGTCATCGATCAGGGGCCCGGCATCCCGGTGGCGGACCGCATGCGTATTTTCGAGCCCTTCTACCAGGGACGGGACGAGGGTGCAGGTCCGGTTCGGGGCACGGGTATCGGGTTGTCCGTGGTGAAGGAATACGTCTTCGGGCACGGCGGCAGTATCGAGGTTGTGGACAGCCGCAAGGGTGCTCACCTGCGCGTGTGGCTTCCGCTCACGCGCATCGGTGAGGAAGCGGCGGTGATATGAAAGCGCGCCTGGTCGGGTTGGTCGGGTGCTGTGCGCTGTTGGCGAGCTGCGGTATGCTGCAAGAGGTCGAGACGCAGGAACCCGATCTCACGGTCGAGACGCAGGAACCCGCTTTCACGGGGAAGGTCCAGCGCCCGATTTCCGACGTCGAAAGCCTGTTGCTTTATTACCACCACATCGGCAAGTTGAAAGAGGACCAGCTCAGCCGCGAGCTCGAGATCTCGCGCAGGGCCTACGCACGCAAGCGCTCGGATTTCAACCGGGTGCGGCTGGCGATGCTGCTCGGCCTGCCCAATACCGCGCTGAGCGATAATGCCCGCGCCCTGGAGCTGCTCGACTCCGTGGCGAAGAACGAGGGCGGGGAGTTTTCGGCGCTCGCGGCGCTGCTGGCCGCGCAGGTACGCGACCGCCAGCGCCTCGATGCCACTGCCCAGGATTTGCAGCAGAAGCTGGACGCCCTGAAGTCTCTCGAACGTAGCATGATGGAGCGCAAGCGTTGAGAATCCCTAACCTAGTGAAACACACGCGCGTTTCACTAGGTTAGGGACTCTAAGCGCCGATACAAATAGGGAATACAATGCGTGCGTTGAAACGCAGAATAGGTGACCCATGATCGGATTGCGTGTGCATACGAATAGTACGAAACTTGCCGAGACGGGCACTTTGCCCAGAACCAGCGTTCTTGTCGTCGACGATGATCCCGACTTGCTGCGCCTGATGCAAATACGGCTCGACTCGGCGGGCTATTACGTAACGACTGCGGAAAGCGCGGAGCGGGCTCTCGCGCAGATGAGCATCGCGCGGCCCCAGGTCGTCGTGACCGATCTGAGGATGAGCGGGATGGACGGCATCGCGCTGTTCGAGGCGATCCATGCCCGCAATCCGACGCTTCCCGTCATTATTCTCACGGCGCACGGGACAATCCCCGACGCGGTCGCGGCAGTCAACCGTGGCGTGTTCGGCTATCTTACCAAGCCTTTCGACGCCAAGGCGCTGCTCACGGAGATCCACCGGGCAGCAGCGCTCCGCGGGAGCGCGAGCCTCGGCGCGACGGGCGAAGACGCCGGCTGGCGCGCCGAGATCATGACGCGCAACCCGGTTATGGAAGACGTGTTGGCGAAGGCCCGGCTGGTCGCGATCAGCGATGCCGCTGTTTTCATCAGCGGCGAGTCCGGCACCGGCAAGGAACTGCTCGCGCGTGCGATCCACATGGCGAGCAACCGGCGCGAAGGCCCGTTCGTCGCGATCAACTGTGGCGCGATTCCCGAGCAGCTGCTCGAATCGGAGCTGTTCGGGCACGTGCGGGGCTCCTTCACGGGCGCCGTGCGCGACCACAAGGGCCTGTTCCTCGCCGCGAACCACGGCACGCTGTTCCTGGACGAGATCGGCGATATGCCGGTCTCGCTGCAGGTGAAGCTGCTGCGGGTGCTGCAGGAAAAAAGGGTGCGCCCCGTCGGCGCCACGGAGGCGAACGATGTGGATGTGCGGATCATTTCCGCCACGCACCGCGACCTCGAGGCGGAGATGGCCGCCGGCAATTTCCGCGAGGACCTCTACTACCGGCTGAACGTGGTGGCACTGCAGCTGCCGCCTCTCACCGAGCGGCGCGAGGATATTCCACTGCTCGCCAATCATTTCCTGATGCAGCTCGCCGAGAAATACCGCAAATCAGTCACCGGCTTTTCCTCCGAGGCGCTCGAGTTGCTGGTTGCCGCCAGCTGGCCGGGTAACGTGCGTCAGCTCTACAACGTGGTCGAGCAGTCCGTCGCGCTGTGCACGACGCCCCTCATCCCCGCGAGCTGGGTGCAGCAGGCAATCCAGAGCCAGCAGGCCGAGTTCGCCTCCTTCGAGGACGCGCGGCGCGGGTTCGAGCGTGACTACCTGACACAGCTGCTGAAGATCACCGAGGGTAACGTCACGCAGGCGGCGCGGCTTGCCAAACGCAACCGCACCGAGTTCTACAAGCTGCTGCAGCGGCATCAGCTGGATCCGAAACTCTTCAAGTCCTTAAGAGCCTAAAACACGGCAAAACACGCGTGCGTTTTGCCGTGTTTTAGCTCTCAACGGACCCCCACGGCGCCGTTTCATCTGCGCGCGTTCGAAACGGACTAAGGCTCGTATAACGCGCGGGATCGGTCGACTCGCCTTGATTCCAGAGCGGTGCGCATGAGGCCCGCCCTTACTGTCGCCCATCCCCGTGCCGTCATGGCGTTTTGTCGCCGCCTTGCGACAGCAAAACTCGCGGGGGATCAGGACCCTAAGCCGAAAACGCCGGGTCGCGTTGCCAGATAACGACATGTGGTTCACGACCTCGCCGTATAACTCCTTGTTTGATCTCGCGATTTGATCTGGCACGAGGGTTGCGGAAGCTTAAGCGCTTTAGCCCGGCGGGAGTGGCGCATGCAGACCGCGAGAGTCCTCGAGAAACGTACGAACTTGCTCTATCCCCTCATGCTGATCGCGGCCGTGACGGTGATCGTGTTCAGCATCGTGGGCATTGCCACCATGGTGGGGTGGCTGCCGAGCGCACAGTCGAAGAACGATCCTGCGCTCCGCACCGAGGCGGTTGTCAGGAGTGAAAGGGCCCCGGCGCCCGCGCGGCCAGGTGCCGCCGACGCCGTGAACGCCCCGACGACCGCGGCACCGGCGTGCGTGAACTGCGGGGTAATCGAGTCGATCCGCGTGGTCGAGGCGAAGGGAGATGGCAGTGGCCTCGGCGCCGTTGCGGGCGGCGGCGGCGGCGGCGGCCGCACCGTGATGACGGTGGTCGGCGCCGGTGCCGGCGCGTATGCCGGGCACGAAATCGAGAAAAACGCAAAACGCTCTACGCAATACCAGGTCCGGGTGCGGATGAGCGACGGGAGCTACCGGACGTTCTACCAGCAGTCACAACCCACTCTCGGCCTTGGGCAAAGGGTGCGGGTGACAGAAGGCGGGCTGGTTGCCGCGGGATAAAAGCGTCGATATGGGCCACGAGTTGGACAAGAGCACGGTAATCGATAGCTGCGATTTTTTGGAGCTGCTCGACGCGTTTCGGGCACTTGCAATGGTTGGCGAGCTGGCAAAAGGGCGCGATGCCGACGACGATGGGCTCGGCGATGGAGTCGGCGCGCAAGCTGCCGGCGCCGCCACCGACCATTCATGACGTTCCGCGGGGGCGCGCGGCCGCCCCGGCCTGAATCACTGACAGGGAGGTTGCAAGTGAACAAACTCACTCATGGGCGCGTCAAGCGCATACACGCCGAGTTCCGCGGTGACGACGCCGTCGAGCTCGATATTCTGGAGGCTACGCTGCGGCTCGGGGACGTCGTGCGCACGCGGATCGAGGCCGACACGGTGCTGACGCGCCTTGCCTACAAAGCGCTCTACCGCTCCATTGAGGAGTACTGCCACAAAACCGGGCAGCGCTATCCGACCTACCGCACGTTGCTGGGCTACCTCGAGGGCGCTCCGATCGAAAGCGAGCCCGACGCGGTGCGTGTCGTTAGCATCGCGAAGGAAGCGGGGCGCTGAGGTGGGCATGCGCTGCGCCTTCGATCGAGTTGGCGCGGCGACGGCGCTAGCGGCGCTCGCGCTTGCGGCGTGCGCCGATTCCGGGTCGGGAAGGCACGTCAACCTGTCGGGATTCCCGCCGGCATTCCAACAAGGCTATGCGGAGGGTTGCGAGAGCGCCGGCACGGGGCGCACTCGGCGCGACGAAGGCCGCTATCGTGCGGACGAGGATTACATGCAGGGGTGGAACGACGGCTACAGCGTATGTCGGCGATAGGAATCGCCGACATACGGGTTCACCAATTAGGGAATGCGGCGCGAAGGATCATCGAGGCGCAGCGCTCGAGCGGGTCATAATTGTCTATTCCATAATGCCGCATTCCCTCAGCCCTTGACGCGCGTGAGCCGCACCACTTCGGGGATATGGCGCAGGCCGCGCAGAATACTCGCCAGATGCAGACGGTTTTGAACCTGCAGCGTGAAAAACATGTTGGTGTAGGCGCTGCCGTCCTCGGGGTCCACGGCCACGTTCTGGATATTGGAGTCGGCCTCGGCGATGTCCGCCGCCACTTTCGCCAGCACGCCGCGCCGGTTGGCCACCACCAGCTTGATGTTGACTTCGAACAGCTTCCGAATCTCGGGGTCCCATGCCACGTCGAGTATGCGCTCGGGGTCGTGGCGCGCCTTGGCGATCACGGGGCAGTCATGCGTATGAATCACCATGCCCTGGTCCTTGCTGATGATGCCGATGATCGGATCGCCCGGTATCGGCTGGCAGCAGCGGGCGAACTGCACCGCCATTCCCTCTGAGCCCCGGATGACGACCGAGCCCGAGGCGGCGGCCTCGGCGGGACCGGGCTCGCCGAGCGAAAGCAGGCGGCGGGCCACCACCGCGGCGAGCCGCTTGCCGAGCCCGATGTCCGCGAGCACCTCATCGCGCGGTTTGCCGCCCGCGTCGGGCAGGAACTTGTTCCATTGCGCCTCCTTGACCTCCGCCAGGGTGGTGCCCAGCGGCACCAGCGCCTGGTTGAGCAGCCGTTCGCCGAGCTGCACCGACTCGCGAAAGTGCATGGTCTTGAGAAAGTGGCGAATGCGCGAGCGCGCCTTGCCGGTCGTGACGAAGTTGAGCCACAGGGGATTGGGCTTGGCGTGGGCGGCGGTGATGATCTCCACCCGGTCGCCGTTCTTTAGCTCCGTGCGCAGCGGCATCAGTTCCTGGTTAATCTTGACGGCGACGCAGCGGTTGCCGATGTCTGTGTGCACCGCATAGGAAAAGTCCACCGCGGTAGAGCCCCGCGGCAGCGCCATGATTTTGCCCTTCGGCGTGAAGACGTAGACTTCATCGGGAAAGAGATCGACCTTGAGGTGCTCGAGGAATTCGATCGAGTCACCCGCCTGCGACTGCATCTCGAGCAGGCTCTTCAGCCACTGGTGCGTCTTCTTCTGCAGCACCGAGAACGACGTGTCCGAGCTCTTGTAGAGCCAGTGAGAGGCCACGCCCGCCTCGGCAATCTTGTGCATTTCCTGGGTCCGGATCTGGATCTCGATCGGGCTGCCGAACGGACCGAAGAGCGCCGTGTGCAGGGACTGATACCCGTTTGCCTTGCCGATTGCGATGTAGTCCTTGAACTTGCCCGGGATCGGCTTGTAGAGCCCGTGCAGCGCCCCGAGCGCGAGATAGCAGGCGGGCACGTCCTTGACAAGGATGCGGAAGCCGAACACGTCATGCACTTGAGCGAAGGTGAGATGCTTCTCCCTCATCTTGCCGTAGATGGAATAGAGATGCTTTTGGCGCCCGTGCACCTCGGCCTCGATGCCGCTCGACCTGAGCCGTCGCTTGACCGCCTCGAGCACCCGGCCGACCACCTCGCGCCGGTTGCCACGCGCCGCCTGGACCGCCTTGGCGAGAACCCGGTAGCGATCCGGGTAGAGGTGCTGAAACGCGAGATCATCGAGCTCCTGGTAGAGGCTGTTCAGGCCAAGGCGGTTGGCGATCGGCGCGTAGATTTCGATCGTCTCGCGCGCGACGCGCCGCCGCTGCTCGGGCCCGACCGCGTCGAGCGTGCGCATGTTGTGCAGTCGGTCGGCGAGCTTGATCAGGATGACGCGCACGTCGCGCGCCATTGCCAGCAGCATCTTGCGGAAGTTCTCCGCTTGCGCTTCGGCGTGGGTCTCGAACTCGATCTGGTCGAGCTTCGAAACGCCATCGACGAGGTCCGCGATGGGCTTGCCGAACGTCCTCGAGATCTCGGTCTTGGTGACGGAGGTGTCCTCCATCACGTCGTGCAGAAGCGCGGCGGTCAATGCCTGGGAATCAAGATGCCACTGGGCGAGGATGTTCGCCACTGCAAGCGGGTGTGAGATATAGGGCTCGCCCGATTTTCGGAACTGCCCTTGGTGCGCCGTCTCGCTGAACTGATAGGCGGACTGCAGTTGCGAGATATCCTCCGGCTTCAGGTAGCCGGACCACTCCTTGAAGAGGGCGGGGGACTGGGACACTGCGGACTAGGGATGAGGGCGGAAGGCGGAAGGCGGAAGGATTCAGCGGTCAACGGTGATCAAGCCCTCCTTCGTCCTTCATCCTTCTGCCTTGGCTCAGGTCTGCCCCTTGTTGAGGATTTCCGTGCCATAGTGGTTTCCGGCCAGCTCGCGCAGCGCGATCACGGTGGGCTTGTCGCGGTTCGATTCGATCATGGGCTGTGCGCCGTTGGCGATCTGGCGTGCCCGAAAGGTCGCCGCGAGCGACATGTCGAAGCGGTTGGGAATCATTTTCAGGCAATCGTCGACGGTAATACGGGCCATGGTTCGTGCCTCTGCTATTTGATTCGGTTGAACAAGTTGCCGTGACGGGCGACCTGACGGGGGAACTTAAGCCGTTCGGTCCGGATGATGCTCGTTAGATCCCGCGCCGCCCGGTCGAGATCGTCATTAATAATAGCATACTCGAACTCGGCGCCGTGGCTCATTTCCTCGCGGGCGGCGTCGAGACGCTGCGCGATCACCTCCGCGCTGTCCTGGCCCCGGCCGACGAGGCGTGTCCGTAGCGCTTCGAACGATGGCGGCAGGACGAAGATGCTCACGACGCCGCGCATGAGCTTGCGCACTTGCTGCGCGCCCTGCCAGTCAATCTCGAGTAGCACGTCGTGGCCGTGCGCAAGCTCGCGTTCGATCCATTTGTGCGAGGTACCATAGCGGTTGCCGTGAACCGTCGCGCTTTCAAGGAATTCTCCCGCTTCGAGCATGCGCTCGAACACCTCGAGGGAAACAAAGTGGTAGTCACGCCCGTCGACTTCTTCCAGCCGCGGCGGGCGCGTGGTGTACGAGATGGACAGCCTGACCTCGGCCTCGGCCGTCAGCAGCGCCCGGACGAGGCTCGTCTTGCCGGTGCCCGAGGGCGCGCTGACGATGAAGAGAATCCCGCTCATTCGCAGTGATGAGTGATGAGTGATGAGTGATGAGCGAAAAGCCTCAGGCGCCTGTCGGCGTCGGCGTCGGCACGGTAGACTGGGCTCTCGCAGTTTTTCTCGCGCACATTACTCATTGCCCATTACTCGATGTTCTGGATCTGCTCGCGCATCTGCTCGACCAGCAGCTTCAGCTCGAGTGCGGCTTGCGTCACGCTCAAGTCCGCCGACTTGGAGGCAAGTGTATTGGCCTCGCGGTTGAGCTCCTGCATCAAGAAGTCGAGCTTCTTGCCGACGCCGCCACCCTCCGCCAGCACGCGTTTCAGCTCTGCAACGTGTGCCGTGAGGCGCGAGAGCTCCTCGTCGACGTCGATCTTGGTGGCAAAGACGGCCACCTCCTGCCGGATACGCTCTTCGTCGCCCGTGCCGATCGCCTCTTTCAGCCGTGTCGCAAGCCGTTCCTGGTAGCCGGCGATGACCTGGGGGAGGCGCGGCAGGATGGCAGCGACGAGCCGCTCCATGCCGGCGACGCGATCGAGCAGCACTTGCGCCAGTTTCTCGCCTTCGCGGGCGCGTGCCGCTGTGAACTCCACCAGCACAGCCGAGAGCAACTCGCGGCACGCGGCCTTCAGCTCCTCGAGCGGCAAGGCCTCGGTTTCCAGCATGCCCGGCCAGCGCAGGATGTCCGCCACCGCGAGAGTGTCAGCCCCCGGGAGGGCGGCACGGACGCGAGTGTTCAGCTCGACGAGTTGCCGCAGCAGCACCTCGTTGAACTGGGGTGCCCGCGGGCCAACCGCGGCGGCAGTGAACGTCACGCGACACTCGACCTTGCCCCGCGTCAACTGCGCGGCGAGCCTCTCGCGCAGCACGGGCTCGACCGAGCGCAAGTCGTCGGGAAGCCGGAACTGGAGATCGAGATAGCGATGGTTGACCGAGCGCAGCTCGAGATTGAGCGCCCCGTACGCGAACTCGCGGGACGCTGAGGCATAACCGGTCATGCTGTATATCATCGAAACCTCGTGAATCGTGAATCGCAATTCGAGAAGAAACGCGCCGCGTCTCGTTCGATTTACGAATCATCGCTGACTATTTATCATTCATGCTATCGTTCACCGGAAAGATAGCATACTCAGGGAGTTAGATGCGACCCAGCCAAAGAAGACCCGATCAGCTGCGCGACGTTCGCATTACGCGCCGCTACACACGCCATGCAGAAGGTTCGGTGCTGATCGAATTCGGCGACACGCACGTGATCTGCACGGCTAGCGTGCTCAACCAGCAGCCGCCGCATCTAAAAGGCCGGCTGCAGGGCTGGGTGACCGCGGAGTACGGCATGTTGCCGCGCTCGACGAACACCCGCAACGATCGCGAGGCGGCGCGCGGCAAGCAGTCCGGCCGCACCCAGGAGATCCAGCGCTTGATCGGGCGCGCGCTGCGCTCGGTTGTGGACCTGGAAAAGCTCGGGGAGCGCACCATTCAGGTCGATTGCGACGTGATTCAGGCCGACGGCGGCACGCGTACGGCGGCGATTACCGGCGCCTGCGTCGCGCTGCAAGATGCCGCGCAGTTCCTCATCGGGCAGCAGTTGATCGCCGCCTCTCCGGTGCGTGAATTCGTCGCGGCGGTGTCAGTGGGTGTTTTCCAAGGCACGCCAGTGCTCGACCTTGATTACACCGAGGACTCACAGTGCGACACCGACATGAACGTTGTCATGACGGGAAGCGGCGGGCTAATCGAAGTGCAGGGGACGGCTGAGGGGCACCCGTTCTCGCGAGCGGAACTGAACGCGATGCTCGACCTGGCCGAGCGCGGCATCCGCGAGCTCGTCACCGCGCAGCGCGCGGCGCTGAAAGATTGAACCGCCAAGGCGCCAAGAGAAGCAAGACAATAATTGTTGAATTTGTTTCTCTTGGCGGCTTGGCGGTTCAAAATTCTGCTTCATGAAAAAACTGGTTCTGGCAAGCAGCAACCCGGGGAAGCTGCGCGAATTTCGGCAGATGCTCGGCCCGCTCGGCATCGAGGTCGTGCCGCAATCCGAGCTCGGCATTGCCGACGGGGACGAGCCGCATGAAACCTTCGTCGAGAACGCGCTCGCCAAAGCACGCCACGCGAGTCGTTACTCGGGTCTGCCGGCGTTCGCCGACGACTCCGGCATCTGCGTCAATGCGCTGAACGGCGCGCCGGGGGTCTTTTCGGCGCGCTACGCGACGGCTGACACAGGGGGGCGCGACGAGCAGGACCGGCGCAACAACGAGAAGCTGATCGCCGAGCTGCGGGACAAAAGCGACCGGAGCGCGCATTATTACTGCGTGATCGTGCTGGTGCGCCATGCTGATGACCCCGAGCCGCTGATTGCCGAGGGGCGATGGTTTGGCGAAGTGGTGGCAAGTCCGCGTGGCGCGAACGGGTTCGGCTACGACCCGTACTTCTTCCTGCCGTCGCTCGGCAAGAGCGCCGCGGAGCTCGCGCCCGACGACAAGAACGAGATCAGTCATCGCGGACACGCAGCTGCGCAACTTGTTGCGCAGCTGCGTGTAATGAAAAATCCGGAACGATGACCGCGAATTGACCAGCGAGAAGACGCCGTGGGACTTAACTCGTCACCCATTACTCGCTACTCGTCACCGCAGTTCAGGGCGCTGCCGCCGCTGTCTTTATATATTCATATTCCGTGGTGCGCGCGAAAATGCCCGTACTGCGATTTCAACTCGCACGAGGCACGCGGCGCGGTGCCCGAGGAGCGTTACATCGCCGCGTTGATCGCGGATCTGGAACAGGCACTGCCTGACATTTGGGGCCGCAGCGTCTACACGATATTCTTCGGCGGCGGTACGCCGAGCCTGCTGTCGGCGCAGGCGATCGACTCGATCCTTGGCGCGCTACGCGCGCGGCTCTCGCTCGCCGTCGATGCGGAGATCACGCTTGAGGCGAATCCGGGAACAGTCGAAGCGGAGAAGTTCCGGGATTTTCGGGCGGCGGGGGTGAACCGGCTCTCGATCGGCATCCAAAGTTTCGATCCCCGGTACCTCAAGGCTCTGGGACGCATCCACGACGACGAGGAAGCGCGCCGGGCGATCGAAATTGCGATGCGCAATTTCGATAACGTGAACCTTGACATCATGTACGGGCTGCCGGGGCAGACGGAAACGGACGCACAAGCCGACATGAAAACGGCGATATCATTCTCGCCGCAGCACCTCTCGGCGTACCACCTGACGATCGAGCCCAACACCTACTTTCACCGTGTTCCGCCATGCCTGCCCGACGATGATACGGCTGCGCACATGCAGGATGCGATTGAAGACGCGCTCCGCGGCGCGGGCTACCGGCATTACGAAACCTCGGCCTTTGCGCGCCCGGGGAAGCAGAGCCGGCACAATCTCAATTACTGGACATTCGGCGACTACCTGGGCATCGGCGCGGGCGCACACAGCAAGCTCTCCTTTCCCGGGCGCGTCGAGCGGACGATGCGCAGCAAGCATCCCGAGCGCTACATGGAGGGCGCGGAACGCGGCGCCGCGGTGCAGGCGCGCCACGCGGTCGCCGTCGCCGAGATCGGCTTCGAGTTCATGATGAACGCCCTGCGGCTGACCGACGGCTTCGCGGTGCGATTATTCGAGGAGCGCGCCGGCCTGCCGCTGACCGCCGTGCTGGAGCGGCTCGAGTCGGCCGAGCGCCGCGGACTGATCGAGCGCGACCCTACGCGGGTGCGGCCGACGCCGCTTGGCCGGCGGTTTCTCAACGATCTCCTGCAGATGTTCCTGGCCGATAAGATCCGTGAATCGTGATTCGTGAGTCGAAACTTCGAAACCTTACTTTAGCCGCCGATGAACGCCGATGAACGCCGATTTAGCTCATCGAAAAACCAAGCGGAGCAACCATCAATCGCGAGTCGTTGCGGATACAACCAAGACGAGCCTTGAGTCGCGATCCACGAATCGCCATGCTCCGGGATTGACCACCGGCGGCTAATCAATTTCGATTTTGTTCTTGGCGTTCCGGTTTTTTCGATATGTGAATCTGCGTTTATCTGCGGTTAATTGGGTTTGGGGTTAGCCGTCATCGGCGTAAATCGGCGTCCATCGGCGGCTAATATAGGTTTTTGCTTTTCGCTATATCTGTGTTTATCTGCGTTTATCTGCGGCTTAAAATGTTCTTATGCCAGCTCTTCGATCATCGGCGGCGGAATACGACATCCCACACGCGGTGGCCGAGCTTCAGGCCGCGCGTCTCGAACTTGGTTTTTGGTCGCCATTCGGGGCGCGGCGCAAACCCCGACGCCGTGTTGACGAGCGCCGGCTCGGCGGCAAGGACCTCGAGGATCTGCTGCGCGTAATCCTCCCAGTCGGTGGCCACGTGCAGGTAGGCACCGGGTTTCATTCGTGAGGAGAGCAGCGCAATAAACGGCGGCTGGATCAGGCGCCGCTTGTGGTGGCGCTTCTTCGGCCAGGGGTCGGGGAAGTAGATGTGCACGCCGTCGAGGCTCGCGGGCGTGATCATGACGCGCAGCACCTCGACCGCGTCGTGCTGGATGACGCGCACGTTCGTGGCGCCAGCTTCGACGATGCGCGTGAGAAGGCTGCCCACCCCGGGCGTATGAACCTCGATGCCCAAATAGTCGTTTTCCGGATGGCGGGCCGCGATGTCCGCGGTCGTCTCGCCCATGCCGAAACCGATCTCGAGGATCCTGGGCGCGCTGCGCCCGAACGCCTGATCGAGATCGAGCGTTGCGTCACGGTAGGGAATTCCGAACAGCGGAAGGAAAGCCTCGCAAGCGCGCTGCTGCGCGGGCGTGAGACGCCCCTGGCGCAGAACGTAGCTCCGGATGGAACGCTGGGGTCGGCTCATCCGCATCGAAGTTTAGCGGCAGGGGGATGGACGCGCAAAAGATAACGGAGTGCGCGCGGGCGAGGCTGCCGCGACGGGGCGTGGCGATTCGTTCCGAACCGGGCGGTGCACGCGGCACGATTCCCTCCCGTTTGAGTCGAGCTTTGAAAGGCGGTAAGGTAACCACGGTTTGCACGCGTTCTTGGCCCGTGACACGGAGTGGCCGAAGGTCGAAATGACGTTTTCATTTCCCGTATATCGCGTTTTCTTGCGGGCGGTCTTGCCTTAGGGGGGGCATCGCACTTGCCGGGGACGAAGTCTTGGCTGCGCCGTATGACGAAACAAATTCGTCGGCATCCGCTCGCCTTCGTGGTGCTGGCGGCGGGGTTGCTGCTGTCTCTGGGAGCGTGGCGGTTGACCGCGGCCTACGTCAACGACACGGCGGAGCGCGAGTTCCAGCGGGACATCGAAGCGGGGGCGAATGCGATCGAGAGCCGCGCCCAAGATACCGTGAATCTCTTGAACGGGCTCCGGGGGCTCTTCCTCGGTTCTGCGGAGGTTGAGCGCGCGGAGTTCGACTCGTATATTTCCGCGCTTGCGCCGGAGCAGCATCTGACCGGGCTGCGGGCAATTTCCTTCAGCCGCTACGTGACGCGGGCGCAAAAGCGCGGGTTCGAAGCTCGTGTGCGTGGGGATGCGAGCTTGAACCCGGCCGGCTATCCCAACTTCGCCATCAAGCCGCCCGGGGAGCGAGAAGAATACCTCCCGATCGAGTACCTGCGTCCGATGGCCGACCGGGAGGCGGCGCTCGGCCTCGACCTGCTGGCGGATCCGGCGCGGAGAGGCGGCATTGTCCGGGCCCGGGACCTCGATCGGCCGGCCGGATCGGGCCCTGTTGAAGCGGTCACGACGCCCGGGCGCACGTTGTTCATCGTGCGCATGCCCGTGTATCGCCGGGGTAGGCCCATCGACACCGTGGAGCGGCGGCGGGCAGCGTTTTACGGCGTCGTGTCCGCCGCGATTGATGTTGAAGAGTTGGTGCAGAGCGTGCTCGTTTCGCAGATGCTAAGCCATCTCGGGCTCACGGTCCACGATCTCGGCGTGTCGGAAACGGCGCCGCAGAGTCTGTCGGCCCGGAATGTGCTGTTCGACAACACGCGGCGTCTCGGATCCGTGCGGGAAGGCGCGACAGGAGCCAAGAATGTTGTTCTGTTGAATGTGGCCGGTCGTGCCTGGCGGCTTTCCTTCTATCCCGGTACTGGCGTTTACGGAGTCGGCCCGGCTTTGTCCCGCGTGGTGCTGGGTAGCGGGATCGCGACCAGTTTGCTCCTGTTCTGGCTGATCTGGACGCTTTCGATCTCGCGCGCGAGGGCGCTGGCATCCGCGAGACAGGCGACCGAGGCGCGCGCGGCTGAGACGCTGCGCGAGCAGCTCAGTTTCATTCAGCAGTTGATCGAAGCCGTGCCGCAGCCGATCTTCTTTAAGGATTTCGAGAATAGGCATTACCTCGGGGTCAACAAAGCGTGGGAGAAATTCTTTGGCATCCCTCGCGAACAGTTCATCGGCAAGACCGTCTTCGAACTCTATCCCAACGATCCGAAGCGCGCGGAAAGTCACCACGCCAAGGACGAGGAGCTCTTCGCGAAACTCGGCAGCCAGTCCTACGAAGCGGCCATCGTTGCGGCCGATGGCAGTACGCACCACACCATTTACAACAAGGCGACTTTCAACAAACCGGACGGCAGCGTCGCCGGGCTGATCGGCACCATCACCGATGTCTCGGGCTTGAAGGAAACCGAAGGGGCACTGCGCCGGAGCGAGGCGCGCTTTCGCGACCTCACGGAGCTGTCCTCGGACTGGTACTGGGAGCAGGACGCGGATCTCCGCTTCACGCAGATTTCCGCGCCACTTGGGAACCTGAGCCTCGATGCCGCGGGCAGCATCGGCATGAGGCTTTGGGAGATTCCGTGCGTCGGAGTGACCGAGGAGCAGTGGGCGGCGCACAAGCTGCTGCTGGCGCGGCACGAGCCATTCGAGGATTTCACGTATCAACGCCACGGCGAAAACGGCAAGCTTCTCACTATCAACGTGAGCGGGCGTCCAGTATTCGACGAGGCGGGCAAGTTTACCGGTTATCGAGGCATCGGACGCGACGTGACCGCCGAGAAGGAGAGGGAGGAACAGATCCGGCACATGGCGCATCACGACGCGTTGACCGCGCTGCCGAACCGCGTTTTGTTGCAGGATCGTATCGGCCAGGCGATTGCGCAGGCCAGGCGCAACCGCAGGGGGACCGCACTGCTTTTCATCGACCTCGATCGCTTCAAGATGGTCAACGATTCACTCGGGCACCACATCGGCGATGAGCTGCTGCGCGCGGTAGCGGCGCGGTTCCGTGCCAGCGTCCGCGCGACCGATACGGTGGCTCGCATCGGTGGCGACGAGTTTGTGCTGCTGCTCACGGACCTGGACAAGGTCGCAGACGCGAGGATCGTGGCGCAGAAGCTGGTGGACGCGTTTTCCCAGTCGTTCATGGCCCGCAATCACGAGCTGCATACCACGCCGAGCATCGGGATCGCCACCTATCCCGAAGATGGGGAAAACGCCGAGGTGCTGTTGCGCAATGCCGACACTGCGATGTACCACGCCAAGGAAATGGGGCGCAACAACTACCAGTTCTTCACCGCGGCGATGAATGTCGTGACGCACGAGCGCCTGGCGATCGAGCGGGATCTGCGCCTGGCGCTGGAGCGCGGCGAGTTGAGGCTGCACTACCAGCCGCAGATCGATCTGCGCACCGGAGCGATTATCGGTTTCGAGGCGCTGGCCCGCTGGTACCACCCGGAGCGTGGCATCATGCCGCCATCGGAGTTCATCCAGGTGGCGGAGGAGACCGGCTTGATCAACCCTCTCGGGAAGTTCGTGTTGCAGGAGGCGTGCCGCCAGGCGCAGGTTTGGCGTGCCGCGGGCTTTCCGCAGCTGCAGGTGGCGGTCAATTGCTCGGCCCAGCAGTTCCGGCGCGAGGGCATGGTGAAAATGGTCGCCAGTATGCTCGAGGAGGTGGGCCTTCCCCCGGAGTGCCTGGAGCTGGAGATCA
>JAOTTL010000160.1:0-8322 GCA_029864385.1 Betaproteobacteria bacterium | reverse complement strand
GCGCAGGAAGAGGGGGACCCTCCTGCTCCTGCCTCAGCGGCAGGCGGACGGCGGGACTGGCGCACGATCGCCCGCACCCTTGAGGAAGCCAAAATCGCCTGGCGTAAATTGGGTCCGGTGGAGCATACCGTGCCGCGCCAGGCACAAAAGGGCGACAACGCGGTGACGACGCGTTACGCGGCGGCCCTCCAGGCGCTGGAGGCCCCGCTGACCCTAGCCTATCGCGAGGCAAGCCGAGAGCGTGAACAACTCATCACCGCCGCGAAGATCCTCAGCGAGTCGAAGCCGCTCGCGCGGGATGCCCTCGACAAGGTGCGCGAGCTGCAAGCGCAATGGCAAGCCCATGCCAAGGCCCTGCACCTGCCGCGGCGCGAAGAGAGTACGCTGTGGAGAGCGTTCAAAGCAGCTACGGATGCCGTATTCACCGCACGCGACGCCGCGCGCGCCGCCCGGGAAATTGAGGCCGGCGAACAGATCAAGGCGCGCGCAGCAATCATCGAGAACCTGCTCAAGCTTCCCGCGGCGGATTCCACCCGCAGCGCCTCGGAGATCAAGCGCGCGCTGGCGAACGCCGAGACGGCCTGGCGCGCCTGCGCCGAAGTCGCCAGGCCGCACGCTGCCGGGCTGGATGCTCGTTACCGCGCCGCGCGCGATGCGGCGACGAAACGGCTGCGTAAGATTGCCGAGCATGCGGCGCATTCGCGCTTCGATGCACTCATCGCGGCGATGCGGCTTTGCGATGAGCGCGAGGCGGCAGGTGAGGTCACGCCCAATCTGGAGGCGAGCTGGAGCGCCGTTGAAAATCTTCCCGATGCCTGGAAGCGCGCAATGGAGGCGCGTTTCCGCGGCACCGCCGTTCCCAGGGCCGGCCCCCGGTCCGGCACGGGCTCCGATGCAGGCCTGCCGGAGTCACTGTTGAGCCTCGAAGTCGCTTGCGGCATCGACACCCCGAGCGAGTTCATGGCCGCGCGGCAACAATTGAAAATGCGCGCGCTCAAAGACGTGATGGAAGGTCGCCGGGGCAGCGCGACGACGCCAGAGGATATGGAGCGCAGGTTGTTAGACGCCGCCGCCTCGCCCCGCCCCGACGCGGTGTCGCGCGGGCGACTGGAGAAAATCATCGCCGCAGTGCGAGTTCGCCCTCTCGGGTAAGGGAATAATAGGGGACAGACCGGGGTTTCCGTGCAATGAAATCATAGAGGAAGCCGGGCTTGCCTTGCGCGTTCGGTGTTTTTCTTCGGGCGGCCCGACACGCCCGGCTGAACGCGTCGGCCCAGCGTCGCCGAAATCTCCGCTTTTGAAGCGCTCGTTGCCGAGCGCAAATCCCCCGTTCACCGCCGTGCTGATGAAGATAGAGCGCGTAATCCTCATGCGCGTCGAAGCAAGCGCTGCGGTTGCCCTTCAGCAGTGGACGGTTTTTCGACGCCATCGCGAAAGAATCGCGACAGAATTTGATGGCTATCACCCTGATGCCCCCGGATTCGAGGTGGCATACCGGGAAGCGGCCAGGAAGCGTTCATAAAATATGACTATAAAACAGTGTGTTATGGTTTTTAGGTGCGCCGATCTCCGGTTGGTACGGAATATGCGTCCCTCAAACATGAAAGCTGATTCAGGGCGCAATCATGAGCCGAACGTTGACCGAACAGCATCTGCGCCAGGAGAACCTGGCATTTGCCGGCACGGCCGGAGTCAGCGCCCATAATCGCCGCGCCGGCCTGATCCCGGCATTCCGGGACAGCGGAACGGGCCGAGTGGAAATCGCTCGTTTCGAAGACGGCCAACCGGCCCCAATGCACCTGATCTGTGGCTTGCCCGCCGAATGGGTAACCGCGCGCGACGACAACGGCCACGTCATCGCGGTGCGCGACAGCATCGAGCCGGGATTCATTCGAGATGACGTCTTCTACACCAGACAGCAGGCGGCTGATCTGGACTGAAAGAGTCACGGAAAAGGTGTCAAGAAACCTTTTCGCGGCAGCACGACCCGCTGACTGGGAGACGTTCTCTCGGCAGCGTCAAGGCCATCGTGGCTTCGAACACCACGATCATAACCCCAACAGGATCAGCCGCTTTCGCTTAAGGTAGTGCCATTCTGGTGTGTCCCCCTATTTTCCTCCTTACGAGAGTCCCTGCAAGAATACGGGAGCACACCGCGCGAATCCGAGCGAGTTACGAATCACCCATCAGGGGTGACTCGTTTAATGAGATTTCGACAGAAATCTCATTCCGCGGTCGAGCCCCTCGAGCGTCAGCGGAAACATCCGCTCACCCATCAACTGCCGCGTGATGCGGATCGAATCGTGGTAATCCCAGACCGCCTCCGGCTGCGGATTGAGCCAGATCGCGTTGTGATAGACAGCAAGTAGCCGCTCGAGCCACACCGCCCCAGCTTCCTCATTCGTGTGCTCGACGCTGCCGCCGGGATAGACGATTTCGTACGGACTCATCGTGGCGTCGCCGACCAGGATCACGGTGTAATCGTGCGGATAGGTGTGCAGTACGTCCCACGTCGCCACGCGCTCGGTCCCACGCCGGCGGTTGTCGCGCCATACCCGCTCATAGAGGAAGTTGTGGAAGTAGAAATACTCGAGGTGCTTGAACTCGACGCGCGCTGCGGAAAAGAGCTGCTCGCAAATGCGGATGTGATCGTCCATCGAGCCGCCGATGTCGAGAAATAACAGGACCTTCACGGCGTTGTGTCGCTCGGGGACCATCTTGAGGTCGAGCCAGCCGGCATTCTTGGCAGTCGAGCGGATCGTATCGTCGAGATCCAGCTCCTCCGGCGCGCCGATCCGCGCAAAGCGGCGCAGGCGCCGTAGCGCCACCTTGATGTTACGGGTGCCGAGCTCTACGGTGTCATCCAGATTGCGGTACTCGCGCCGGTCCCACACCTTCACGGCACGGCGATGGCGCGACTCAGGCTGACCGATGCGCACGCCTTCCGGATTGTAGCCCCACGCACCGTAGGGACTGGTTCCCGCAGTGCCGATCCATTTCGCCCCGCCCTGGTGCCGGCCCTTCTGCTCTTCGAGCCGCCGCCTGAGCGTCTCCATGAGTTTGTCCCAACCGCCCATGGACTCGATCAGTTTCTTCTCCTCGTCCGAGAGCGTTTTCTCCGCGAGCTTCCTCAGCCATTCCTCCGGAACGGTGAACACGATGTCCTCGGCTTCCACGATACCCTTGAAGTACGCTGCGAACACCCGGTCGTAGCGGTCGTAGTACTTCTCGTCCTTCACCAGGCAAGTGCGGGCGAGATAGTAGAAGTCCTCGAAGCGGCCAAAGATGACGCGCTTCTCCAGCGCCTCGATCAGGGCCAGGAACTCCTTGATCGAGACGGGGATCCCGCCCTCTTTCAGCTTCAGAAAAAACTCAATCAACATAGAAAATCGTGGGCCATGATTCTCATTTCTCGGTTATGCAATTTGACACAGCTCGGTACGCGAGCTCGCACGGGCAGGTGGTCGCGTCCCACGATTTTCTTAGTGCCAAGAGCGAGCAACAAAATCAGGAGACGCCCCCTCCCACTCTCCTATCTCAGTGACCGCATCGCTCATCTTGATTCAACCTGTAAAGAAAATGACGGCAGTCATTTTCTTCGGGACATGAACACCAGGCGCTCAAACAAATGGACGTCCTGCTCGTTCTTGAGCAACGCGCCGTGCAGCGGCGGGATGATCTTGTGCTGGTCCTGGCTGTGGAGCACTTCCGGCGGGATGTCCTCGGCCACGAGCAGCTTCAACCAGTCGAGGAGCTCGGAGGTGGAAGGTTTCTTCTTGAGACCTGGTACTTCACGGATCTCGAAGAACGCCTCCAGCGCCTCCTGCAGCAGCCGCTTCTTGATGTCCGGGTAATGCACGCGAACGATACGCTCCATCGTCTCGTGGTCCGGAAAGCGGATGTAGTGGAAAAAGCAGCGCCGCAGGAACGCGTCCGGCAGCTCCTTCTCGTTGTTGCTCGTGATCACCACCAGCGGACGGTGCTTCGCACTGATGAGCTCCTGCGTCTCGTAGACGTAGAACTCCATGCGGTCGAGCTCGCGCAGCAGGTCGTTCGGGAACTCGATGTCGGCCTTGTCCACCTCGTCGATTAACAGGACTGCCGGCGCGCCCGAGGCAAAGCCCTTCCACAGCATGCCCTGCACGATGTAGTTGCGGATGTCGTGCACCTTCGGGTCGCCGAGCTGCGAATCGCGCAGACGCGATACCGCGTCGTATTCGTAGAGCCCGTGCTGCGCTTTGGTGGTCGACTTGATGTGCCACTCGAAGAGCGGACGTTCGAGCGCCCTGGCAATCTCGATCGCCAGCATCGTCTTGCCGGTCCCCGGTTCTCCCTTGATGAGGAGCGGCCGCTCGAGCGTGAGCGCGGCATTTACCGCCATCATCAAGTCATCGGTTGCAACGTAGCTGTCAGTGCCTTCAAATCGCTTCATTACCATTTGCTGTTCCAAGTTCCAAGTTCCGAGTGAGTCTCGCATCCGGATTTGCGAGCGTCAAGAAAACGGCCGGCGCTGCGCGCACAGCGCCGGCCCGAGACAGGCAAATTTCATCGTGAGGCGCCCGGGCCGTTCAGGCGCGCGAGGTCGTCGCGCCGGTCGATGTCGATCAACGTTCCGGGGTCATTGCACTCGACGAGCGTCACCTCGTCGCGGTGGCGCTCTATGACTGCGCGCGCGCCCTGATCGCCGCCGAGCGCCAGCAGCTCGTGTCGCAGGGGCGCACCGAATCCCACGGGATGCCCGCGTTTTCCGTCGTACGTTGGCGCGGCGATCAGCGCCCCGCCCTCCAGCGCCGCGATGATGCTGCGGATGGTCTCCGGCCTGATGCTCGGCATGTCGGCAAGCGCGACCACCCAGCCGTCGGCGTCGCGCGCCTGCGCAACGCCATGCGCGAGGCTTGCGCCCATGCCCTGCGCTGCACCCTGAAAATCCGTTACCCGGCAGCCTTCCTGTTCCAGGAGGTCGTAAAGCGGGAAATCACCCCAGCGCACGACCGCCACCACCTCGGGCGCGACGGCGAGCAGGTTGCGCGCAGCATGCGCCGCGATCGCCACAGCGTCCGGAAGCGGGTGAAGGAGCTTTTCTCCGCCGAAGCGCGAACCGCTTCCGGCGGCAAGCAGGATGGCAACGATATGCTTCGGACTCTCGGCCATGGTCTCACGATATTATAGCGGCGACGCAGAACCGCCCCGTGCACCGCCGCGCGGGCCGCGGCTCATGGGCCGTCTATAATGCGGCTTCCGCGAAAAAGAGGAAGCCGCATATGCCGAAGTTCTGCGCCAATCTCACGATGCTCTGGAACGAGCTCGACTTCATGGACCGCTTCGCCGCCGCAGCGAAGGCCGGCTTCACCGGCGTCGAGTATCTCTTCCCCTATGACCACGACAAGAACCGTTTGGCCGAGCAGCTTCACCGCCACGAGCTCACGCAAGTCCTGCACAACTTCCCTGCCGGCGATTGGGGCAAGGGCGAGCGCGGCATCGGCTGCTACCCCGACCGCGTGGGGGAGTTTCAGGACGGTGTCGGCAAGGCGATCGAATATGCGAACGCGCTCGGCTGCAAGCAGTTGAACTGCCTGGCGGGCATCGCCCCGGCGGGGATCGCCCCCGAGAAACTGCACGAGACGTTCGTCTTCAACCTGAAATTCGCCGCCGGCAAATTGAAGGCGGCAGGGATCAAGCTGCTGACGGAGCCCATCAATACCCGCGACATGCCCGGCTTCTTTCTCAACTACAGCCGGCAGGCGCTCGACATCATCCGGGATACCGGATCCGACAATCTCTACGTGCAGTACGACATCTACCACATGCAGGTCATGGAGGGCGATCTTGCCCGCACCATCGAGGCGAATCTGAAACTGATTCCCCACATGCAGCTCGCCGACAACCCCGGGCGCAACGAGCCGGGCACCGGCGAAATCAACTACGGCTTTCTTTTCGACCACATAGACCGCATCGGTTATGCAGGCTGGATCGGCTGCGAGTACAAGCCAAGGACAACCACCGATGCCGGCTTAGGCTGGGTTAAGCCCTACCTGTAGGCAAACGCGCTCGGGCCGAGTCGCCCGGGACCGGCGCGAAGATGCGCCGTTCTTGATATTCTTGGGCCTCTCAGCGCCCCTGGCGCTTCCGCAATTCAACTCAAGGAGTGGACCATGAGCAATATCGGATTCATCGGCCTCGGCATCATGGGCAAGCCCATGGCGGCCAACCTGATCAAGGGCGGTCACAAGCTGTTCCTCCATTCACGCAGCGGCGTGCCCCAGGAGCTGACCGCTGCTGGCGGAATCGCGTGCGAGTCCGCCAGCAAAGTAGCTCAGCAATCGGAGATCATCATCCTGATGCTTCCGGACACTCCCGACGTCGAAAAGGTCCTGTTCGGCGCCGAAGGCGTCGTTAATGGTCTTTCCGCAGGAAAGACCATTGTGGATATGAGCTCGATCTCCCCAATCGAAACCAAGGCTTTCGCAAAGCGCATCAATGAGCTGGGCTGCGAGTACGTGGACGCGCCGGTATCCGGCGGCGAGGTCGGCGCCAAGAACGCCGCGCTCACCATTATGGTGGGCGGCAACGAGACGACATTCAACAAGGTCAAGGCGATTTTCGACCTCATGGGCAAGAACATTACGCTCGTCGGCGGCAACGGCGACGGCCAGACCTGCAAGGTTGCGAACCAGATCATCGTTGCTCTTAACATCGAGGCCGTGGGCGAAGCATTGCTCTTCGCGGCCAAGGCCGGCGCGGACCCTGCCAGGGTGCGCCAGGCGCTGATGGGTGGTTTCGCCGCATCGCGCATACTCGAGGTCCACGGCGAGCGCATGATCAAGCGCACATTCGATCCTGGATTCAGGATCGAATTACATCAAAAGGACTTGAGCCTTGCCCTTTCGGGAGCGCGAGCCATGGGGATGAGCCTTCCGAACACCGCCACCGCGCAGGAGCTGTTCAACGCCTGTGTTGCCAATGGCGGCGCAAAATGGGACCATTCCGCGCTGGTGCGCGCGCTGGAAAAGCTCGCCAATCATGCGGTCTCGAACTGACCGGCATGCACCGGCGTTGCCACCGGGCCGCGCCTCCCAACGACGGCGCCAGGCCGCGCTCGCGGAGGCTGTCCGCTGCGCTTCTTTCCGGGACCGGAAAAACCTCACGCTCAAACCCTGGCGCGCGCACGGGAATACCAGAAGGTTCATGGCCTTACGGCCAAAAAACCGGTAATCTCTTGCGCTAGATCAAACGCCGCCGGGCAAGGACCTAATAAATTTCTTAATATTACCGAGATGCCGGATTCTGGCGACGTCGGAACGGCGCCGAAACGAGGGAGCCAGGTTGATGATCGAGGCAAGCAGGGGATCAGGATTCGAAATCGTGGCCCGGGAGGACCTCTCGGACGTCACGTATCTGCTTGAAATCCATCACCCTCTGATGGCGAAAGCGGCCCGGCCGGGCCAGTTCGTCATCGTCATGTCGCATGAGCATGGCGAGCGCATCCCTCTGACCATCGCCGACTTCGATCGCGCCAAGGGCACCATCACGCTGGTCATCCAGGCCGTCGGCAAGACGACCCGCGATATGCAGCAGACCTGCCAGGTCGGCACACCGATCCACGGCATCGTAGGGCCGATGGGTATACCGAGCGAGATTAGCAACGCGAAGAAGATGGCGTTCGTCGGTGGCGGCCTCGGCGTCGCGCCCGTCTTTCCCCAGGCGCGGGCAGCCAAGGAAGCCGGTGCCTACGTGATCGGCATCCTCGGTTTCCGGAACAAGGACCTCATCTTCTGGGAAGACAAGTTCCGGAAATGTTGTGATGAGCTGATCTTGTGTACGGATGACGGTTCGGCGGGCGTCATGGGGTCCGTGACCAAAGGCATCAAGGTCGCCATCGCCGGGCATCCCAACATCGATGAGTTCGTGGCCATCGGCCCGCCCGTGATGATGAAGGCCTGCGCGGAGGCGACGCGCCCGCACAAGATTCGGACCGTCGTGAGCTTGAATCCCATCATGGTCGACGGCACCGGGATGTGCGGGGGCTGCCGGGTCAAGATCGGCGGACAGATCCGGTTTGCCTGTGTCGATGGACCCGATTTCGACGGGCACGAGGTCGATTTCGACGACTTGATGGCACGCCTGCGGCGCTTCAAGCAGGAAGAGCAGGCCGCGCTCGAGCGCTGGTCGGAAAACTGCCGGATGCGTGAGATCGTCAGCTCCGCCCCGTCCCGTGCCGCCGACGACAGCGGGTCCCTCCCCGATCCCTTCGAGGAAGTAAAAGGTGGCTAAGATGCTCGCATACGGTGCCGGCCGTCGCGCGTTGCCCTTCCCAGCCGCGGC
>JAOTTL010000013.1:0-31706 GCA_029864385.1 Betaproteobacteria bacterium | reverse complement strand
CCTACTTCGCTACCGCATGCCGCAGGTGCCTCCTCGCGCGGCTTGATTGCATGACCCCAGGAGTTTGCCAGACTTTGGTCTGACAAACTCCTCGAGCGGTTTTGCTTTCAGCAGCCTGTGGGTTGGGAATAAACGGGGCCGGGTTCGGATTTAGGAAAAGGGAACCTGGCCCCATTTTCCCTACCCGGCAATTCACCGCAAATCCCCCTTTAAACCGGCTTGGATCGCGGTGTTCTCCTGGGGAGGAGGAAGCCAGCACGGACATAAGACCTATTCTACGCACTTTGCGAGTGCGCTCGCGCTTGCTCCCGGCGCGCGGGCTCGGCGCGGCGAAATCGCAGGCGAATTGATTTTCTTATCGTTTTTTTCCTCCGCGTCCTCAGCGTCCTCAGCGGTGAAGCTTTTGTCTACCTTGGCGTCCTCGGCGTCTCGGCGGTTCAATTATTGTCCTTGCTTCTGCTGACGTCCTTTGCGTCCTTGGCGTCTTGGCGGTGAAGCTTTACCGCCTTTCATCACCCATCGCCCATCACCAGACTAGTGCGCCTCGTCCCAGTTCGCGCCGACGCCAATGTCGACCACCAGCGCGACCGACAGCTCGCCCACACCGCTCATGATGCGGGGCAGCGCTTGCTTGACCCGGTCGAGCTCCGCATCCGGGACTTCCAGCACGAGCTCGTCGTGCACCTGCATGATGAGCCGCGTCCCGAGGCGTTTCTCGGCGAGCCAGCGATCCACCGCGATCATCGCCATCTTGATGAGATCCGCCGCCGTGCCCTGCATCGGCGCGTTGATCGCTGCGCGCTCCGCGCCCTGGCGTCGCGCGGCGTTGCCGCCGCGAATCTCGGGAAGCCATAGGCGTCGGCCAAACACGGTTTCCACGTAGCCGGTCTCGCGCGCCGTCTCGCGCGTGCGCCGCATATAGTCCGCGACGCCGGGATAGCGCGCGAAATACCGGTCCATGTATTGCTGAGCCGCCACGCGTTCGATCCCGAGCTGACGGGCGAGCCCAAATGCCGACATGCCGTAGATCAGGCCGAAATTGATCACCTTCGCGTAGCGCCGCTGCTCCGGCCCGAGCTCGGCGGCCGGCATCCCGAAGATCTCGGCGGCGGTCGCGCGGTGTATGTCCTCCCCCGCCTCGAACGCTCGCAGCAGGGTCGCGTCCTGTGAGATATGGGCCATGATCCGCAGCTCGATTTGCGAGTAGTCGGCCGACACGATGTGGCTGCCCGGCGGCGCGATGAAAGCCTCGCGGATGCGGCGTCCTTCGGCCGTGCGGATGGGGATGTTCTGCAAATTGGGGTCGTTGCTGGCAAGCCGCCCGGTCACCGCGACCGCCTGGCCATAATTGGTGTGAACGCGCCCGGTGGCCGCGTTGATCATCTCCGGCAGCTTGTCCGTGTAGGTGGATTTCAGCTTGGCGAGCCCGCGATGCTCGAGGATCAGCTTCGGCAACGGATGGTCGAGCGCAAGCTCGCCGAGCACATCCTCGTCTGTGGACGGCGCGCCGCTCGGAGTTTTCTTCACGACCGGGAGCTTGTGCTTCTCGAACAAGAGCTCCTGGATCTGCTTCGGTGAATTGAGATTGAACGGCTGGCCGGCGTGCTCGTGGGCCTTGGCTTCGATTTCCGTCATCTTCGCGCCGAACTCGCGCGAGAGCTCCCGAAGCAACACGGTATCCAGCAGCACGCCATGGCGCTCCATCGTGAACAGGACCGCAACGAGCGGCATCTCCAGCTCACGATAAACGCGGGTGAGCTTGGCGTCGGCCTCGATCTGCGGATGAAGCGCGCGGTGCAACTGCAGCGTAACGTCGGCATCCTCGGCTGCGTATTCCGTGGCGCGCTCGAGCGCGACTTGCTCAAAGCCGATCCGGCTCGCGCCTTTCCCGGTCACCTCGTCGTAGGTAATCGTCTTCAGGCCAAGATGACGCTCGGCAAGGCTGTCCATGTTGTGCGGGCGGTGGCTCTCGAGCACGTACGACTCGAGCAACGTGTCGTGGGCCACACCCGAGAGCCGGACGCCGTGGTTGGCGAGAACGTGCATGTCGTACTTCGCGTGCTGGGCGAGCTTCGCGCGTCCCGCATCCTCCAGCCACGGCCTGAGCCGCTCGAGCGCCGCGTCGCGCTCGAGCTGGCGCGGCGCCCCGGCGTAGCGATGGGCGAGCGGCACGTAGGCGGCATGCCCGGGCTCGAGGGAAAGCGAGATGCCCACAAGCTCGGCCTTGAACGGGTCGAGGCTCGTGGTCTCCGTATCCACGGAAACCAGATCGGCTTCGCCGATCTGGTTTAACCAGACATCCAACTGTTCCTCGGTCAGTACCGTCTCGTAGCGACGACTGAGTGCGTCTTTAGGAGCATGCGCTGGATCATTGGCCAAGCTGTCGGAGTCAGCAGGCTTCTGCGTCTTCTCCGTGCCCGTTGGCGCGTGCTCCTCCAATTCGCGCCTCCAGGCCTTGAACTCAAAGCGCTCGAACAGCTCCGCCAGCTTGCCGGCATCCGGCGCCTTGTCCACGAGGTCGTGCACTGTGCCAGGCAGCGCGACGTCGCATTTGATCGTCAGAAGCGTGCGCGCCTTGGGCAACCAGTCGAGCGCCTTGCGCAGGTTTTCGCCCACCACCCCGCCAATCTCGGCCGCATGCGCTATCACCTCGTCGAGCGTCCCGTACTGCGCCAACCACTTCACTGCGGTTTTCGGCCCGACCTTTGCCACGCCCGGCACGTTGTCTACGCTGTCGCCGATGAGGGTCAGGTAGTCGACCATGCGCTCCGGCCCCACTCCGAACTTTTTTTCCACGCCGGCCTCATCGAGCTTCTCGTTCGAGAGAGTGTTGACCAGCGTTACGTGCGGGTTTACGAGCTGGGCGATGTCCTTGTCGCCGGTTGAAATGATCACGCGCATGCCTTCGCGCTCGGCCTGCCGCGCGAGCGTGCCAATCACATCGTCAGCTTCGACGCCTTCGACCTCCAGCAGCGGCCAGCCCAGCGCCGTGATGGCCTCCTTCAACGGCGCGATCTGCGAGCCGAGTTCGTCCGGCATGGGCGGCCGATGGGCCTTGTACTCGGGATACGCCTCATCGCGGAACGTCTTGCCTTTTGCGTCGAATATGCAGGCGCTATAATCCGCCGACGTCTCCTTGTGCAGCCGGCGCAGCATGTTGAGCACACCGTAGATCGCGCCGGTTGGCTCGCCCTGCCTGTTGCGCAAATCCGGCAACGCGTGAAACGCGCGGTAGAGGTACGAGGAGCCGTCAACCAGCAGCAGCGTCTTCATCGTTGCGCGTGAATCGTCAATCGTAAATCGCGAATTGTCCTCCACCCGCTGCACTTCGCAATCGCCGGCTCACGACTCACGATTAACCATTCACGATTAACGGGTGCTCAGATGACTGAGAAAGACAAGCTAACAAAAGCGATTTCCCCCGAACTCGCGGAGCGGCGTTGGTCGGCGCGCGAGTCGTGGCGGGTTTTCGGCATTATGTCAGAATTCGTCGAGGCGACGGAGCGCCTGAGCGCCATCCGCCCGGCGGTCAGCATCTTCGGGAGCGCCCGATCACGGCCCGATCACCCGTATTACCTATTGGCCGAAGCGATCGCGCGGCGACTTTCGGACGCCGGCTTCAGCGTGATCTCGGGCGGCGGACCGGGTGTCATGGAGGCCGCGAACAAGGGCGCTTATTTCGGCCGCAGCCCGAGCGTGGGCCTCAACATCCAGCTGCCGCACGAGCAGCAGGGCAACCCCTACCAGGACATCAGCCAGACTTTCCGCCACTTCTTTGCGCGCAAAGTCATGTTCGTCAAATTCGCCACGGCGTGGGTCGTGATGCCGGGCGGTTTTGGCACGCTCGACGAGTTGATGGAAGCGCTCACCTTGGTGCAGACCGGCAAGACCCGCAGGATGCCGATCATCCTGGTGCATGCGCCTTTCTGGCGCGGGATGATCGACTGGTTCCGCCAAGCGCTGGTGGTCGAGGGCATGATCGACCCCAAGGATCTCGATCTCATCCAGATCCACGACGAGCCGCAGGCCGTGGTGGACGCGATCTTCAGCTACTACGAGAAGCGTGGCTTCGAGCCCTCGGCCCGGGAGCGTGAAATACTTCTCAATCTGTAAGCCGGCGTCTTGGGTGAAAACGCGACAGTGCGGTGCGCTTGCACCAGCGTTTGGCGTTGAAATCTTTAAAACCAGTAGGGAAGGCCCCATAATTACTAAAGAGTCTGATTCATGTCCCTGCGCCCGCTCATCGCTGCGCTGCTCCTTGCAATCGCGCTGCCAGTATTCGCACAAACCGACGGCAAGCCGCCGGTATTGCAGCCGCTGCCCGAGCCGCCCCCGCCGCCGCCTGGCTACGAGCCGGATCCCGCGCTCGAGCCGCAAGTGACGATCCTGAAACGCGGAGAAGACACGGTCGAGGAGTTCCGCATCAACGGCCAGCTCTACATGGTCAAGGTCACGCCGCCTCACGGCACGCCGTACTACCTCATCGACCGTCAGGGCGACGGCGTCTTTCACCGCCAGGACAGCCTGAGCACCGACATCAGGCCGCCGATGTGGGTGCTTTTCACCTTCTAGCAGCCTGTCGGACTTAGGTGTCGGACAGGCTGCTAACAGCAAAACCGCCTGCGGATTTCGAATGAAAGCCCGGATAGCGACCCTTATTGGCCTGCAAAGGCCGGACGAGCCGGCTCGAAATGAAGTTTTCATTGCTTCTTGCCTCGATTTTCGTGCAGGCGGTTTTGCATAAGGAGTTTGTCGGAGCTAAGTCCGACAAACTCCTAGGCGTGCCACCAGACGAATGCCGGCGGTAAGCTCCCGGACGGGGGCTTTTGCGTTTTCGCGTTCACCGTTTACCATTCACTGGCATGTCGGTCTTCACCACTGTAACGGCGGATGAGCTCAGCGTCTGGCTCGAACGCTACGCCATCGGCACGCTCGTATCACTCGAGGGCATCGCCGCCGGCATCGAGAACACCAACTACTTCGTGACGACCAGCCAGGGCCGGTTCGTTCTCACCCTGTTCGAGAAGCTGAAGACCGACGAGCTGCCGTTCTACCTCGGCCTGATGGACCACCTCGCGGACCGTGGCGTCCCAAGCGCAAAGCCGGTCCGCGACTGCAGCGGGGGCTTCCTCGGCAAGCTCAATGGCAAGCCGGCCGCTCTGGTGCGATTCCTTGCGGGCAGCGACCTGACCGAGTCCAATGGCGACCGCTGCGCCCAGGTCGGAGCGGTGCTCGCTGACATCCATCGCGCCGGGATCTCGTACGAGAGCAAAATGGACAATCCGCGAGGACCCCGCTGGTGGAAAGCCATGATGCCCGAAGTGCTGCCTTTCCTCGGACACGAGGACGCGGCGCTGCTCACGGAAGAGGTCCGGTTCCAGTCCCTCTATCGTTTCGAGGATCTGCCGCCAGGCGCAATCCACGCCGATCTCTTCCGCGATAACGTGCTGTGGGAGGACGGCCGCATCTCCGGTGTTATCGATTTCTATTTCGCCTGCACCGACCGGCTGCTCTACGATGTGGCGATCGCCGTAAACGACTGGTGCGTCGAAGCGGGCGGCACGCTGGACCGGTTACGCACCCAGGCGTTGCTCAAGACGTATCGCCGCGTCCGTCCTTTCACTGCGATCGAGCGCGAGGCGTGGCCGGTAATGCTGCGCGCGGCCGCGCTGCGCTTCTGGGTGTCGCGGCTCTATGACTTCTACCTGCCGCGCCCCGGTGAGCTCACGCACGCCAAGGATCCCAACCATTTCCGCCGCATTCTCTCAAGCCACGTCGCGCGTGAGCGCGAACTGCCTCAGCTTGCCTAGAGCCCCTATAATCGGCCGATGAGGTATCGCACCGGCCTGCCCGCGCCCTCGGGTTCCCCCACTGCCACGTTTCGGCCATGGAAGCCCGTAGCGTAGCCGCGGCCCACGGCTGGGCCTGGATCATTGCCGGCACGCGGCTTTTTCTCAGAAGCCCCGCACAATGGGTTGGCGTGCTCGTCGCGCTGTTCATCGCGATGAAGGTATTGAACTATATACCGATACTGGCGCTGCTCGCCGTACTGCTGATGCCGGTGTTTCTCGCCGGGCTCATGGACGGCTGCAGGGCGCTGGCGGAAGGCGACCGGCTGGAGTTCGCCCACCTCCTGAGCGGCTTTCGGAAGAATGCCGCGCACCTCGTTACGCTCGGCGGCATCTACCTGGTGGGCAACCTCTTGATCCTCATGATCGTGGCGCACATCGGCGGCGATGCCTTTACCACGATCGCCGGGACGCTCGCCAAGAACGCCCCCCTTGCGCCAGAGCAGGCCGAGCAGATGCAGGCGGCCGCAGTCTCGGTCACCCGGGCCGCGCTCGTCGCCGCGGTCTTGTCGCTGCCGTTGTTGATGGCGCTGTGGTTCGCGCCGCTGCTGACTTTCTTCCACGACGTGAAACCGTTGCCGGCGCTCAAGTCCAGCTTCGTGGCCTGCCTGCGGAACATCCTGCCGCTGTCAATCTACGGGCTCGTTGTCCTCGCAGCACTGGTCGTGCTGGTGCCGTTTGGCCTCCAACTCGGGCTCTACGATGTCGGCCTGTGGCTGATCGCGCCGGTTTTCGTGCCTTCGATCTACGCGAGCTACAAGGACATCTACGTGGCAGCGCCGTCTGCCAGTAAGCCGGATTGAACCGCAGACCAATACGGATATTGATCGGCGTTGATCGGCGTTCAAATGCTGTTCTTCGATTTTTTGGACCCGCGCCGGTTGCCTGCCATCTGCGGTTCGGCGTGACCCAGGCGTCAGGCCGGGGCCAGCCGGGCGTATTCCAGCATCAGCCACTTCAGCCCGCCGCTGCGGAAGTTGACCTGGACGCGCGCGTCCACCCCACGCCCTTCCGCGTTGACAATGACACCCGTGCCGAACGCGGGATGTACGACGTTTTGCCCCACGCGCCACTGCGTGGCGCGTTGACCGTTCAAGGTTCCGGGTTCCAAGTTCAAGGCTGAAATCTCTGGTCCTTCGGCCCTCGACTGTAACCCCGGACCACTGAACCTTGAACGTTGAACCTTGAACGTTGAACCTTGAACGTTGAACCTGGGGCTGCTGCGACGCATCAGCGCCTCGGGAATCTCCTGGAAGAAACGCGAGGCGATGTTGTAGCGCGTCTGCCCGTGCAGCATGCGGCTCTGCGCGAGCGAGAGGTACAGCCTGCGCCGCCCGCGGGTGAGCGCGACGTACATGAGCCGGCGTTCTTCCTCGATGCCATCGGCCTCCGTCAGGCTGTTCTCGTGCGGGAACAGCCCTTCCTCCAGGCCACTGATGAAGACGCTGTGGAACTCGAGACCTTTCGCCGAATGCACCGTCATCAGCTGTAGCGCCTGCGCTCCCGCCTGCGCCTGGTGTTCACCCGCTTCCAGCGCGGCATGGGCGAGAAACGCGGTTAGCTCGTCGGGCTCGTCCGCGCCGGCCGCCTCGCCGGCCGGCTGCACGTCGCGCTCGGCGACGAAGATTGTCGCCGCGTTGATCAGCTCGGACAGGTTCTCGAGGCGGTCCGCGCCCTCCTTTTCCGCCCGGTAATGCGCCTGCAGGCCGCTTGCCTCGACGACATGCTCGATCGCCTCAGGCAAAGGCAATCCGCTTGTTGCCTCCCGCATCCGCTCGATCAGGGTAACAAAGGCCGGAATGCCCTTGCCGACTGACGACTGGCGACTGACGACTGACGAGGTCTCGGTGTTGCTTCCTTCTTCTGCCTTCTGCCTTCCGCCTTCCGCCTTAAGGAGCGCGCCCCCCCACAAACTGGTTCCGCGCTCCTTGGCGGTGTCCTGCAACTGCTCGAGCGAGCGGCTGCCGATTCCGCGTGTGGGAAAGTTGATGACGCGCATAAGGGCGCCGTCGTCGTCCGGATTAGCCACGAGCCTGAGATACGCGAGCGCGTGCTTGATCTCCTGGCGCTCGAAAAAGCGCAGCCCCCCGTAGACCCGATACGGCAGGCCCGCCTTGAACAGCGAATGCTCGATCACCCGGGACTGCGCATTGGAGCGGTAGAGGACTGCGATGTCGTCGAGGGCGACTCCGTCGGCGCGCAGGGCGTGCACCTCTTCCACGATGAAGGCCGCCTCCTCCAGATCGGTCAGCGCGTCGAGGACCCGCAGCGGTTCCCCCTTGGCCTCGGATGTCCAGAGATTCTTGCCCAGACGTTTACGGTTTTGGCTGATGAGGGCGTTCGCCGCATCCAGGATGTGCCCGTGCGAACGGTAATTCTGCTCGAGCTTGATCACGCGCTCGATGGCAAAATCACGCTGAAGGTCCTGCATGTTCGCGGCGGAAGCTCCGCGGAACGCATAAATCGACTGGTCGTCATCGCCCACGGCGAAGATGGCGTTGCGCGCTCCCGCGAGGCGTTTCAGCCAGCGGTACTGCAGCCGGTTGGTATCCTGGAATTCGTCAACCAGGATATGCTCGAAACGGGCCTCGTAATGGCTACGCAGCGCCTCGTTGCGCGAGAGCAGCTCGTACGAGCGCAGCAAGAGCTCCGCGAAATCGACCACGCCCTCGCGCTGGCACTGCTCCTCGTAGGCGGCGTAAATGTCCTTCATGCGCCGCGTAAACTCATCGTGCACCTCGACCTCCGGCGCGCGCAACCCTTCCTCCTTGCTCGCGGCTATGAACCACTGCACCCGGCGCGGCGGGAAACGTTCCTCGTCGGCGTTGAGGTTTTTCAGCAGGCGCTTGACGAGGGAGAGCTGGTCCTGGGTATCAAGGATCTGGAAGAGCTGCGGCAAGCCCGCCTCGCGGTAATGCGCGCGCAGCATCCGGTTGCACAACCCATGGAACGTGCCGACCCACATGCCGCGCGTGTTGATCGGCAGCATCGCGGAAATGCGCGTGAGCATCTCCTTGGCGGCCTTGTTGGTGAACGTCACCGCCATGAGACCCATCGGACTCACCTGCCCGGTCTGGATCAGCCAGGCCGCCCGCGTCGTAAGCACGCGCGTCTTACCGCTGCCGGCGCCGGCGAGCACGAGCGCCGACTGGTGCGGCAGGGTGACCGCTTCGAGCTGTGGTTCGTTGAGACCGGAAAGAAAGCCTGGGGACATCGGCGCTGAAAATCCAGCGCCGATTATAGAGCAGTGGAGGCACCCCGTCGCGCAGCACGTTGCACAGGCCCAAAAAAAGGCAAATGGCGCCGCGCGCTCGACGCTCTGACCATTCCCCAATCCTCAGTCCCCAACGGCGGCAGTGCAGAGAGCGGATGCGGTTATAATTCGCGCTTTGTTCACGCCCGTCCATGCCGCAGAGATACAATCCACACGTTCTCGAGCGAGAAGTCCAGCGCGACTGGGAAGCAAGCGGCGCATCTTGCGCGTTCGAGTCCGCGGATAAGCCCAAGTACTACTGCCTGTCCATGTTTCCCTACCCCTCAGGGAAGCTGCACATGGGCCACGTGCGCAACTACACCATTGGCGACGTGCTCACGCGCTACTACCGCATGAGGGGCCACAACGTGCTGCAGCCCATGGGCTGGGACGCGTTCGGGCTGCCCGCCGAGAACGCAGCAATGCAGAACGGCGTGCCACCGGCGAAGTGGACCTACGACAACATCGCGTACATGAGGAAGCAGTTGAAGTCGCTCGGCTTCGCGATCGACTGGTCGCGCGAGCTCGCGACGTGCGACCCTGATTACTACAAGTGGAACCAGTGGCTGTTCCTGCGAATGCTCGAAAAGGGGCTCGTCTACAAGACGACCGGCGTCGTGAACTGGGACCCGGTGGACCAGACCGTGCTTGCCAACGAGCAGGTCATCGACGGCCGCGGTTGGCGCACCGGCGCCCTCGTGGAAAAGCGCGAGATCCCGATGTACTACATGGCGATCACCCGCTACGCGGACGAACTCCTCGCCGCGCTCGATACGCTCCCGGGCTGGCCCGAGCGGGTCAAGGCCATGCAGGCGAACTGGATTGGCAAGAGCTACGGCGTCAATTTCGGGTTTTCGTACGACTGGTCCGACCCGACAAGCTGGAAGGACGGCCAGATTCCCGCCGCCGCGCACCGGCCTCAGGGCGGCCGTTACCCAACTCAGGGACAGCTCAAGGTCTTCACCACCCGCGCCGACACGATCATGGGCGTGACGTTCGTCGCGATCGCCGCCGAGCACCCTCTGGCCGAAATGCTCGCCGCCTCCCGGCCCGCGCTGCAACCATTCGTCGAGGAGTGCAAGCGCGGCTCCGTGATGGAGGCAGACCTCGCGACAATGGAAAAGAAGGGCGTGCCGACTGGCTTTTGCGTCACCCACCCGCTCACCGGCGAGAAGCTCGAGGTGTGGATCGGCAACTACGTACTGATGGGCTACGGGGAAGGCGCGGTCATGGGGGTGCCGGCCCACGACGAGCGCGATTTTCACTTCGCCAAGAAGTACGAGCTGCCGATTCCGCAGGTCATCGAGGTGCCGGGAAACGCATTCAGCACCGACGCCTGGCAGGAGTGGTACGCCGACAAAGAGAGCGGCGTTTGCGTGAACTCGGGCCGCTACGACGGCCTCGCCTACGAGCAGGCAGTGGACGCAATTGCCGCTGACCTCGCGGCGAAGGGGGCTGGAGAAAAGCAGGTGCTCTACCGCCTGCGCGACTGGGGAATCTCGCGCCAGCGTTACTGGGGCACGCCGATCCCGATCATTCACTGCCCGGAATGCGGCGATGTGCCGGTGCCCGATCACGAGCTCCCGGTGGTGCTGCCCGAGGACTGTGTGCCCGACGGCTCCGGCAACCCGCTCAACAAACACACCGCGTTTGTCGACTGCAAGTGTCCGCGGTGCGGTCAGTCCGCGCGGCGCGAGACCGACACGATGGATACTTTCGTCGATTCGTCGTGGTACTACCTGCGCTACGCGTGCCCCGACAATACGGCGCAGATGGTTGACCAGCGTGTCGCCTACTGGCTGCCGGTGGACCAGTATATCGGCGGCATCGAGCACGCCATCCTGCATCTACTCTACTCGCGCTTCTGGACCAAGGTGATGCGCGACCTCGGGCTCGTGAAGCTCGACGAGCCGTTCCGGAATCTCCTGACGCAAGGCATGGTTCTCAACGAAATCTACTTCCGGAAAGGCGAGTCGGGGCGCATTGTTTATTACAACCCCGCCGACATCGAGTGGTCGACCGATAACTCGGGCAACCGGACCGTCACGCTCAGGGCCGACGGCAAGCCGGTCGAGTCCGGCGGGATCGGCACGATGTCCAAGTCGAAGAACAACGGCGTCGACCCGCAGGAGTTGATTGACCACTACGGCGCCGACATCGCGCGCTTCTTCATGATGTTCGCCTCCCCCCCGGAGGACACGCTCGTGTGGAGCGACGCCGGCGTGGAAGGCGCGGCCCGGTTCCTGCGGCGGCTGTGGAATTTCGCTTTCGAGCACGAAAGCGAAATAACGGTGGGCCGGGAGCATGTCAAATCGTTTTCTATTGATTGGGCTAAAGTTCCGCCAGATCGAAAAGCTTGGCGCAAAGAAATACATGCGATAGTGAAACAGGCCAACTACGATATCGGCCGACATCAATTCAACACCGTCGCCTCCGCCTGCATGAAGATCCTAAATGCGCTCGAACGCGCTCCGGGCGCGATGCAAACTGATGACCGTTATGATGTCCTGCATGCCAGTGTTGCTATAACGGCGACCATGGCCGAAGGTTCGAGCATCCTGCTGCGGCTGCTTTACCCGATCGCGCCGCACATCTCGCACCATCTGTGGAGGGAGCTGCAATTCGGCGCCGACATCGTAGAGGAGCGGTGGCCCGAGCATGAGCCCGAAGCGCTCATCGAGGAGGAGATCGAGCTCGTTGTGCAAGTCAACGGCAAGAAGCGCGGCGACGTGCGCGTGCCGCGCGATGCCGACCGCAAGGCGATCGAGGAGATCGTGCTCGCCGACCCGGCAGTGCAAAGGTTTGTCAGCGGCCAGCCCGTGAAGAAAGTCATCGTGGTGCCGGGACGACTGGTCAACGTCGTCGTCTGATCGATGAACGCGGAACGATGAACCATGAACGAAAAGCGCCCTTTGCTGGGTTCGCTGCGGCCGGAGTGAAGATGCCTATTAACGAGTTCATCCGTCGGCGGTAAAATCAGAGCCATGCGAACTTCGACCTCGTCTTTCATCGTTCATCGCTCATCGCTCATCGTTATGCTGACAGCAGCCCTGCTGCTTTCAGCATGTGGCTTCCAGCTCCGCGGCACCGGGCAGCTGCCCTTCAAGACGCTGTACCTGCAGGCATCCTCGACGTCGCCGTTCGCGCTTCAGCTCAAGCGCGCCATCGAAGCCGGGACCAGCACGCGTGTCACTGAGAGCCCTGAGGAGGCGGAAGTGGTGCTTCAAATTCTCAACGAGCTGCAGGAAAAGACGATCCTCTCGTTGACCGGCGGCGGGCGCGTCAGTGAGTTCCTGCTGCGCTACCGGGTTTCGTTCCGCCTGACCGACAAGATGAACCGCGAGCACATTCCGAGCAGCGAGATCGTGCTGCGGCAGGCTGTTACATTCAATGATCAGCAGGAGTTAGCGAAGGGGCACGAGGAGGCCCATCTCTACCGCGGCATGCGCAGCGACGCGGTGCAGCAGCTCCTGCGCCGGCTACAGGCCACGAAGCTGCAGTCCTAGCGACCGTGAATGGTGATCGGTGATTCGAGAATGTCGATGTGCGCACCCGTTGCGCCGCCCGGGATGTTTACGATTCGCCACATACCCTTTACCATTCACCGGTAAATGCGCGTCTCGACTGAGCAGCTGCAGCAGCACCTTGGCCACGAGCTGAGACCGCTCTACACGGTCTTCGGCGATGAGACGCTGCTCGCGCTCGAGGCGATGGACCGTATTCGCGCGCGCGCCCGTGGCGAGGGCTATAGCGAGCGCGCCGTTCTCAGCGCCGATTCCGGATTCAAGTGGAATGAGCTCGCCTTTTCCGGGAGTGTGCAGTCGCTGTTTGCCGCGCGCAAGCTGCTCGAGCTGCGCATCCCGACCGGCAAGCCCGGCTCCGCGGGCGGCGAGGCGATCCAGCGCTACTGCGAAAGGCCGCCACCCGACACTGTGACGCTGGTGTGCCTGCCCGGCCTCGACTGGCGGGCACAGAAGGCGGGCTGGTTCGAGGCGCTCGACCGCGCGGGTGTGGTAATCGAGGCAAAGGCCGTCACGCGCAAGGCGCTTCCCGACTGGCTCGCGGGCAGACTCGGAGCCCAGAAGCAGGAAGCCGACAGGGAAACGCTCGAGTTCATCGCCGACCGGGTTGAGGGCAATCTGCTCGCAGCCCATCAGGAAATCCAGAAACTTGCCCTGCTGTTCCCCGCGGGAAAGATCGCCTATGAGCAAGCCCGCGAGGCGGTGATCGATGTCGCGCGCTACGACGTCTTTAACCTCGGGGAAGCCCTCCTCGAAGGCGACGTGCTGCATCTCGCGCGGATGCTCGACGGATTGCGCGGCGAGGGCGTTGCGCCGCCACTCGTGCTGTGGGCGATCGCCGAGGAAATACGCGCCATCGGGCGCGTGCTCGAGGGCGTGGGCGCCGGGCGAACGCCGCCGCAACTGTGGCGCGATGCCAGGGTCTGGGGCAATGCTCATCAGCAGCTGATGCAACGGCACCACCGGCGCTTCACGCGCGACCAGGTCGAGGCGGCGCTCCTGCATGCTGCGCGCGCAGACCGTATGGTGAAGGGGCTGATCCGCGGCGACGTGTGGGACGAACTGCTTCAACTCGCGCTGCGTTTCGCGATCAGCGCGCCCGCCAGACCTCCGCAGAAACGGGGTAAAATGCCCGCAGCCTCGCAGGCTGCGGAACGAAGCCAGCCGGCCCTGTTCTGACCCGCTGCGCAGCGGGGTTCTGATATGGATGTCCAGACCTACATTCACGGCGTCGGCCGGCAGGCGCGTATAGCAGCACGCGTGATCGCCAAGGCGGACACTGCCACCAAGAACCGTGCCCTCACTGAGATGGCAGCGGCGATCGAGCGCGACGCGCAGCGCCTGCTCGAGGCGAACGCGCGCGACCTGTCGGAGGCCCGGCGGCAAAAGCTCGATGCGGCCATGATCGACCGCCTGACACTCAGCCCGAAGGTCATAGCCGCCATGGCCGACGGTTTGCGCCAGATTGCAGCGCTCGCAGACCCGGTCGGGGAGATCATCTCGCTACGGGAGCGGCCCTCCGGCATCAAGGTGGGGCAGATGCGGGTGCCTCTTGGAGTTGTGGCCATCATCTACGAGTCGCGGCCGAACGTGACGGCGGACGCCGCGGGGCTATGCGTGAAGTCCGGCAACGCCGCGATCCTGCGCGGCGGCTCGGAAGCGATTCATTCCAACCAGGCCATCGCTGCGTGCGTGCATGCCGGGCTGGCCACTGCGGGCCTGCCGGAGACTGTCGTGCAGGTGATCGAGACCACCGACCGCGCGGCAGTCGGCGAGCTCATCACCATGCAGGAATACGTGGACGTCGTGGTGCCACGCGGCGGCAAGAGCCTCATCGAGCGGTTGATGCGCGACTCGCGCATACCCATGATCAAGCACTTGCACGGTGTCTGCCATACCTACATCGACGACCGCGCCGAACTCGGGAAAGCTATCCGGGTGGCGGACAATGCGAAGACCCAGCGACTCGGCACCTGCAACACGATGGAAACGCTGCTCGTGGCGCAGGGTATTGCCGGGAAGGTGCTGCCCCCGCTGTGCAAGATCTATCTCGAAAAGGGCATCGAGCTGCGCGGCGACGAAGCGGCCCGCCGCATCGTTCCCCAGATGAAGCCGGCGACGGAGGAGGACTGGTACACCGAGTACCTCGGCCCGATTCTCGCAGTACGGGTGGTGAGGGATCTCGACGAGGCGATCGAGCATGTCGCGACTTACGGCTCACAGCATACTGACGCGATCATCACGGAAGACGGCGCGCGCGCGCAGCGTTTCCTGCGCGAGGTGGACTCGAGCTCGGTGATGGTGAACGCCTCGACTCGTTTCGCCGACGGCTATGAGTACGGACTCGGCGCGGAAGTCGGCATCTCCACCGACAAGCTGCATGCGCGTGGCCCGGTCGGGCTGGAGGGCCTGACGTCGCTCAAGTGGGTCGTCTTCGGCGATGGCCAGATCAGAACCTAAATCGTCCGTGCTCTCTGTGGCTTAAATGGTTCGTCCATGAGCAACGTCATCGAAGTGAAGGTTCCGGACATCGGCGACTTCAAGAACGTCCCGGTGATCGAGGTGCTCGTCAAACCCGGTGACAGCGTCAAGAAGGAGGACTCGCTCGTCACGCTCGAGTCGGACAAGGCAACGATCGAAGTGCCGGCGCCGGCGGCCGGCATCGTGCAGGAGCTGAAACTCAAGATTGGCGACACAGTATCGCAAGGGTCCGCGATTCTTACGCTCGAAATCCCCCCCACCCCCCCTTTGTCAAAGGGGGGAGATGCGGCGTCCCCCACCCCCCCTTTGTCAAAGGGGGGAGATGCGGCGTCCCCCACCCCATCTTTGTCAAAGGGGGACAGCGCAACCCCATCCAGCCCCCCTTTAGCAAAGGGGGGCAGCGAAGCGGGGGGATTTGCCGGCCCCAAGGGTGACCTCCACGCCGAAGTGCTCGTCCTGGGCGCCGGTCCCGGCGGCTATACGGCGGCGTTCCGCGCCGCCGACCTCGGCAAGAAAGTTGTGCTGGTCGAGCGCTATCCGGCACTCGGCGGCGTATGCCTCAACGTGGGCTGCATCCCCTCGAAGGCGCTCCTGCACATTGCCAAAGTGCTGACCGAGGCTGAGGAGGTCGCGCACGCGGGCATCGAGTTCGGCAAGCCCAACGTAAGCCTGGAGAAGCTGCGCACCTGGAAGACGCGCGTGGTCGGCCGGCTGACGAAGGGCCTCTCCGGTCTCGCAAAGCAACGTAAGGTCGACGTCGTGCAGGGCAAAGGCCAGTTTGCGAGCGCGCATACGCTCAAAGTCGAAACGCCGCAGGGTGCCAAGACGATTTCATTCGACCACTGCATCATCGCTGCCGGTTCCAGCGTCGCGAAGATCCCCGGTTTTCCATATCAGGACAAACGCATCATCGACTCGACCGGTGCGCTCGAGATCCCCGCGGTCCCGAAGCGGCTCCTGGTGATCGGCGGCGGCATCATCGGGCTCGAAATGGCGACGGTCTACGATGCGCTGGGGGCGAAGATCACGGTGGTCGAGATGCTGGACTCGCTCATCCCGGGCGTGGACAAAGACGTCGTTCGGCCGCTCGCGAAACGAATCGAGAAACGTTACGAGAAGATTCTGCTCAAGACCAGGGTCGCGCGCATCGAGCCGCAGAAGGACGGGCTGAAGGTTACCTTCGAAGGCGGCAGCACGCCGGCGCCCGAGGTGTTCGATTACGTGCTGATGGCAGCAGGTCGCCGGCCGAACGGGCGCGAGATCAACGCGCAGGCCGCAGGCGTCAACGTCGATGAGCGCGGCTATATCCCGGTCGACAAGCAGCTTCGCACCAACGTGCCGCACATCTACGCGATCGGCGACATCTGCGGCGAGCCAATGCTCGCGCACAAGGCGACCCACGAAGGCAAGACCGCGGCGGAGGTCATTGCAGGACACAAGGCCTTCTTCGACGCGCGCACGATTCCGTCGGTGGCGTACACCGACCCCGAGGTAGCCTGGATGGGTCTCACCGAGACGCAGTGCCAGGCGCAGGGAGTGGCATTCGAGAAGGCGGTATTCCCCTGGGCCGCGAGCGGGCGCGCGCTCGCGATGGGCCGCGATGAGGGCATGACCAAGCTTATCTTCGACAAGAACACGCGGCGCCTCCTCGGCGCGGCGATGGTCGGCGTCAACGCGGGGGAGCTCATTGCCGAAACAGTCCTTGCGCTCGAAATGGGTGCGGATGCCTCCGATATCGGGCTCACTGTTCATCCACATCCGACGCTTTCCGAGACGGTCTTCTTCGCCGCTGAAATCGCTGAAGGCTCAATCACGGACCTATACATGCCCAAGCGCCACTGACCGGTGGCCGGAGACGGTTCACCAGGGGCAGGTAGGCAATACAATACGTTTTTTCAGGAGGGAAATCATGAAAAGTGCCGCACTCGCACTCGCATTGCTGGTTCTCTGCGCACCCGCCGCGGCGCAAGCAGCCGACAACGGCATCGTGACCAAGGCAAGCAAGCATTCGGTACAGGCAACAATGGACCGCTTCGAAGCCGCAGCCAAGGAGCGCGGATTTACCATCGTCGCCCGCGTTAACCATGCCGGCGCGGCGGCGAAGGCGGGTCTCAAGCTGCGCCCGACCCAACTGCTTATTTTCGGCAACCCCAAAGGCGGGACCCCGATCATGGCGGCGGCGCCGACGGCCGGCATTGACCTGCCGCTCAAGGCTCTCTGTTGGGAAGACGGGAACGGCAATGTTTGGCTGGCGTATAACTCGCCGGCGTGGCTGAAGGCGCGCCATGGCATCGAGGGCGCCGAGAAGCCCCTCGCCGGAATGGGAAAGGCACTCGCCGCGATGGCGACCAAGGCTGTGGAGTAGGTCACGAAAATAGTCCGCCGTTAACGGCCACGCCCGTGACATCGCTTGCTGCCCTTTTCACGCCCTTACGGTATAGCATTCGTTGAGGGACGCCGCGCCGGCGGGCCGCGGCCAGCGTTTCAGAAAGAGGGCTTGCCATGCTCCAGTGGTTAAGCAGTCTCGGCAAGAAGGCTGACCACCCGATGTACAACGTCGAGGAGGCACGGAGACTCCTTGGCGGCGTGTCGGCGGACGACAGCAAGGCCCTCGAAGAAATCTCCTCTTACCTCGAAGGGATCACCGCGACGCCGGATTTCCCCCTCGCGGATCGGATCGGCGTGCTGAAGCTCGTCGATGAGACGGGGCAGCCGCTGGCAGGCGCTGCTCTCAATCTCTTCATGCGCAGTACCACGCTCAAGGAGTTCGAACGGCGCGCACTCTGGCAGCAACTGACCGATTTCTCGAGGAGCGTCTCCGCTGCCTATCGGTTGTGCCTGCAGGAGATCGCCCAGGCCAGGAAGCCGGACGCGCCGGCGCATCCTGAACACCACCTGCTCATCGCCCGCACGCTCCGTGCGCTCGCCGCCGAAGGCAAGATGCTGCAGATGCGGTATCTGCCCGTCAGACCGCGCGTCTGGGAGGAGCTCGCGGCGCTGTACGCCGACGCCGAGAACGAACACTACGTCGGGGAAATCATCAAGGCGTATCCGACCGATTTGCTGCCGACCAACGTGCGCCAGGAATTTCTGCGACTGCTCATGATGGACGTTGCCGCACCGAATTCTCAGTCACTGGGCGAGCTCGAGCTCTCGGCGCGGGTCGTCGCACGGATGGCGGCCGGCTTTGCCCTCCATGCGACGCCGGAGAAAGGCTGCCCGTTTTGTTTTGACCTCGCACACCCGGGGCGGCCATCGCGCCACACACCGGACGCGAAGGAGAGCCCGACCCTGCGCTACTTCGGTGTCGGCCGGTCCGGTGGGGAGATGCGGGAAATCATCGAGCGCCACACCGCAAACCCGGTGGAGCCGGAGAAGCGGTTTGGCAATGACTTCTCCGTCGGGGAGAAACTGGTCGTGCTCAAGCGCCTGCTACGCTATTGGGGTGACGGGCAACCCGAGCCCCAGACCCCGCGCGTCAAGATCGACGCTAAAATAAAAGTCTCACACGGCTTCTCGGCGGCCTCCGAGCTTATCACCCGCATCGAGTTCAGCGGCATGGGTGAGATGAGCGACGATATGCGCATGCGCGTCAAGCAGCGCACCGGCATCGCGCTGCAGGCGCACGAAATCACGGCGCAGATCGACGAATGGCAGGAGCGCGATGCTACGGCCTGGAGCATAGGGGCCGACGTTCCGCGCCAGCACGAGGCGTGGGCGAAAATCGGCGCGCTCTGCGCCGTCGTTCCGCCCGGCATGAAATCGTGGTGGCTGAGTGTGATCCGCCGCATGCGGCGTGACGAGCAGGATCATATGCATACGGAGATCGAGATCGTCTCCAAGAAACCGTTGTCCGTTTATTTGAGGGGTATCGGCGAGGGTGCGGAGAAGGCCGAGAACTGGCAGACCTCCTCCGGTTCCTTCGAGTTCACGTTCGTGAACGCGCTCATTCTTAATGAGAGCGCGGTCGCCAACACGAGCCATGAGATCCTGCTGAAACGCGAAACATTCAACCCCGGTATCATCTACGAAGTCTTGATGGGCGATCCTCCGCCCTATGTGCGCCTCGAGGAGCTGCTTGAGCGCGGCGAGGACTACGACCGCGTGCGGGTAACCTGGCTCAAGGGCGAACCCGCTTCCACGCCCGCCGCCTGACGGCCGATCAACGGCGGCGCGCCAAGCTACCGCCCTTCAAGACTGGGCGCGAGTCCGGCCAGACTGTGGCCGGTTCCGCGGTCTCGAAGGCGCTTTCGTAAACCGATAAGTCCAGCCAGACTCTGCCGGATCCCGTTATGGCCGCACCGCCGGCGTCTCGAGCTTCATTCCCCGCGCTCGCCACATCAGGTAGAGCTCGAGTTCGACGAATTCCTGGGCGCCGTACGAATAGGGCTCCGCACGTATGCCGATCATGCAGTTGCGCAGCCGGCGCTGCAAGGAACCGATACCCTGCCACTCGAGACGGTAGAGGGGGTATCCGGTCGGATGGGCCTGAGGGATGGCGTTTCCGGCAAGCTTCCTGCCCCAGTGGTCATCGTGGCACTGTGAGCAGGCAAGGTTCAACTGCCCCTGACGGCGCGTGAATGTGGCGCGGCCAGCGTTCAGGAACGGCTTCATGCGCTCGTTGAATGCAATAGTGATAGGCATCCCGCGCGACTGGCGCGCAATATAGGCGGTGAGCGCGAGCAAATCCCTGCTTTCGTACTCAAGCGGCGCAGCCTTCTGCCGCTCGGTGCGACAGGCGTTGATGCGCTGTTCGAGGTCAACGGGCCGGCGGCGCGCCGCATCCCACGCCGGATGCCGTGCCGCAACGCCCTTCATGCTCGCGCGGGCGTCGCCGTGACAGTCGGCACACGCACGGCCGGTCGCGCCGGTCTTGCGGTTCCACAACGCCTCGCCATCAAGCAGCCAGAACACGCCCGGATTGGTGGCGTCGTCATCCTGCATCGCGCGCGTCGCGCGGCTCATGAATTCATAGCCCGAACGGCGCGCCTCGAGCGGGATCTCGGCGCCCGGGGCAGCCTGCACCAACACGAGGAAGACGCAGGCAGCCGCCAGTACGTGGCGCGGCCGCCCGCCGCCGCGAGCACTCACACCACTACGATCGTGGCCGACTCGGTCACGGAAAAACCGTTGTCGCCGGTCCATGTAAACGTGATCGTGCCGCTATCAATCGCCATCGTCGTGAACGTGAGCAAGGGGTTGGCGGCAATGGCAGGATGAAGCTCTGCACGGAAGACCTCCTCGCCGTTGTAAGCGCAAACGAACGACCTGACGATATTTCGGGGAATCACTTCACCGAATTGGGTACGGCGAAACCCCGTTTCCATGGTGTGCTGGACCAGGGTCCTGATCTCGATGACTTCGCCGCGCCTTATTGTTGACGGTAACTTGACCACTGCACGCGCCATCTAGACAACCTCCTCGAGGCACGCGGAGAGCGTGACGACAACGTCCGCCGTCTCGGTCCAGAACGACCCGTCGGAGAGCTCGGCAATGGCCGTCACCGTCTGCGTGTCGGCCAGGCGTATGCGGGTTACGACACGCGCGCGCCCGGCGCGCGCGCCCAGATAGATGCTCAATACGTTTGGCAGCGGGTTCTTTTCTGCGAAGACGTGGATCGCCTTAACGTGGTCCGCCGGCGTCATCGGGCTCTCCACCGCGACGGCGAGGGGCACGACATTGCCGTTGTCGATAAGCGGCGCCACTTCGAGCTTTACTCTGCCGCGGCGGATCTGCGCGCTGCCCACCACCTTGCGGATCGCCTCCTGCATGGCGGCGGGCGTCGCACGCGCGGCCCCCGCCGCGGATGCGAGAACGAGACCACCGGCAAGGTTGCCGGCAGTAACAAGAAAATCACGGCGCGACGTCATCGGCTTCAGTCCCGCAGCGTGGCAAGGAATGCAACGATGTCCTCGATCTGCTCCGCACTCAATACCGGTTTGCCGCGAAAAGCAGGCGCGACGCGCGTCAGCCCCTCGCTCTGTAAATACGCGGGCATGATCGTTTCCGGATTGATCCGACCCGGGTCGACGATTCTGAGCCGGATTTGGCCCTGCGACAACCGCGCGCCGATTCCCCTCAGGTCCGGCCCGATCGTGCCTTGAAAGCGCTCTTCCGGAAACGGCCCGCTGTGGCAGAGCAGGCACAGGCCGACGCGGCGATCAAGGACCAGCGCCCGGCCGCGCGCGGCGTCGCCCGCCGTGCCCGTGAGCGACAATGGAATCGCGTCACCGACAACCGCGCCCTTGAGCGAGCCCGTTTCTCCCTGAGCCACGCCCGGTATCACCACGATGAGGGCGGCGGCCAGTAGTGTGCCAAGGATCGCGCGCAGTCCCGCCAACCGCTTACACCAGCTCGATACCGTGGTTTTTGAGCGGGACCGAGCGGATGCGCTTGCCGGTCGCGCGGAAGAACGCATTGAGCACCGCCGGCGCGGCGACGCAGATCGTCGGCTCGCCAACCCCACCCCAGACGGTGCCGCCGCCTGGCACGATGATCGCCTCGACCTTCGGCATTTGCGCGATGCGCATCGAATTGTAGGCGTCAAAGTTCTCCTGCTCGATGCGCCCGCCCTTGACGGTACACTCCTGGTAAAACAGTGCCGATAGCCCATAGACGAATGATCCCGCGATCTGCCGCTCGATCTGGGCAGGATTGACCGCGTAGCTCGGATCGGTGGCGCACACGATGCGATGTATCTTCACCTTGTTTCCGCCGCTGACGGAAATCTCGGCGCACGCCGCCACGTAGCTGTTGAATGCTTTCATCTGCGCCAATCCGCGATAGACACCCTTGGGTGCCGGCCTGCCCCAGCCGGCGCGCTCTGCCACGGCGTTCAGCACGGCCAGATTCCGCGGGTGTTTGCCCATCAGCTTGCGCCGAAATTCCAGCGGATCCTGCCCAGCCGCATCCGCCAGCTCGTCCATGAAGCATTCCATGAAGATGCAGTTCTGGTTGATATTGACCCCGCGCCAGAATCCTGGCGGGACATGCGTGTTGCGCATCGCGTGATCGATCAGCAGGTTAGAGATGGTGTAGCCGAACGCATGCTCGCCGCTTTCGGCCACGCCCATAAACGCGGCCGGGTCGCGCCCCTTCTGTTTCTCCAGAACTTGCGGACGGACGCTGGCGAGGATCGACTGGCCGGAGAGCCGCATGTGCAGCCCGGTCAGGTTCTTATTGGCATCGAGCCCGCCGGTGAGCTTGCACTGCATGACCGGGTGATACCGGCCGTGCGTCATGTCCTCTTCGCGCGACCAGAGCAGCTTCACCGGCGTGCCCGGAAGCTGCTTCGCGATTTGCACGGCCTGCGTCACGTAATCCTGGAACGCGCCGCGCCGGCCGAAACCGCCGCCCAGGTTTATCTTGTAAACCTCGCACTTGTCAGCCGGCAAGCCGGATGCCGCCAAGAGCGCCGCGAACGATCCCTCGCCGTTTTGCGTCGGCACCCATACCTCGCAACGGTCGGGCGTATACAGTGCCGTCGCATTCATCGGCTCCATGCACGCGTGGTTCTGGAACGGATAGGAGTAGACCGCCTCAATCTTCTTCGCCGCGGTTCCCAGCGCAGCTTTGGCGTCGCCGTCTCGTTTGCCGACGAAAGCCTGCTCGGCAACGAGCCCCGCTTTCAGCACTTCCGCGATCGTGGCACTCGTCACCTTGGTATTCGGGCCCTCATCCCAGACGATGGGCAGCGCATCGAGCGCGGTCTTGGCGTGCCACCAGGTGTCGGCCACCACTGCCACCGCGGAGTCGCCGACCTGGACCACCTTCTTCACGCCCTTCATGCTCATCACCTTGGCGGCGTCGAAGCTCTTCACCTTGCCGCCAAAGACCGGGCAATCCCTGATCGCGGCATTGACCATCCCGGGGAGCTTCAGGTCGAAACCGTAGACCTGCTTGCCGGTCAGCTTGTCCAGGGTGTCGAGCCGCTTCACCGGCCTGCCCGCAATCTTCCAGTCCTTCGGGTCTTTCAGCTTCACGTCCTTCGGCGGCTCGAGCCGGGCCGCGGCTTCCGTTACCTTGCCATAGGTCGTGGTGCGACCCGACGGCTTGTGCGTGATGACGCTCTTCGACGCGCTGCACTCGGGCGCGGGTACCTTCCATTGGTTGGCCGCGGCCTGGATCAGCATCAGGCGGGCGGTCGCGCCACCCTTGCGGACGTAGTCATGCGAGTCGCGAATGCCTCGGCTGCCCCCGGTCGAGAAGGAACCCCACACGCGCTTGCGCGCGACGCTCTGGCCCGGCGTCGGATATTCGGTCGTCACCTTCGACCAGTCGCACTCGAGCTCCTCCGCGACGAGCTGTGCGAGGCCGGTGAGCGTGCCCTGGCCCATTTCAGAGCGCGCGATGCGTATGACCACGGTGTCGTCGGGCCGGATCACGACCCAGGCGGTGACTTCTGGCGAGCCGTCGGCTGCGCGAACGACCTCGGGACCGAAGGGAAGCCGCAGTCCGAGCGCGAGGCCGCCGCCGATGGCGGCGGTGCTGATGATGAAGGAACGGCGATTCATTTTCGGCATGGATGTCATGGTTCCCCCTCAGGCTTTGGCAGCCGCGTGGATCGCTTCGCGCACCTGCTGGAACGTGCCGCAGCGGCAGATATTGGTGATGGTCGCGTCGATGTCAGTGTCAGTGGGCTTTGGCTTGTCCTTCAGAAGTGCCGCGACGGCCATGATCATGCCCGCCTGACAATAGCCGCATTGCGGGACGTCGTGATCGAGCCATGCCTGCTGAACCTTGTGCAGAACATTGCCCGCGCTAAGGCCTTCGATCGTCGCGATCTTCTTGCCGACGGCCGCGCTGGCGGGAATCGCGCAAGCGCGCACGGCAGCGCCGTCCATGTGAACCGTGCAAGCGCCGCACTGGGCAATGCCGCAGCCATATTTCGTTCCAGTCAGTCCAATCTGCTCGCGAATAACCCAAAGCAGCGGCGTGTTGGGGTCGGCGTCCACCTCGTATGTTTTTCCATTGACCGTCAGCTTGATCATGTCCACTCCTTGCAGAAAGCAGAAACGCGAGACACCGTGCGCGGCACACGGCGCAGCAGCCCGTGTGCCCTGGTTTATCCCCCTCGAGATGGTTTTGGATCCGCGATCTTTGCGCCGCGGTCAATCGACAACGTCAGGCCTGCGGAATTTATTCCCGGCGTGGGGCAAGGTCAAGTAGGGAGCGCTACCCGGGCGCAACGCCAGCCGGTTTCATCGGCCCGACCCCCCGTGGCCACAAGCCCGCGCGCGGCGGAATACGCCGTAGATACAAAATGTTGCCCGAGACCTCGACCGCGCGTTCGGGTTGCCATACGCCCATGGGAAAGGCGCGTGAAACGACGCGAGTCCCCGGTTTGAGCTCGGCCAGGAACTGCCTTCTTTCCATAACCCGCCTCCCCGATTGCGAAGTCGCAACGGGTGAGTCCAACGAACGCAGCTGACACGGAGCTGACAGGCCGTTCCAGGCACCTTCAGGGCACCCGCACGGCGTTCATGCGCGCGAGGATCGTGGCCGTGCGGCGCGCGAGATAGGGCGTATAGCTGCCGGGCAGGTAGCGGCGCGGGCTGGGGACCATCGCCGCCAGCCTCGCCGCCTGCTCAGGGTCGAGCCTCGCGGCGGACTCCCCGAAGTGGTGGCGCGCCGCGGCCTCGACACCGAAGATGCTGTCGCCCCACTCGATCACGTTGAGGTAAATCTCCAGAATACGCCGCTTGCGCATCAGGGCTTCCAGCATGACGGTGATCACGGCCTCCTGCGCCTTGCGCCACCAGGTGCGCTCGCCCGAAAGAAAGAGATTCTTCGCAAGTTGCTGAGTGATGGTCGAGGCACCCCGCACGATCTCGCCCTCCCTCACGTTGCGCGCGAACGCCTTCTGGATCTCGTCCCAATCGAACCCGCGGTGGCTCATGAACTTGGCGTCTTCCGCTGCCACGACGGCGCGCTTGAGGTGTACCGATATGCGGCGGTAGGCGACCCACCTATGGGTGAGCCTGGCCCTCGGATCGTCCTCACGCAAGGCCGCGAGCCGGGCGCGCATGAACGCCGTGCCCTGCGGGTTATGGTCGATCCAGTACCAGACCTGCGCCGCGAACCAGAGCTGCACGAGCACAAGTGCGCCCAGCGCGAGCAACATCGTGTACCCGCACCAGCGCCGGACCGTTTTCATCGTCCCATGCCGCGCCTTAGCATCGCCATCACCGCCTGCGTTTCGGGGTAAACGCCGCGCCAGATGAAGAACGATTCGGCGGCCTGCTCGACCAGCATGCCAAGGCCGTCCGAAACGCGGGCGCCCTGCTCCTGCGCGAACGCCATGAACGGCGTGCGTTTCGCATAGACCATGTCGTAGGCCATCGCGCCGGGCGCGAATAGGCCGGTGGGAAGCGGCGGCATGGCGTTCGCAAGGCTCGCCGAGGTCGCATTGATGACGAGGTCGAACTGCGAGCCCGCCAACGCCTCATAGGAACGCGCGGCAAGGCCCTGGGCGGCAAACTGCTGAAACTTCTCGAAGTGCTCGACCAATGCAATCGCCTTCACCAACGTTCGGTTTGCGATCACCATGAGCTCGGGTTGCTCGCGCAGCAGCGGCTCGAGCACACCGTAGCTCGCCCCGCCCGCGCCCATCAGCAGTACGCGCTTGCCGCGCAACGGCACCTGCAGATTTCGCGCGAGGTCGCGTACCAGCCCGATCCCGTCCGTGTTGTCGCCGATGATTTCGCTGCCACGGAAGGTGAGCGTATTGACCGCCCCGGCCGCCAGGGCGAAACCGCTCCGCAGGCCTGCGACCTGCCAGGCCTCGTGTTTGAACGGGAGTGTTACGTTGAGTCCCTTGCCGCCCTCATCGCGAAACCTGAATGCCGTGTCACGGAAGCCGTCGAGCGGCGCGAGGATTTTTTCGTAGACGATATCCTGGCCTGTCGCCCGCGCGAATTCCGGGTGTATTGCCGGCGACAGGCTATGTTCGACGGGATTGCCGATGACGGCGTACCTATCAGGCATGTTCAAGGTTCAAGCAAGATTGGACGACTTCGATATACGAGGTTCCTCGCTTTGAACTTGGAACCTGGAACCTGGAACTTTGAACCGCGAATGCGCCATCGCCGTCATTCGGAGACGAACTGATCCGCCCTCGTGAACAGCCAGGTGCGCGTGATGCTCAGGACATCGGTGTCCTTAGCGATATCGGCGGAGAATGGGGCGTACGGCGCCGCGAGGTGGACAATGCGGAGGGCGGCCTGGTCCAAGATTTTCTCGCCCGATGAACGGTTGATATCGACGCCCTCGAGCGAGCCGTCGGCCTTGATCGAGACCGTGACGACGAGGCTGCCGTAGATCCTTCGCTCGCGGGCCGCCTGGGGATAATTCAACTCACCGATCCGCTCGATTTTCAGGCGCCAGTCCTCGATATAGCGCGCGAACCGGAATTCCTTCGTGCGCGCGCCGACGAAGCGGCGGCGCGGCCGCTGTTGGTAGGCGTTCCACCGTTTCGAGATTCGCGCTTCGAGCCGCGCGATCTCGAGGCTGCGGGCCATGATGTCGGCGGCGTTCGGGGCCACCTCCGCCTCGATCGCCCGCGGTTGCGGCTGCGGCTGTGGCAGCGGCACCGCTGCCGGAGCCTTTTTCGCCCGTGTCATGAGCCGCTTCGCTTCGCGCTCGAGTTTCTTGACGCGCTTCTGCGCCATGGTGACTTCGGGCGTGGGCTTGTGCTCGGCCGGCACCGGCAGCGGGCTTGCCGCGCGGACTTTCTCATCAGTATTGCCGCCGCCGTCGAGATTTGCCTGCGCGAGCGCGTCGGCCTTCACCGGCGGCTTCTGGCTCTTGCTGTTGACGAGGGTCACCTCGAGTGGCTGATCGAGGCGGTTGAACTGCGAAAGATCCGTCATCGTGAAGGTGACGCCGAAGATGATCACGATATGGATGAGCACGGAGAACACGAACGACACCTGCATCCGCGCGTGCCGACCCAGGACGGCGATACGGCGATCAAACGCCGTCATGCGGCGCTCGAGCTCGGCGACTCGCTCATCGAGCTTCGCGACTGCGCCGCTCCACGGTGCGTGCCGCCCGTGCTTCGCCCGGCGCCGCAGCGCGATGACCTTCCTCTCGGGTAGCATGCCCATCGAATCCATTCTACCGAAGGCGCGCCATACTGGCCAGAAAATCCATTATAGACCGTGAGTTATTGCATAAAATTAAAGTAAAGTCACGAAATCGCCTTTGATATAAGCGGGTGCTAACCTTCCGGGAGCTGTCGCCGGTATTCGCACCGGAGCGTCAGCTCAAGCAGATCGATGCCGGACACGGCCAGCTCGACGCGGGTTCCGGGCGCGAGCGCGGGCAGCGAGGGCACACGCGTCACCAAAGGAAGCTCCTCGAAGCGCGCCAGGCTCTCGCGCAGGACCATCGCGCACACGGTTTCGACGCCTTCCTGCATCAGCCAGCGCAGGGACCAATAGCGCTCCATGTTGCGCTGGAATTCACCGTACGCTTCGTACGCGGACTCGAAATCCCGCATCGCCGCGAGCAGCGCCTCATCGCTCCTCCGGTAAGGTAGTGCCTCGCCCTGCGTCAGTGCGAGAAGCTGGCGCTGGTTGACCAGGTCCACGTAGCGCCGCAGCGGCGAGCTCGCCCAGGCGTAGCTTTCCACGCCCAGCCCCTCGTGGCCCGCCGGCACGGTGCTCATGCGCACCTTGCCAGCGCCCTGCACACGGTAGATCGCGGCAGCATCGGCTCCAGCCAGCTGCCGGCCCCAGGCACTGTTAGCGTAAATCATCAACTCCGAGACGATTTTGTCGAGCGGCGTGCCCCGCTGGCGGCGCACGATTCGCACCCGGTCATGCTCGACGTAGAAGTTGTACTCGGGTCGCATCTCGAGCTCGGGCTCGTCCTTGCGCCGCGCCCGCTCCAGCGCGCTCGCGAGCCGCCACAGCGTGACCAGTTGCTTCCCGTAGCGGTGTTCCAGGCGCCCTGCCGCGAGCGCGTCCGCATCGAGCACCCGCTCCAGCTCGGCGTGCCTCAAATTGGCCGCAACCGGGATCCGTTCGACACGCGTTGCCGCCGAGATCACCGACGCATCGGGGGCAAGTTCCAGATAAAGCGACAGCGCCGGCCGATCGCCATCCTCGGTGAGCGAAAACCGCTCCACGACCGCCTCAGGCAGCATGGTGATCTTCGCGCCGGGAAAGTACACGGTCGAAAGACGCTCGCGCGCGATGGCGTCGATCGGCGAGCTCGGCGTAATGCCAACCGCCGGAGCGGCAATATGGATTCCCACCGATACATTGCCATTGGGAAGCGGGCTCACCGAAAACGCGTCGTCGATCTCAGTCGTGCTCGCGTCATCGATGCTGAACGCCTCGGCGCCCGCCGGTGGCAGGTCGGCCGTTGCCGGCAACGGCGGCAACTCCGGAAAGGCGGTCCCGCGCGGGAAGTGCTCGAACAGGAAACGATCGAGATGGTAGGCGTGCGTGGACGGGATGCCGCCGCAGCGCTCGATCTGACGGGCCGGCGTCAGCTTGAGCACCTCGCACGCCTCTTCCAGCGCTTTCCACTCGATGCTCGCCTTCTCGGGCTTGTAGAGCAGGCTCGACAAGTGCGGCGCGAACTCCGCGGGCAGCTCGGCGCGCTTCAGTTGCGCCACGTACTGGACGCGCTTCTCTGCCTCGCGACGCTTGCGCTCCACCGAAGCAAGCGCCGCTTTCAAGGCATCCTGGGGCGCCGCCCGGTAGCGCCCCCTGCCCTTCTTGTAGAAGTACATCGGCGCGCCATGCAGCTTGATGAGCAGCGCGGCTGCTTCCGCCGGGCCGGGCCGACGCCCGAAATACTCCTGCGCCAGCGATTCGTACGAGAACTCCGCGTCTCCGCAGCATTCCCAGAGGAAATTCACATCGAGGCTTTCGGCGAGCTGACGTGCCGCGCCCATGAAGTCCCCGAGGCGCGCATCGTCGAAACGCAGCAACACGTGCGACGCCTTCACCTTCGAGCGCTTCCCGTGAGGGGCCTCGACCTGGAGTGAGGTTTCGTTGTCGGCGAGGATAGCGCCGACCTTGAGGTCGCCCTCCTCCTCGTAAAATACGTTCTTGCTCACTTGGCAGGGGGCGCGATTACCCGATGAGGGTCAGTACCAAAAAATGCGCGTTGAGCAGGGGGCGCAAGGCCCATCTGTCGCGAACGCGGGAATAATTATATGCGATCGCGCGAGGCTGCTGCGCTGCTTGCAGGGAAAATGCTGCGTATTTTATTGTGTTCCCGCAACTGAAACGCTAGGCTATCCACGATGAAAAATAGACGGCGTACTATCGAACCACCGCCCCGAGTCCGGGTCCTCCTTTTCCCGCTGCTTGCCTCCGTGCTCTACTGCTTCCTCGCGACCGCGGTGGCGGCCGAGCCTTCGGTGAAGACCTTTGAGTTGACGATCCCGCGCGCCGCGGCTGATGCGCAGACGCGTGTGCTGCGCGTGGAGAAGGGCGATTTGGTGCAGCTACGGTTCAGGAGCGAGGCCGCGGGAGAAATCCACTTCCACGCCTACCGGCTCGATACGAAGGTCGCGCCCGGGATTTCCGTGGAACTCAGCTTCAAGGCCCGCGCCACGGGCCGGTTTCGCATTGAGTGGCATCCCGCCGGCGGCGCGGAACGAAAGGGGCACCACGCTTCGCCGCTCGCCACCCTTGAAGTGCGCCCCAAATGACGCGTGGGTCGCGTCGCTGCCGCAGCGGGCAAATCTGGGCTGCCGCATGTTGGAGCCTGCCTTCCCCGGCCTGGGCGCATGCGTTCGGGGAGCGCTACGACCTGCCCGTGCCGCTCGGCTATTTCGTCGTCGGTGCAGCGGTGGCGGTTGCACTGTCCTTCGTCGTTGCCGCGCTGTTCATGCGCGGCGATTCAGGAAAGCTGCGCAGAGAGGGTTCAGTCGTTGCGCTCGGGCCTGTGCTGCCTGCATTGCGCATCGCGTTCCAGATCGTTTCCGTCACCCTGCTTTGCACAGTCGTCGTCGCAGGCCTGTTTGGCACCCTCAATCCGGAAATGAACCTGGCCCCGGTTCTGGTGTGGATCATTTGGTGGGTGGGCTTGTCCTTCGTGGTTGCCTGCATCGGCAATGTCTGGCGGGCGCTCGATCCGTGGCGCGCCCTGTTCGAGGGGATGGACGCGGCGGCGCGGCGCGTGGGGCTCGCGAACGGTGTCACCCTCGGCTTTACCTACCCCGCGTCGCTTGGCGCATGGCCTGCCGTATTCCTGCTTCTGCTGTTCGTCTGGATCGAGGTGCTTTATCCGCACGCTGTGATGCCGTCCCGGCTCGCCGCCATGACGCTCGCCTGGTCCGCGGTGACGCTGCTCGGCATGGTGTGTTTCGGCGGCGCTGCCTGGCGCCGGAACGCGGATGTTTTCTCGCTCTACTTCTCCGCGCTCGGCCGGTTTGCGGCGATCGGCGCCGGTCCCGACGCGCGCAGCCTCGTGCTGCGTGCGCCGGGCTCCGGGCTTATCGCGTCGCCGGTCGAGTCGCTTGCGATGGTAGCGTTCGTCATCGCCATGCTCGCGACCGTGCTGTTCGACGGTTTGCTGGGCACGCAGGCGTTGCTACTGTTCCGGCACGCCGCGATCGGCTGGCTGCCGCAGCTCGCCGATGACCGGGGTTACTTCCTCGGCACGGCCAGCTTGATCGCTGTGTGGCTGTCGTTCCTGGGCGCCTACCTCCTGTCTAGCTTTGCCACGGCGCAACTCGTGCGCGATCGCCCGGCGGGTGCGATTGCGCGCCTGTTCGCCCTGACGCTGGTCCCGATCGCCATCGCGTACACCGTGGCACATTATTTTTCCTACCTGGTGGTTCACGGCCAACTGATCATTCCCCTCATCTCGGACCCGCTCGGGCGTGGATGGGATCTCTTCGGCACGATCCAGTTCTATCCGGATATCGGCATCATCAGCGCCCGCGTTACCTGGCACTTGGCGATCGTTTCAATTGTCGTTGGCCACGTCATTTCGATATGGCTCGCTCACCGCCTCGCGCTGCGCGAGTTCCACGCGCCCCGCCAGGCGGTGCTCGCTTCCGTCCCGCTAACCGTGCTGATGGTGATCTTTACCGTGATCAGCCTGCTGGTGATGGCCGAGCCGCTGGTGCAATTCGGAACGCCGGGCACACCTTCTTAGAGCGCGTAGCAAAATCAAGAAGCATTAGCCGCAGACAAACGCCGATGAAATAGCGCTACTTCGCCGTGAGGTCAAGCACCTCGTGAGCGTTGGTATGGACTTGCGTTCCCGGGCCGCCGCCGGACGCGACGTCACCGCTCACCAGATGGAACTTTCCATCCAGGATATCACCCGCCAGCCCGTGACGCGGGTAGCGCATGGGGGGCAGCATTGACCACTTGTTGGTCTTCGGATTAAAGGCCTCGACCGCGCGGAATGTCCTTTGCCAATTTCCTGCACCGAAGCGTTCCTCTCCCCCGGCGACATAGATCTTGCCTTCGTAAGTGCCCCACGCCGTGGCGCTGCGCGGGGATGGCATCGGCGCCTTCAGCGCACCCCACTGGTCCTTGGCCGGATCGTATTCCTCGACGATACCCGTGTTCTGCGCCCGGGTGATGAACGCCGCCCCCAACCGTCCGCCGATGATGTAGATCT
>JAOTTL010000339.1:0-2137 GCA_029864385.1 Betaproteobacteria bacterium | reverse complement strand
CAGCGCCTGCCAGGCCGAGAAGTGGATCTGTTGCGCCGTGGCACGGCGCATGGCGGGGTCCCAGGCGGAAGGGCTGAGCGCCGTCACCAGGGCGACGCCAGCGAAGCGGAACACGCGCAGCCAACTCGCTGGGCGCTCGATGAGCGCCCCGCCCAGCGCGATCAGCCCGCGATTCACCGAGGATGGCAACTGCGGCATGCACCGATGATAACCCTGCGCGCGTGACGGTCGCATCGACCGCCACACCGGGACTACTGTTAAACCCTAATGCGTTGCCGGTACATGGGATGAGTGTACCTTTTCTCTGGCAAGAGATTCTCTAAGCGGCGGCCATCTTGAGTGCCAGGGCCAGCAGCAGCGCCCTGTTCCTGGCATGCGGGTCAACGCCGAGATGCATCTCGGTATGTGCACGGTCCTCGAGCTTTTCCTCGCACCGGTTCAAAAGGTCCCCCAGGATGCGAGGCGGGCGCGGTTGCCGGATATCCCGGAAATGTCACGCCGACTCGAATAGCGGCGAGAACCGCTCGTTCACACAGTTAGCGTCCCTCGTTCAGTGTCCTGAGTGGCATTACCGCATCTCCACGCCCCCGCGAAGATGGCCGGCGGCAGGTTCGGTATTCCTGTCTTTTCATGGAGAAGAGAAAGCTGGGTGAAGTGCCCAGCTTCGTAAATGACTGGCGCGCCCGGCCGGATGAATCTGGGCACTGGCACGAGATCAACGATAGGAAAACTCATCCGCCCCGCTCGCGTGCGTGGCCGCCGTGCGCTGCGGGGCAGGCGCGGGAACGCTCGGTTTGCGGCGGATTTGGCTGGTCATGAGCGTTCCGTTTGAAGCAACGATCTTCTCACCGAGATGGCCAAACTCAAAGACCGCCAAGCGCTCGCGGTGCGGCGGGTGAACGCGGACACCGTGAAGGCGTTCTGCGCGGCGCTGCTGGAGCGCTTCACCAACCCAACCTCGGGCCTGGGCAAAGCCAACCTGCGGTTGGTGGTGGACGAAATCAAGCTCGACGGAAGTGAGCTAGTTGTCCGCGGAAGCCACCGACGCTTGGCGGACGCCATCGGCTTCATGGAGAAAAGAAAGCTAGGGGAAGTGCCCAGCTTCGTAAATGTCTGGCGCGCCCGGCGGGATGAATCTGGGCAATGGTTCGAGGTGTTGGCGGTCGACTGACCGATCGATCTAGTCCGTCGACCCAATATGGCCGCCGGTTGCCCTTCTCCGAAGCGACGGTTCAACGCATGGTGCAAGGGAGTACGCAAATCATGCGCAATAGGCTACGAAAAGGACTTCATTTCGGCCAGCTCGTCGAGCGCCGCCGCCATCTCGATCAGCGCAAAGCCCGAAATCGCTCCAGCGCCACCTGCAGCGTCGCGTGCAACTCGCGCTCCTCGAAAGGCTTCACCAAGTAGCCGTAGCAGTTGGTTCTGGTCGCGCGCGCGATCAGTTGCGAGTCGACAAACGCGCTCAGAAACACCACCGGCACGTCGTAGCGCTCGCGCAACTGCTGCGCCACCTCCACCCCGTCCATCGACCCGGCAAGTTTGATGTCCATCAGCACGAGGTCCGGCCGCACCTGGGCGATACTCTGTAATGCTGTTTCGCCTCGCGTGGCGGTGCCGCACACCTCATAGCCAAGCGCCGTGAGCCGCTCGCTCAAATCCATCGCGATCAGCGCCTCGTCCTCGACCACGAACACGCGCATGCCGGTGCCCGGCGCTTGCGCCCGCCCGGCGTCTTCGCCATAGCGGCCGGGTGGCGGCGGGGGGGCTGCACCGCGGCCTGGACCCGACCACCGGATGCTGTTTCCAATCAGTGATCCCATCATGAAGAATCCAATCTGGCTTCCGCCTCGTACACCCGGTTGCGGCCTGCCTGCTTTGCGCGGTAGAGGGCGGCATCCGCGGCGCGCAGCAGCCCCTCCGGACTCTCGCCGGCGGCCCGAATTTCGGCCACGCCCGCCGACAGGGTGAACGTCAGACGCGCGCCGCAGTAGCTCATTACACTTTCCCGGATCACGGCGCAAATCGAGCGCATCTTCTGCGCTGCGCTGGGGGCGTCGAGGCCGGGCATGACCAGCGTGAATTCCTCGCCGCCGTAGCGGCACGCGAGGTCGCTCGCGCGCACCGCGCCGCGGAG
>JAOTTL010000338.1:0-2138 GCA_029864385.1 Betaproteobacteria bacterium | reverse complement strand
GTGGATCTGCGCCGTTGCGTTCGCGCTGAGCTTTTTCCTGAGCGCAGCGATACCGCTGGTTGATTCGACTACGTTGCTCCGGTTGGGTGAGAGGACGGGCGACTACGGGCGCATCCGGCTGTGGGGGTCGATCGGATACATGGTGGCCGTTGTTGTGGTCGGCTATCTCCTCGACCTTTTTCACGTGTCCGCGCTGCTGTGGATCGTGCTCGTGCTGATCGCAGGGACGCTAGCGCTCGGACTCTCCATACCGGAAACCGATCGGCCGCCGTATACGGAGGCCGGGCCTATCTCCCACATATTGAAGCGGCCTGCCGTAATGGCGTTGATTGCGGGCTGCGCGCTCATGGTGGCGGCCCACGGCCCGTATTATTCGTTTTATTCGATTCATCTCGTGTCCCATGGCTACAGCAAGGGAATGACGGGGTGGCTGTGGGCGCTCGGCGTTCTGTGTGAGATCGGGATTTTCTTCTGGCTTCCCCGGCTCTATGGCGCGTTCACCTTGCGCCAGATCCTGATCGCGAGCTTTGCGCTCGCGGTCGTGCGCTTTCTCGTGATCGGCTGGGGTGCGGACAGTCTCGCGCTCTTGCTGTTCGCGCAGACATTGCACGCAGCGACGTTCGGGTCTTTCCACGCAGCGGCGATAGGGATTGTGCACCGGTTGTTTCGGGGTCGGCATCAGGCGCGCGGGCAGGCGATCTACGGTAGCCTGACCTACGGCGTTGGCGGCACCGTGGGCAGCCTTGCCAGCGGCTACGGATGGGAGCAGCTCGGCGCGGGTCAGACCTTCAGCCTCGCAGCGGGGGCCGCAGGACTGGGGATGCTGATTGTCCTTTGGAAACTCAAGCTCGACGAGCGCGACCGCTGACTCGGCGCCCGGCCCCCGGCGGCAGGCGGGCAGAATCCGGCGATTGCGGCCCCTGGCTGTTCCGATCGGGAAAGGAATATGTGATAATTCAAAGTTTTTATGAAGTTACGTGACCAATGACGGCCCGTACGCTCTACGACAAATTGTGGGACAGCCACCTGGTGCACCAAGCGCCCGACGGCACTGCACTCATCTATATCGACCGGCATCTCGTGCACGAGGTAACCAGTCCGCAGGCCTACGAGGGACTGAAGCTCGCGGGGCGCAAGCCGTGGCGCGTGGATTCAGTCGTTGCGACCGCCGACCACAACACGCCGACGCGCAACTGGGAAAGAGGTATCGCGGGTATCGCCGACGCAGTGTCGCGGCTGCAGGTCGAGACGCTCGACAAGAACATCAAGGAATTCGGCGCCAAGGTCTATTTTCCGTTTCTCGACAGGCAGCAGGGCATCGTGCACGTGATCGGGCCGGAGCAGGGCGCGACACTGCCGGGCATGACGGTGGTGTGCGGCGACTCGCATACGAGCACGCACGGCGCCTTCGGTTGTCTTGCGTTCGGCATCGGCACGAGCGAGGTCGAGCACGTACTCGCGACCCAGTGTCTGGTGATGAAAAAGACGAAGACCATGAAGATCGAGGTGGAGGGAACGCTCGGCCTCGGCGTCACGGCGAAAGACATCATTCTCGCGATCATCGGGAAAATCGGCACGGCGGGCGGCACCGGCTACACGATCGAATTTGCCGGCAGCGCCATCCGCGCGCTCTCGATGGAAGGCCGCATGACCGTGTGCAACATGTCGATCGAGGCCGGCGCGCGCGCCGGCACGGTCGCGGTGGACGACACGACGATCGAGTACGTGAAGGGGCGTCCCATGGCGCCCGCGGGCGCCATGTGGGACAAGGCGCTTGCCCACTGGCGCACGCTCGTGAGCGATCCCGATGCGAATTTCGACAAGGTGGTCACGCTCGATGCCGCCCGGATTCAGCCGCAGGTCACCTGGGGTACCAACCCGCAGATGGTGACGACCGTCGACGGGAAGGTGCCCGATCCCGCGCAGGAGAAGGATCCCGTGCAGCGGGAGTGGATAGAGCGCGCGCTCAAGTACATGGACCTCAGGCCCAACACGCCCATTACCGAGATCAAGCCCGACAAGGTATTCATCGGCGCCTGCACCAACTCGCGCATCGAGGATCTGCGTGCCGCGGCCGGGGTGGTCAAGGACAAGCGGGTCGCGTCGAATATCAAGCTGGCGATCGTTGTGCCTGGCTC
>JAOTTL010000012.1:0-31920 GCA_029864385.1 Betaproteobacteria bacterium | reverse complement strand
TGCCCTCGCAGACGAGTATGTCGGGGTAAGCAACACCAATATGCATCTGCGCGCCGCTGCCGGCAGAACGGCGCGCGTTCTGCTGCCGTGCCCGGCGGAATGGCGCTGGATGGCCGCGGGCGCGTCATCACCCTGGTTCCCGGGATTTTCCCTCTATCGCCAATCGCCCGACGGGGATTGGAGTGCCGCCCTCGCCAAGCTCGGCGATGATCTTCAAGCCCGGTTGTAGAATCGTTCGTCCACCTGAACGGTCACGATTTTGGCGAAGCCTTCTCCTCCGCGTGAATGCCAGCCCTGCACCGGCTGCTGCGACGGCTGGCTGCAGATTCGCGTGGACGGCGTCCCGGTCTACCCGGGAAAACCCTGTCCGCACAGCACCGGCTCAGGCTGCGATGACTACGCCAACCGGCCGCTCGATCCGTGTGTGCACTTCATTTGTGGCTGGCGCATGGACGGGAGCCCATTGCCGGAGTGGATGAAGCCGAACCATTCGAAGGTGATCGTGCTCTTCAATCAGTCGAGCTGGCGCGGTCTGCCGGTCGACATCGCCGTTCCGGTCGGAAGAAAGATCCCGCCGCGCGCGCTCAACTGGCTCCAGCAGTTCGCGGAGAACAACAACCGGATGCTTCTCTATTCCGAGCAAATCATCGAGAACGGGGCGTACACGAAACAGCAGTCGGTCGCCGCCTTCGGCCCGCCGGAATTTCAGCAGGAAATGGCGGAACGCGCCGAACGGGGCGAGCCATACTTGTAATCGGGCAGACCCTTCTGCCTTGTCCTTTTTGGCCGCCGATAGACGCCGATGAGCTCAAAAATCCAATTGATTCTCAGATAATTACGCGGTGTAGGCGTGCATCGCGAATTGCGATGGACGAACCGTTCGGGTGTGGCGCCGGTCGGCCCTTCCCATTCACCATTCACTGGCTAGGATGTTAACGCCTTCGCCTCCACCAGCCGCTTCCGTACGGCAGGGGCGTTAGCCAGCGCAGTCTTGATCAGTTCGCACAGGCGGGCGATATCCTGCGCGCTCACCGCGGTCCCGGTGGGAAGCACCAGCACCTGGCGGCACACCCGCTCGGTAGCAGGGAGCAGCAGATGCGCGTCGGGAAAACAGGACCGGTAGGGTTCCATCCGGTGCACCCCGGGATGGAAATAACGGCGCGCCATCACGTTTTCCGCGTGCAGCACGTCCACCAGCTCGTCACGCGTCAGCGCTGAATCGTCGCCCACGGTCGTCACCACATACTGGTAGGTCGAGCGATGCTGCTCGTCGTAGGCCAGGAGCCTCACGCCGGGAATGCGCGCCAGATGCTCTTCGTAGGCCCGGTAGTTCGCCCGGTTGCACGCGATCATCTCGTGCAGGTTTTCGAGGTTCGTCAGCCCCATGGCCGCGGCGACCTCGGACATCTTGCCGTTGATGCCGAGATAGACGACCCGGTCGTAGCCTTTGAAGCCGAAGTTCTGCATGAGCCGCAATTTTTCCGCCAGATCGTCGTCGTCCGTGACAATCGCCCCGCCCTCGAAGGTATTCATGAGCTTGGTCGCATGAAAGCTCAAGACCTCCGCCTCCCCGAACGAGCCGATCATCCGCTCGCCGCTCGAACAGGCAAAGGCGTGCGCGGCGTCGAACATGAGCTTGAGGTTGCGCCGCCCGGCGATCGCCGTCAGCTCATCGATCGCGCAGGGCCGCCCCCACACATGCACCCCGATGATGCCGGTCGTGCGCGGCGTGATCGCGGACTCGACGCTGCGCGGGTCCAGGCAATGCGTGTGCGGGTCGATGTCGGCGAATACCGGCGTAATTTCCTGCCACTGCAACGCGTGCGCCGTGGCGACAAAGGTAAACGACGGGACGATGACCTCGCCGCGCAGACCCAGCGCCCGGATGAGGAGCTCGAGCCCGATCGTTCCGTTGCACACGAGAACGCAGTTGCGAACCCCGATGAAATCGCAGATCCGGCGTTCGAGCTCGATCACGTACTCGCCGCGGTTCGACAGCCAGCGCCGGTCGAGGATGTCGTTCAACCGCGCCAGGAAACGCTCGCGGTTGCCGATGTTGGGGCGCCCCACGTGCAGTTGCTCCACGAACGCCGGGACGCCGCCGAATATCGCGAGCGCCGGCGTCTCTTGCCCGCGATTGTTCTGAAGTGGCAAGGTCATGTGCTGCCCGATTGCCGTCGCGCCGGCCGACGCCACTCGCCCGGTTGAACACAAGCCATCTCAAGACTCCCTTGACGTCAGCCGCCGACGGACTCCGACAAATGCAGGGAAATCGGGAATGGGAAATAAAAAATAGTGGAAGCACGGCGGCGGGTTCAGCAGTGGTGCCATTTACTTTTTACCGTTTCCCATTCATCCGAATCCATCGGCGTTTATCTGCGTTTATCTGCGTTTATCTGCGGCAAATTCGCCCAGCATCAGGGCGCGGGCTTGAGCGCACCCACCGCCGTCGCCCGTTTCCGCCGTGCGACCTCCTGCTCAGTCATATCCGCCGTCATGCGCCCCAGTTCACTGAATTGCTTGCGGGTGAAGGGCTCTCGGGTCCACCGCTCGCCGGAGAGCGGGAGCGGTTCACCGCGGATCATGCGTGCCACGATATCGTAGAACAAGGCGAGCTGGTAGTCGTAGGTTCTCGCGAGCAGCGTGCCGGCGTTATCCGACGAGAACACCGGAAAGCGTCTCACATCGATGATCGCTCCGGTGTCCACGCGAAGCGCCATATGGTGACACGTCACGCCATACTCCCGGGCATCGTCGTAGATGGCGAAGTTGTTGCACCCGTAGCCGGGATACTCCGGTGGGCCGGGATGAAAATTGATCGCGGTCCCCCCCCGTTTTAGGAGGTCTCCCGGGACAATCCAGCGGCCCAGATAGCTGATGATGCAATCCCCCGTCCACGCGCGCGCCCCGCTCGGCAGGGGCTCGCCCCATTTCCCGACGTGCGCGCTCACCGCGGCGAAATTCAGCCGGCAGAATTCGATCGCCCTCCCGGTATGAGCATCGTTGGCCTTGCCGAGAAAAAGCACCGAGCGCACACGTGCATTCATCGACTCTACGATGGCGTGCGCTCGACCAGGACCCAGAAACCCTCGGGCAATCGATTGAAAACCACCAGCTCGAAGCGCTCGGTGAATTTCGGCAGCCACCATCGCGGCTGCTGCTGGATCAAGTGGGCGTTGCGGCCATCGAGCAGCACCTTCTTGGCCGCCTGGGTGTGGACCGTAAAGACACCGTACTGGAGCGTCACCCGCTTCAGATCGTCCAGAACGTTGTCCAGCAAGTTCGGCTCGATGTGTTCCAGCACATCGATGCACGCGACCAGGCTGCATGGCTCCGGCGGCTTCGACCACAACGGAACGGCAGGGTCGTACTGATGGATCTTTAGCGGCGTCTTGATGTGCTCGCGTAACGCCTCGCCCAGTCGGCCCTTCCCGGCGCCGTAATCGAGCAATTCCGTCGTATCGAGCAATTCCGCTGTTTGCAACCGGCTGATCACTTCGGCGACGATGGGGGCGTACGCGACCGATGCGGTCCCGTACTCCGGGTTCTCGTGCAGCTTGCGCTGCATCTCGCGATACTCTTCGGTGATGAGCGGGGCCGAGGGCGCGGATGAATGCGGCATCGCCGTCATGATGACACTGGGCGGACCCAGGCGTCAAAGCGGCTCACGGCTTACGGCTCACCACTTACGCGTCATCCATCAAATCCCGAGGCCGGCCAGTTGTTTTTCGGGATAGCGCGTGCCGGCGGCGACGTTGAGCGGGAACGCCTTATCGAGCTGCTCCAGATCATCCTTCGTCAGCTTGACATCGAGCGCTGCGCAGTTCTCCTCGAGATAGGTGCGGCGCTTGGTACCGGGTATCGGCACGACATCCTCGCCTTGCGCCAGCAACCAGGCAAGCGCGACTTGCGCCGGTGTGCACTTCCTGGCCGCGGCGGTTTTCTCGAGCGGCCCCAGGAGCGCGGCATTCTTCGCGATGTTTTCTGCGCTGAAGCGCGGGTGGTCGCGCCGACGGTCCGCGGCGATCAGCGCATCGAGGCTCTTCATGGTGGCCGTGAGAAATCCGCGCCCGAGCGGCGAGTAGGGCATGTAACCGATGCCCAGCTCGCGGCACGCCGGCAGGATCTCTTTCTCCACGTCGCGGCTCCAGAGCGAATACTCGGTCTCAACGGCCGTCATGGGGTGAACCTTGTGCGCGCGGCGGATGGTCTGCGCCCCGGCCTCACAGATCTGCAGATAGCGCACCTTGCCCTGATCTACGAGCTTCTTCATTGCGCCCACCGTGTCCTCGATCGGCACGGTCTTGTCCACGCGATGCAGGCCGTAGATGTCGATCACGTCCACGCCCAGCCGCTTGAGGCTCTTCTCGCACGCTTGCGGCACGTGATCCGGATGGCCCCCGGTGAGCGCCGGGGCGCCGCCGGCGCCGCCGCCCCCCGCGAGCGCGAGGTTGCCGAACTTGGTGGCGACCAGCACCTTGTCGCGCTTGCCCTTGATCGCCTTCGCGACGAGCTCCTCGTTGACGCCGTTACCGTAGGCGTCCGACGTGACGATCAGATTGACGCCGAGGTCGATGGCGCGGTGGATGGTGGCGATGGATTCCTCGTCATTCGGCTCGCCATAGCTGATCGACATGCCCATGCAGCCCAGTCCAACCGCCGAGACTTCCGGTCCGTTCTTGCCCAGCTTGCGTTTTTGCATTGTCTCCTCCTTGGAATACGGTTTCATCGTAAATGGTCAATCGTGAATCGACAGCATACCCTCGCGCTTACGGGTCACGGGTCATCGGTCACGGGTCACCGGTCACCGGTCACCGATCTAAACTATTTGGCGTAGGTGACTGTCAGGTCGCCCACCCCATCGACATGGCCCTCGAGCTTATCCCCCGGCTTGACCGGGCCCACGCCCGCCGGCGTCCCGGACATGATCAGGTCGCCCGCACGCAGGGTGATGAGCTTGGATAGACAGGAAATCATTTCGGGCACGTTCCAGATCATCTCCGAAAGATCGCCCTTCTGCTTCACGGCGCCGTTCACCTTGAGCCAGATCGCGCCCTTGGCGGGATGTCCCGCCATCGCCGCCGTCTTCAGCGCCGTGCACGGCGCCGAGTTGTCGAAAGCCTTGCCCATTTCCCACGGGCGGCCCATCTTCTTTGCTTCGCCCTGCAGATCGCGGCGTGTCATGTCGAGGCCGACGCCGTAGCCGTAGACGTGGTCGAGGGCCTTTTCCACGGGGATATCGGCACCGTCCTCGCCGATCGCAACAACCATCTCGATTTCATGATGCAGGTCCTTAGTGGCCTGCGGAAAAGGTATCGTTGCCCCGCTTGGCGCAATCGCATCTGCGGGTTTCATGAAGAAGAACGGCGGCTCGCGCTCGGGATCGTGGCCCATTTCGCGCGCGTGCTCGGCATAATTGCGCCCCACACAATAGATGCGCCCCACCGGAAAAAACTGGTTGCTTTCGGCAACCGGCAGATGTGGTGTCGGGTGGAACTTAATGGCGTAGTCCATGAATTCTTCCAGGTTAAGCGTGAGTTTCAGTAGCCCGTCCTCGGAAACGAGCCGCATCCGGGCCGCGACAGCAGGAACAAAGGTTGCGGGACGGGGCCGCGGGCAGCCGCCCGCGGAACGGGCGAAATTATGCGCGAAAGCCTCTTTCGGCGCAATTTCCGCCGCGGCAAGCCGCTATAATCCACCCGAAACGTCGTTCTGCGTCTGGAAATCTCAATCTAATCCCGATTGCCCGCACACTTGGCCATGGCGCTCGGCCACGAGCGCACGCGGGCACAACTTGCAGGAGGAGCCATGAAGATCCAGTCCATCAAGGCGAGCGTGCACCGATTCGCTGTCACCGTGCCCTTGCTGAAGAAGCCGATCGACCGCCAGGCCGTCTTATGCGAGGTCGAGACCGACAACGGCCTCGTGGGCCATGGCCTGACCGGAGGCAGCTTTCTGCCGCTGGCAGTCGTCACCGCGCTCGAAAAGGAGCTCCTGCCAGCCGTGAAAGGCATGGACCCGCGCGAAACCGAGGCGATTCACGAAAAGGTCTGGTGGCAGCTCAACCAGCGCTCGATGACCGGCGTCATCTCGAGCGCGCTGTCCGCGCTCGATATTGCACTCTGGGATATCCACGGCAAGCATACGGGTCGCACCGTGGCGCAGCTTCTCGGAGGCGCGCGCGACTGGGCGCCGACCTATTGCACCTTCGGGTTTCACGAGTATGACCGCGACCAGCTCATCGAGGCGGCAAAACTCCAGATCGGGAACGGGCACCAGCGCCTGAAAATGGTGGTCGGAGTGGACAAAGGCGGATGGCAGGAGGACGCGCGGCGCGTGCGCGCCGTGCGCCAGGTGATAGGGCCCGACATCGAGCTCATGATGGACGCCAATTACAAGTTCAATCCGGTGGACGCGCGTCAGCTTTGCCGCGCGGTCGAGGATTGCCATCTCACCTGGTTCGAGGAGCCGCTCTACCAGAACGACACGCGCGCCATGGCGGATCTGCGCCAACACACCAACATCCCGCTTGCCGCCGGGCAGAACGAAGGCCACCGCTGGCGTCTGCGCGAGCTCGTCCTGCATCAGGCGGTCGACATCCTTCAGCCGAACGTCTGTTATTGCGGCGGCTACACCGAGGCGGCAAAGGCCGGACACCTCGCGCAGGCCTTCAACCTGCCGATCGCGAACGGCGGCGGCTGGCCGTTGCACAACCTCCACACCATGGCGGGCCTGATGAACGGCTGGCGCGTCGAGTTCCATCTCGACATGCAGGCGGTGGGCGAAATGATCTTCATCAACCCGCCGCGGCCCGAGAACAACATCGTCAGGGTCCCCGCCAAGCCCGGATTGGGCCTGGAACCGAATCGCGACGTGCTCAAGGACACTCTGGTGAAGGCATGACTCGTGACTGCTCAATCGCGACCGGTATTACCTCGTGAAGTCGGGAGATCGGGAGGTCGTGAGATGGAAAGGCCCACGGTTCACGGCGAGGGGAATCCCCTCCCGCGCTCACGCTCTGACGCCCTCACGTCCAGTTTTCCCGCCACGCCCCGCCCATGAGCGAGGACGCGAGCCTGTGGGCGCTGTTCACGTCGAGTTTTCTCGCGGCGACCCTGTTGCCCGGCGGCTCCGAGGTGGCGCTCTTCGCGGTATTGAAGCTGCATCCCGCGCAATACTGGCTCGCACTCGGCGTCGCAACGCTTGGTAATACGCTGGGCGGACTGTCCTCCTACCTTATCGGGCGCATCATCCCGCAAAGGCAATCGCTGCGGGGCCTGCCAGTGCTGCAGAAATATGGCAGTCCTGCGCTGCTTCTGTCCTGGGTGCCGGTGATCGGGGATCCCCTGTGCGTCGCCGCCGGCTGGTTGCGCTTCAATCTGCTACTCGCGACGCTCTTCATCGCGCTCGGCAAGTTCGCCCGTTATTGGGTCATCGCTGTCACCGCGACCTGACGTGAATGGTGAATTCACGTTTCACGATTCACGACCATCAATCGGTGGCTACCTTCCCCCTCTTGAGACCGCGTCTCGTGCGCATCGAGCGGCGGCGGACCGGCGTCGCCAATTGGCGACGAACGAGGGCCAGCCAGTACAAAGGCCACAAGCCGCACGTCAAATTGCGCGAGACGTGATGCAAGTCACGCGCCACGCCCTCCCCGGCGTTGCTGTGCCGAAAGCGCCATTGAGATAATTCAATGCTGCGGGATCCGGATCCGCCAGGGGAGTACAATGTCAGCAGAAGCTCAAGTCGTCGGCTCCGCCGGCGCAGCGCTGCAATTCTCCGATGCCAGAAGTTTCGGGGCCTGGCTCGAGCGCCTCCCCCGGAGCGATCTCGTTCAATGCCACGCGGAGTTTGCCACGCAGGTGCAAGAGCTCGCGCGCGCCGCGCTCAGTCCTTCTGTGAGGCTGGACCTGCTCGAACTCATGCGCGAGACCGTCGCGGACGTGCAGCGCAGTTACGGTGAGATCTGCTGGGGGCGTCCCGTGCCGCTCGATGCCAGGGACCGGGCGATCTGGGAACGCGTCGTCGGCGTGTGGTGCGACATGGCCGCCGCGTATGAATCCCTGATCATGGACATAGCGAACGGTACCGACGAGATCGCCGCGCGCTCCCACCTCATCTGCCAGCGAGCCCTGCGCTACACGGGGCTTGCGATCGGCGAGCACAACCGCGTCTATCACGCCGTTAGCGGCGAATTGTGGCGCCAGCTCCACCGGCTCTACGTTTTTGCCGAGAATGCCGGCGTGGCGATGACGAGCGTTCATGATGCGGTCGGGCGCAGTGATTCGACGACGACCTGCACCGCGGCCTATATCCACACGCTCCTTGCGCAGCTCGCCCAGCCGGACGCGCTGACGCTGCACCAGATGCAGCTGCTCGACCGCTGGCTCGACCGGTGGGAAAGGCTCGTGGCCCTGTCGGCCGAGCCGCTGCCGGAGAGCACAGTTCCGGCGCTCGCGGTAAATCTTGCCGCGGGAGAAGGCGTTGGCTTCGCACGGGACCTGCCCGCCGCCGGCGTGCGCCACCTCAGCCTGGAACCGCTCAGCAAGATGCTCCGCGAGCTGGTCGCCGCCCTGAGGCACGGACAAACGCCGGCAGAAATCGGCTTGGGCGATTTGCCGCGCGTCGCGTGCGAAAACTTTCTGCTGCTGCTCTATATCCAGTGGTGCGCGGCCGGCACGGGACGCATCGACCGCCGCGTGCGGGGCGAACGCAAGGTCATGATCTTTCCGAGCATCCCCTCGATCCATTTCCACCTGGCGGGCCAGGGCGCACGCACTTCCGCCGACCCGGGCGATGGTGGTGCCCGTGACCCGCACGGAAAGCGCGGCGCACGAACATCGTGGTCTGAGCATGCCGGGGCCGTAGAGACCTGGATGATCGTCAATCAGAGCGCGTCGGGCTTGCTTGGCTTGTGCCGCGACGCGGAGTCCGGAACCGGCATCACGCATGCCCAGCTCTTCGGCGTTCGCGCGCCGGGTGACCAGAACACACACCTCGGCGTCGTGCAACGCTTGATTGCCGATGAGGACGGCGCAATCTGGATAGGGCTGCGGTTGCTGCCGGGCGCTCCCCAAGCGGCGGCCGCCAAGATGGTCGCAGCCGCTTCCGAAAAGCCGGCGGATGCGAGGATCGAGCGTGCTTTGATGCTGCCGGCCGACACAACGCTGAAATCACCCGCAACACTCGTGTTGCCGCCGACGTGGTACCGCGCCAACCGGGTGATCGAACTGCATGGCGACAAGGCACAGAGCATACGGCTGCTGGCTCTCGTCGATCGCGGCACCAATTTCGAGCGCGCAACCTATATGGTTTCGGCCTCCTAGCCTGGCGCGAGCGGCTCCCGGGGTCTCGATCAGCGGCCATTCGTGATGAGCTGTGAACTGTGCGATCACGCTGGTGGCGAGCTCCTCTGGCGTGACCCAAGCTGCCGCGTGGTCCACGTCGATGAGCCGGGCTATCGCGGTTTTTGCCGAGTGATCTGGACCGCCCACGTCAAGGAGATGACCGATCTGCCAGAGGACGCCCGTGCGCACCTCATGCGCGTCGTTTTTGCAGTGGAGGCGGTTTTGCGGGAAATGCTGCACCCGCACAAGCTCAACCTGGCGTCCCTTGGCAATGTCACGCCCCATGTGCACTGGCACGTGATACCGCGCTTCAGCGACGACCCGCATTTTCCAAACCCGATCTGGGGCGCGCGGCTGCGAGCGCCGGTTGCCGCCAGTGGGGCCCAGCCCGTTGCCGACTTACGGATCGCTCTTGCGCAACGGCTCGGCTGATCCTAAGCTTGCACCTGCACCTTTCCGAAAATGTGAACTACTTCCGGGGGTTCCGGTGGTTTTCCTCCGCCCCGGGTGATCTAGTTCACTGGCGTATCCAGGGCGCTTCGGCTAGCCTTTGACAAATGGAGCGGTGCGTTTCAAGCCGAGGGCTGTTGCCTACGGTCGAGAAGGGAGGCACTGTCACGGCGTGATCGGCGCTGGGCCGACGCCATCGTCTCCGGGGGAATCATCTGGACCAGCGCGCGACGACATCGAAGGAAGCCTGAGATGACCATTCAGCCGCTCGCCTCTGCGGGATATCCGCTCGAATTCAAGGACAGCACGAGCTGCAAGAGCTGGGTCGAGCAGCTCACGCTCACCAATATCCAGCTCACGCAGCAGGTGCTCACGCGCCAGCTCGCCAGCCTCAACGCTGCCAACTTGCCCGCCCTCGAGCGGCTGAAAATCCTCGAGGTGCTCAAGGAACCCGCGCACTTCGTGCAGACCGAGTCTGCCAAGCGCTATGCCGGCAAGCCGTTGCCGCTCGACGCCAACGAAACGACGGTGTGGAGCAACGTCATCGCGCTATGGCAGGAGATGAGCAACAACTATCAGCACTGCTTGAGAGCCTACCGCGAGGGCGACCTTCCGATTGCGCCCCACGCCGCGCTGGTGACGATGCGGTGCTTGGGGCTGCTGGGCAGCATCATGCTCGACTATTACCGCGTCTATCGGCAACCGGCGGGCATGATGTGGCGCTCGCTGCACGAAATGTACGCGTTCGCGGAGAGCCACGGATTCGCGCGCATACGCGTGCAGGACAGCTTCACGCACCATGACCCCGACTCCAGCTGCGCCGAGAATTACGTGCAGGTCCTGCTCGCGCATCTTGCAAATCCCTTCTCGCTGTCGGTGCGGCAGATGGCTTTCGTATCACGCTGGCTCGAGCGGTGGTCGACCCTGGTCGGTCTCGCAACCCAGCCACTGCCGACCGGACCGATCCCTTCGCTGGCGGTCGACCTGACGGGCGCGGGCGGCGTGGTCTTCGCGGGCAATCTAGAGCCCAATCCGAACTTGCGTTACCTCGATCTCGAACATTTGTCCAAGACGCTGCGCCAAACGATCAACTTTCTCAAGCAGGGCCAGACGCCGGGTCAGCTCGGGCTGGGTGATGACGCCCGTCAGCCCGGCTGCGAGAACCTCGTCATGTTGCTCTACGTGCAATGGTGCCGGGCAGGAACCGCGCGCTCCGAGGAGCGCTCTGCCATCGAAGAGGCGGCAGAGGTCTGTTTCGGCCCTGCCGCGGCGTATGCCAATATCGGCGGCATGCGCGACGTGCACCAGCCGGGCGAAATCACCGCGCGCGAAAGGCGCGACATGGAATCGTTCGGGTTTGTTCCACGCGTCGATCACGACGCGCAGGAGGCGACGCAAAGCAAAGATCTCGAGCCGTGGCAGATCCTCAACCACAGCGCCTCGGGCTTCATGTGCATGCTGCGCGAGCCGAACGGCCATGGACGCATCAGGCACAACCAGTTTCTTGCCGTGCGCCGGAGCGGTAGGCGCAATTTCCATGTCGGGATGGTGCAATGGCTGCGAGTCGATGAAGACGGCGAGCTCTTTTGCGGCGTACGCCTGTTTCCGGGCACGCCCCAGGCGATTTCGGTGCGGCCGTCGAACTTCAATCTCGCGGGCACCAGCCGCTACGAGGGCGCACTCTTGCTGCCGGAGGTGCCGGCGCCAGCCACACCGGCAACGCTCGTACTGCCGGCCGGTTGGTTCCAGAGCGGGCGCTTCGTCGAGATCTACTCGGATCGCAAGCAGGTGGCCAAGCTGCTCAACCTGCTCGAAAAAGGCAGCGACTTCGACCGCGGAACCATCGTGGTCGTCTGATGACCACGATGGTTTAGGAACACCGGGGCCGCGAGGTCGAAATACAGAGCCACGCACCGCTCACGGTTCACCGCTCACCGTTTACCGTTCGCCGACAGTCAGGCGCTGCGCGCTACCGCATCCCGGCGGCGCGGGGCCAGCAAACGCTCCGCTGGAAATACCGCGCTGAAGGCGCTGCCACGTCCCGGCTCACTCGCGATGTCGAGATGGGCCTTGTGCCGGCTGAGCACATGCTTGACGATCGCAAGGCCTAGGCCGGTGCCGCCCACCGGAGAGAGCGCACGCGTCGTGATACAGCGAGCGCACAAGATCCGGCACGTTGACCGGCTCTTCGCGCAGCGGGCTGTGCGAGCTTTCCAGCTGTGACAGCGCAAGCAGGTCTTCCACGAGCCGCTGCATGCGTCGCGCCTGGTCCATCATCAGCGGCAGCGCGCGGTGCCCGGCGATTTCCAGGTTGTAGAAGACCAGTTCCTGGATCGCGGGCTCGTCCTCAACTACCAATATGGTTGCCGCCATCAGTGGGTTCGCGAAAAGTGTTGGGCAAATATTATGAAACAATCATTGCAGCATTGTGACGGCAACCCCGTCCCCGGAAGAAAACCCGTTTAGGATCAGAGTTTTCGTTGCATGAGGCGTCGGGTATCATGGGCCCCTGGGGAGGGCAAATGGCAGGTTTGAACAAAGGCGTGCCGCAGCCGACCGAGATCAAGCTGCACCAAGCCTCGCGGATCCTGGAGATCGCCTACAGCGAGAGCAAGACCTTCAGGCTGCCGTGCGAGTTTCTGCGCGTCTACTCGCCCTCAGCCGAGGTGCGCGGCCATGGGCCCGGCCAGGAAGTGCTGCAGGTGGGCAAGAAGGACGTCACCATCACCAAGGTCGAGCCTGTTGGCAACTACGCCGTGCAGCTCACGTTCTCCGACGGTCACGATACCGGCATCTACTCCTGGGACCTTCTTTATGAGTACGGCACCAGTCAGGACGACATGTGGCGGCATTACTTGCAACGTATGGAGGACGCCGGCGCGAGCCGCGAACCTCTACCGGGTAAATAGGAAACAGGAATTTGGAATGGTGAAAACCTGACAGACCCGTGGCGCGCTCAATCCATTTCCCCTTTCCCATTCCCCATTTCCAATGAAGACCACCGACTTCGGCTACCAAACCGTTCGCGAGGACGAGAAATCGCACCGCGTCGCCGACGTGTTTGAATCGGTCGCGGACCGCTACGATCTCATGAACGACTTCATGTCGCTCGGGCTGCACCGGTTCTGGAAGCGTTTCGCGGTGAGCCAATCCCTAGTGACACCGGGCTCACGCGTGCTCGATGTGGCCGGCGGCACGGCTGATCTCACCCGGCTGTTCGCGCAGCGCGTCGGCTCCCGGGGCCACGTGGTGCTCACCGACATCAGCGACGCGATGCTCCGCCGCGGGCGCGACCGTTTGCTCGACACGGGCTTGGTGGTGCCCGCGGTACGGTGCGACGCCGAGGGGCTGCCCTTCACGACCGGGTACTTCGATTGCGTGAGCGTCGCATTCGGTTTGCGCAACATGACCCACAAGGAAGCCGCGCTCGCGGAAATGCGCCGCGTGCTCCGTCCCGGGGGAAGGCTGCTGGTGCTGGAGTTCTCCCGGGTCTGGCAGCCGCTCAAGCCACTCTACGACGCCTACTCGTTCAACGTGCTGCCACGGCTTGGACAACTGGTCGCAAACGACGCCGCGGCCTACCGCTACCTCGCCGAGTCGATCCGGATGCACCCGGACCAGGAGCAATTGAAGCAGATGATGGAGTACGCCGGCCTCGAGCGAGTCGAATACTTTAATCTCGCCGCCGGAGTCGTTGCACTGCATCGCGGATACAAGTTCTGACGCCGGCGCCGCCGCATTGCGGCGGCCACGCCGGAGCTTGCTGCTCTGCCCATGATTGAACCCACTGCCGTCGCCTTCATCAACCACCTGCTCCGCGGCGCGAGCTGGGCGCGCGAGGCCCTCTTGTCTCATGCCGGCAAGACTGCCCGCTTCGAGGTCTTGCCGTTCACCGTTTCGCTCACCGTGCTGGAAAGCGGCGAAGTCGCTGCAGCGGCGGCTGGCGCCGTTCCTTTGATCACGCTCCGGCTCACCCCGGGCCTGCTGCTACGGCTTGCGGCACGCGACGACAATGCGTGGCGGGAGGTCGAGGTCGCCGGCGATACTGATTTCGCCGCGACGATCAATCATCTTGTTCGCCATCTGCGCTGGGACGTCGAGGAAGACCTCAGCCACTTCTTCGGTGATGTCGCCGCCCACCGCATGGCCGAGAGCGGCCGCTCTGTCCGCCGCTGGGGCGAGCGGACCGCGCAACATATGGGCCGCTCTCTCGCCGGCTACTGGACCGAGGAAGACCCGCTGATCGCGAGCTCGCAAGAAGTGGCGGAGTTCAATCGCGCGATCGATGTATTGCGCGACGACGTCGCGCGGCTCGAGAAGCGTTTAGATAACATCTTGAACCGTCAGGCCCGCCAAGAAGAACCGGATTGAAACCGCAGATAAACTCAGATCAACGCGCATACGGCCCGCGGATCCCTTCGCTTTCATTCTCCTGCCTTCTGCCTTTCGCTAGCCGGGACGCGCGGCAAAGTGCTCCTTGGCAAACGCCACGCGTTCCGCAATTGTCTTGAGCCCGCTGTGTTCGCGCTTGATCTGCTCCAGGCGTGACCGGAGCCCTTCCCGGTTCGCCATCTGGATCGCGAGGCCGGGACGCGCGTTGAGCTCGAGGATCAGCGGTCCCTTGTCGCGGTCGAGCACGATGTCGATTCCCTGGTAGCCCAAGCCTGTCAGTTCGTAGCTGCGGGCACCGAGCTCGAGCAACGTCTCCCAGCGCGGAATGGTAACGCCGGCGACCGGATTGCCGGTGTCGGGATGCTCTTCGACGATGGACGTGCCCCACACCGCGGTGAGTGTCCTGCCGCTCGCCAAATCGATACCCGCCCCGAGTGCGCCTTGATGCAGATTTGCCTTCCCGCCCGAGATGCGTGTGGGCAGGCGCACCATCGCCATCACCGGCACGCCCAGGAATACAATGATTCGCACGTCCGGTACGCCGCGATAGGTGATCGCCTCGAACGCTGGATCGAATATGACGCGGTACTCGATCAGCGCCTGGTCGGTCTGCCCGCCCAGGCTGTAAATGCCCGACAGAATATTCGAGACGTGGAATGTCATTTCCTCCTCGTCGAGGAAACTCCCGTCGGCCACGCGAAAGAGCGAGCGCGTGCGCCCTGTGACCACGATGATGCCGTCGCCCTGGCTACCGCGGGCGGGCTTCACCACGAAGCTCGGATGCTCCGCCAGCAGCGCCGGCAGGTCCCGCAACTGGCGGTTGATCTCAATCACGCCGTAGAGCTCGGGCACCGCCACGCCCGCGCGCATCGCGAGCTGCTTGGTCAGCACCTTGTCGTCGACCAGCGGGTAACACGCCCGCCGGTTGTACGGCAGGGTGTATTCGGCATTGCGCTCGTTGATGCTAAGCACGCCCGCCGAGTACAGGCGACCGGCGATACCGAGCAGGCTCGTCACCGCGCCAGCACCTTGAAACGCCGCAATTCGGTGAGGCGGTAACCGGTGTAGCGGCCGAGCAGAAGCGTCGCCGCCAACACGATTAGCAGAAGCTCGGGGAACACGAAGGCAAGGTGCTCGACCACCCGCACGTTCATGAGGAGGAAGCAGAGCACCCCTACAAAAATGCTGCCCGCGGCCTGCTGGAACGCTTCCGCTGCCCCGCGCTCCTCCCATACGAGGGTCATGCGCTCGATCGTCATGGTCAGAATGACGATGGGAAAGAGCCCGATCGAGAGCCCGCGATCGAAGCCGAGGTGAAATGAAAGCACGGTCAGCGTCGCGAGCAGCATAATCACGACGATGACGATGGCTGCAAGACGCGGCACGAGCAGCAGTTTCAGCCGCTCCAGGTAGAAGCGAACACCCAAACCCAGGCCGACCACGATACTCAGGAAGAAAACGCCCCAGAAAACACCGGTCGCACGAAACGAAAGCGCGATCAGCACCGGCATGAAAGTGCCAAACGTTTTCACCCCGACGATGTTGCGCAGGACGACGAGCAACAGAATTCCGACCGGAATCACGAGTATGGTGCGGAACAGCGATTGAGCCTGCAGCGGCAGGCCGAACAGCGAGAATTCGATGAACCGCTTCTCGAGCGCTCGCTGCTGGGCAAGGGCGCTGCGAACCGCGTATTCGAACGAACGGCTGGTGGAGATGGTGTGGCGCAGGTTCTTGCCGCCGCTCACTTCGGCGAGGGGCGCCGTGCCGCGCCACCAGGGAAGCAACACCTGGTCCGGCTGCTGGCCAACGTCCCGCACGTACAGCGTGCGCCAGTGGCCCTTGTCGTGGTACTCGATCCAGCGATGAATCTGCGCATTACGCCGCTCCGGCGCCAGCGCGATGCCGTTCACCGCCCGCGCCGGGATGCCCGCGAGCTGCAGAAGCTGCACCGCCACGATCACAAGCCTGCGATTGCTCGGCTGATAGCCCAGTAGAAAATCAGCCTCGTCGCCTGAACTCGCCTCCTTCAGGCGCTTTACAAGTAGCGCGGCAAACGTCGCCGCATCGGCCGACTGCCGTTGCACGGCTCCGACGATGGTTTGCGCCGCCGCAAGCTGGGGCCGCGCCAACGCCGGCGCCTCCACCGACGGCCGGGGATCGTGTTCCTGCTCATTCCGCAGACCGCCACTCTGGAGCACTGCGCGGTAGTAGAGCGTTTGCAGACCCTTGGCCTCCCGCACCGTGTAGATGACACGACTGCCGATGCCGCGCTGCGGCTCCGTCGTGAGGCCGTACCCAGCGGAGACGAAGCTCTGGTCGAGGAGCATCAAGGCGCCGGTGCGCTGCGGCAGGAACAGGCTTGCCTTTACTGGCCCGCCGTCGGCTTCGAACTGCAACTGTATTTCGACGCGCCAGATATCGGTGCGTGCCTCAGGCTTTAGCGGAAAGCCAAAGACCATGATCTTGTAAAAAAAGAAAGCGAGCGCGAGCGCTGTCAGCGATCCGGCGAGAATATAGAGGTGGACGCGTCTCATCGCAATTTGAGCTTGGCGCAGTCGGGCTCGACGGTGTTGGTGATTTCCGAGTTCACCAAAATTTGATTATTCGCGAGGAATGAGCGTCCGACGAGAAACGGCTGCTTGAAGCGAGTGCGATCGGCAAGATTCACCTCCGTAATGCGGTAGGCGCGGCCGAGGCACACGCCCATCAGCACCGTCGGGCGTTCATGCGCTTTTCCTCCGCGTCGGCTCTTGATCTCCGTGATGCGTATCACCCTGCGCTCAAAATGCACCTTGCGTCCGTCTTCGCCCGTGACCTCGAAAGCGACCCAATGACTGCCGTCGCGGGTGAACCAGCGCACGTCGGGTGCATGGAGCGACGAGTTGTCAGCACCCGTGTCGAGCTTGGCGGAAAGGACGACTCCCTCCTCCCCCAGCCGGACGCGCTCGATCCAGCCGGCGACGCGCATCTCCTCCATCACGGTCGTGGCAGCGCCGGGCGTCGCGCCCAACGCAAGCGCAGCGAGCAAAACACGGCGTGCGGTCTTCCTGGCCATAAAGAGATCCGAAATGATACAGATCGCTAGGACGCAATGCCAGTCGGCCGGGTTCGCTTCCCGCGCCGGAGACGCGGCAGTTAAAATCGACCGATGCGCCTGCCCCGCCTCATCAAGATCCTCCGTATCAGCTTGCGCTTCCGCCTCGACGAGTTCGTCCTCGGGCACGAGCGCGTGCGCGGGTTGCGCGCAGTTATCAACGTGCTGTTGTTCTGGCGCGCACCGCGCGAGCCTCGCGCGGTGCGGTTACGGCAAGCGCTGGAAGCGCTAGGCCCGATTTTCGTGAAGTTCGGGCAGATTCTGTCTACGCGCCGCGACTTGCTCGCCCCCGATATCGCCGATGAGCTCGCAAAGCTGCAGGACCAGGTTCCGCCTTTCCCCGCCGAAGAGGCCCTCGCCATCATTCATCGCGTCTATGGCAAGCCGGCGGAGGAAGTTTTCGCCGAGTTCCAGCGCGAGCCGGTCGCAAGCGCGTCGGTGGCCCAGGTCCATCTCGGACGGTTGTCCGACGGCACCGAGATCGCAGTCAAGGTCCTGCGCCCAGGCATCTCCACCATCATCAATGAGGACCTGGCGCTGCTCGACGCCGGCGCCTCGCTCATCGAATGGCTCTGGGCCGATGGCAAGCGGCTGCGGCCGCACGGCGTGGTGGCCGAGTTCGCCAAGCACCTGGAGGTGGAGCTCGACCTGTTGCGCGAGGCGTCCAATGCCAGCCAGCTGCGGCGCAACTTCGCCGACTCACCGCTGCTGATCGTGCCCGAGATTCATTGGGATTACTGCACGAGCGAGGTCATGGTGATGGAGCGAATGCACGGCACGCCGATCTCGCAGGTGGCTGAGCTGCGCGCGCAGGACATCGATATTCCCCGGCTCTCTCGCGCGGGCGTGGAGATCTTCTTCACGCAGGTCTTCCGCGATGGCTTTTTCCATGCCGACATGCACCCCGGAAACATCCTGGTGGCGCAGGACGGGCGCTATATTGCCCTCGACTTCGGCATCATGGGCACACTGACGGACGTCGACAAGAACTACCTCGCCCAGAACTTCCTCGGCTTTTTCCGGCGCGACTACCGCCGGGTGGCCGAGGCGCATATCGAATCCGGCTGGGCGCCGAAAGACACACGCGTCGATGATTTCGAGGCGGCGATTCGCGCCGCGTGCGAACCGGTCTTCGCCAAGCCGCTGAAGGAGATCTCCTTTGGACGGCTGCTGCTGCGCCTGTTCCAGACCTCACGCCGCTTCAACATCCAGATCCAGCCGCAGCTCGTGCTCCTGCAAAAAACGCTGCTCAATATCGAAGGCCTGGGCCGCGAGCTCGATCCAGACCTCGATCTGTGGGAAACGGCGAAGCCTTTCCTCGAGCGCTGGATGGCCGAGCAGGTCGGCTGGCGCGGTCTCGTCGAGCGCGTCAAGCAGGAGGCGCCTTACTGGAGCGCAATCCTGCCGCAGCTGCCGCGGCTGCTCCACCAGGCACTGCTGCGCCCGGAGCAGACTTCGGACGCGGACGATCTCGCGAAGCGGCTGCGGCAGCAGCAAATCCAAAGCCGGTTGCTCGCTGTGATCGCGTTGGCGCTTGCCGCCATTGTCGTGCTCCAACTCTTCGACTGACAAAATCGGGGCGCGCGTTAAATGGCGCACCTAGTGTGCTGGCGTCCACCTCTACCGGATATAATTGCGCCGCGCCGCAGCGCTGACATCGGAGAGGCCGGAGATGCTGCTGACGTTCGTCATCCTCTACCTCGCGGCCTCGATCGCGATCGGCCTCATCGCAGCGACGCGCGTCCACAACACGAGGGACTACGTAGTGGCCGGGCGCTCGCTGCCGCTCTACGTGGTCACCGCGACCGTGTTCGCGACCTGGTTCGGTTCCGAGACCGTTCTGGGCATCTCCTCCACCTTCATCAAGGAAGGTCTGCGCGGCATCGTCTCCGACCCGTTTGGTTCCAGCATGTGCCTGGTGCTGGTGGGGTTCTTTTTCGCAGCGAAGCTCTACCGCATGGACCTGCTCACGATCGGCGACTATTACCGGGTGCGCTACGACGCCATCGCGGAGCTTCTCACCAGCCTGTGCATCGTCATCTCTTACCTCGGTTGGCTCGCGGCGCAGATCGTGGTGATCGGGCTCGTCTTCTCCATCGTGACAGGGGGCGCAGTGAGCATGAACCAGGGCATCGTGATTGGCGCCATCGTGGTGCTGATCTACACCCTGTGGGGCGGCATGTACTCGGTGGCGTGGACGAATTTCGTCCAGATGGTGGTGATCCTTCTCGGCCTCTTCTACATCGCCTACGTGATCGCCGAAAAGGCGGGCGGTGTAGCAACGGTGGTCGCTCATGCCGACGCCGCCGGCAAGTTTGAGTTCTGGCCGAAGCTCGAGGCGCGCGACCTCCTCACCTTCATCGGCGCCTGGGTCACGCTGATGTTTGGCTCGATCCCGCAGCAGGACGTATTCCAGCGGGTCAACTCCTCGCGCAGCGAGCGTGTCGCAGTTACCGGCTCGGTGCTAGGCGGCGTGCTCTACTTCCTGTTCGCTTTCGTTCCCATCTTCCTCGCCTACTCGGCGAGCCTCATTGACCCCAAAATGGTCGGCGAGCTCATGCAGAAAGACCATCAGCAGATCCTCCCGGCGCTGATCCTCAACCACACGCCGCTCTTCGCGCAAATCGTATTCTTCGGGGCACTGCTTTCTGCGGTCATGAGCACTGCAAGTGGCACGCTGCTTGCCCCCTCGGTGACCTTCACCGAGAACATTCTCAAGAAGCTCATTCGCAAGGAACTGACCGACCGCCAGTTTCTCTGGACCATGCGCGTCACGGTTGCGGTTTTCGCCACGGGTGTCACGGTTTTCGCGCTCAATTCCGAGTCAACCATTTACGAGATGGTGGTCGACGCCTACAAGGTGACGCTGGTGGCCGCGTTTGTGCCGCTCGTGGCGGGGCTCTACTGGAAACGCGCCACGCGTCAGGGAGCGCTGGCTGCGATACTGGCCGGGCTTGCCACCTGGGTCGTGCTTGAGATCGCGGCCCCCGAGGGCCTGTTCCCACCTCAGCTCGCGGGGCTCCTCGCGAGCGTCGCCGGAATGATCGTGGGGTCCTCGCTGCCGCAGTGGTACGGCACCCAGAGCCGGTGAATGGTGATTCGTGATTGGTGAATGGAAAAAGACCATGGCGTATGGAGCCTCTTCCGATTCACGATTTACGATTCACGAACAGGGGCTGCTGGCATTTGTAACAATCGAAATCAACGTGCTCCAGGTCCTGCGGCGCCGGCCCACCACAGCCCGCGCAGCAGCATCAAGGCTCTAGAATGACGGGATGAAGTTCGACACAATTCTGGTGTCGCTGGCGGTGATGGCGGGCGCAACAGCGCTCATCGGCGTGCCCATGCGCTGCTGGCAGTACTCCACCGGCCGGCTCCGCTCGCAGATCCCCCAGCATGCGATCGCCTATGCAACCTTCAGCGTGTTCTCAGTGTTGTTCTATGTGCCGGCCGCGCTCGCCTGGGTGTACGCCCTCTACGCCGCGTACGTCGACTACTCGTGTGTCGGCAGCTGTTCACAGAGGGGAATGGGAACGGCGATCGCGTTGGGCATGCTGGGCTGCGCCTATGTGTTGCTCGAAGGTTTTCTGCTCACCGCCCGACGTAAAGCACGCCCGTAGCCGTTTTCAACGCACCGGCCATGGCCTTCGACCCAGAAACTATGAGACCGATTTCTCGTGTGGCATTGTCCGTCCTCCTCGCAGGATGCCTGCTCGCTCCCGCGACCGGCCGCGCCACCGATAATTCACCGAACGGTCCGCGGCGAAATGCGCCCATCGGTGTGAGCAAGCTTGCCCCTGACTTCACGCTGCCCGACCACAACGGGCACCCGCGCACGCTGTCCGCAGAGCGCAGCCGGCGCGCCGTGGTCCTCGTCTTCTACCGTGGCCACTGGTGACCGTACTGTAGTCGGCAGTTGGCCGACCTTCGAGATCTGCTCAAGCCCGGGGAGCGGGTCAGCCTGTGGGCCATCAGCGCCGACTCGCCGGATCAGAGCAAGGCGCTCGCGGCGTCGATCGCGCGCGATGGCGGCGGAAAAGTGGCGTTCCACCTCCTCGCGGATCCCCAACACCGCGTGATCGACGCCTACGGTCTTCAGGACCCGCGCTACGCGCGGCTGCGGCTGGCGGGAATTCCCTACCCGGCGGTCTATGTCATCGACCAGAGCGGACGCGTCGCATGGGCGCGGATCGACAAGGACTACACGCAACGTCCGTCGAACCGCCAAATCCGCGCCGCGCTCGACGCCTTGACGCCGTGAATCGGAGAAGCCCCTGGATCCGGGGCAACCAATTACCGATCACGAATTACAATTCACGATCCACGGTCCCGTCGTTCAGGCGAAAGCCTTCTCGAATTCCGCCACAAAACGCGAATAGTCTGACTCGGGCAGGAAGTTGATACCGGCAGCCGCTTTCCGCCCACCGCCGGTCTCGAACTTCAGGCACAGCAAGTCCGCGCCTACTGGGCGCCCGCGCGGCGCGCGCACGCTCACGGTATAACCGCCTCCCTTTCTTACGAGCACCGCGTTGGCCCGTTCCGGCGCCGTGATGGCGACGCGATTGCTGAAATGCCCGTGAATTCGCCGGCTCCAGGCCGCGTCGGGGAGCACGTAGAGTGCCTTGTCTCCACGCTCGAGGACCAGCGCCAGCGCTTCGGCCCGCTCCATGTCGATGCCCAGCGCGTTGCTGAGCACGTCGTAGACCGGCTCGCTGTTGATGAAATCGAGCGGGTCGCGGTAGGCGCGCAGCGCCTCGAACAGGTCGGCGGGATGGTAGTGAAGGTCATCCACCGTCTCGCCGTATGCGTTGTAGTTCATCACCTCCCCGAGGCGCTGCAGTCGCTCGAGGTCGCCCCCGTCGATCAGCATCGTCGCGGCCGCACGCAGAGCGGACTCGGCGAGGTTGTCACCGAACGCCGCAACGACCGCCCACAACCGATGCCGGCCGTTGAGATACCGGTCCACGATCAGGCTCGTGCAGGTGTCGGGCGCGGTGTCGATGAACGTCCTCAGATTCGGGTGATTCGGGATGTCGCCGGGCGCATGATGGTCGAAGTAACGGCAGCGCGCGCCGGCCGCGAGCAGGCGACTCAAGTCCTCCGCGTTCGTGCGCAGCGAGATGTCGAGCACCGTCAGCTCGTCGCCGCCGCCGGCATCCACGCGGTCGAGCAGGCGAATGTCACGCTTCACGCCGGTCACGAGCACACTGTCGCGCGGCTCTTCGAGCCGCAACTGCTGCAGCGCGCAGATGCCGTCTGCGTCGCCGTTGAAGATGTCGTAGAATTTCATAAGGTGTCCCTACAGCACACATTTCTTCACGAGCGAGTTCCAGCGCGCCGCCCGCTGACGGTCGCGCCGTGGCTCGCTTTGATCGCGGTCAGGAAAGGATCAGCTTCCTGGCGGCCGCTTTTCCGGCACGGCGGGTCTCGATGAGCCCGTTAGCCAGAGGGCACGACACGGAGCCGCGCCTGCACCACGCCGGCTTTTCCACGCACACCGTGCGCCTGGCGTGGATTCTCGGGCTAGCTTATCTACTCATCGTCGTCTACGCCAGCGTGCAGCCTTTCCACAGTTGGCGCATGCCGGATCCGGAGATCGCCGGATTCCTGGCAGCGCCGTGGCCGCGCTACATTACATCCGAGGATATCTTCGTAAACCTCGCGGCCTACGCGCCGCTCGGGTTTCTGCTGTCGATCGGCTGGGGCGCGCGCTATGGGGCAGGCCGCGGAGTGCTCGCAGCGACGTGCTGCGCCGCGGGCTTGAGCCTTGCGCTGGAAACCGTGCAGGTATTCCTGCCTTCCCGCATCGCCTCCAACGTGGATCTGCTCACCAACAGCGTTGGCGCCCTGATTGGCGCGATGGCCGCACCGTTGTTCGCGCCCACGCACATCCTTGGCGGCAAGCTTCACGACGTGAGGCATCGGTTGTTTCACGAGGGTATGGCTGCCGATGTCGGTCTGGTCATCGTCTGCCTGTGGCCGGTGACGCAGTTTCACCCCACCGCGCAACTCTTCGGCATGGGCGCGGTAAGGACGAGCTTCGAGTTGCCCGCGTACTCGACCTACACGCCCGCGCTCGCTCTTGCGGGGGAAGCGACGGTAACGTTCTTCAGCCTGCTGGGAATCGGGCTGATGGTCTCCGTGCTGTTGCGTGGCAAGGAACGTCGCATGCTGTTGATCGGCCTCGTCACGGGGACCGCGCTCGTGCTCAAGGCTGTTTCGGCCGCGGCGCTCCACAAGGCGGGCGCCCCCCTGGCCTGGCTCACGCCTGGCGTCACCATCGGGCTGCTGGGCGGCTGGATCTTGCTCTACGGCGCAACGCGCCTGCCCCGCAGGGTCCAGTTCGCGCTGGCCACGCTCTCCATCATGGTTGCCACCGTGGCGATCAACCTCGCCCCGGATAATCCGTATCAAAGCGTCGCGGCACGGTTGATCGCGGGTGGACAGAGCCACTTCCTCAATTTCTCGGGTATTGTGCACGCCCTGTCCGAATTGTGGCCCCTCCTTGCGGTGAGCTTCCTCCTTTACGGGCTCTCGGCACGCATTGCGCGGGCTTAGCGCCCGGGCCATCGCGCTCGAGCTAGCGCGCGCTGCCCGGTGGCGGCCGGCCACTACCGCGACACCGCCAGCGTTTGTGATAGCCGCGTCTATAATCGTTCCCAGCTTAATGCAACGAGGAGGACAGTATGCGGGGCAGCGAAACGATGGACCGCCTGCGGGAGCAGGTGCGCAAATTTGCGGACGCTCGCGATTGGGCGCAGTTTCATACCCCCAAGAACCTCGCCATGGCGCTGGCGGTCGAGGCGGCCGAGCTGATGGAGCATTTCCAGTGGCTGACACCGCAGCAGAGTGCTGCACTTCCCGCGCGCGCGAAGCGCGCCGTCGCGCAGGAAATTGCCGACGTTCTGATTTATCTCGTGCGGCTGTCTGATGTGCTCGGCGTGGATGCGCTGGCAGCCGCTTTCGCCAAGGTCCCGGTCAACGCGCGCAAGTACCCCGTCGCCCGTGGCCGGGGTTCGGCCGTGAAGTACTCCCGCAGGGAACGCCGAGGGCATCGTTTATAATTACGGGCCGAATCGCTACCCTTAACCGCGCCGCACCGCACCGAATTTGAGCGGACGCTCTCCACCGGTGGCACCGCTCAATTCGGGAACAGCCCGGGACTGTAATGACCTACTACAAGCACCACGTCTTCTTCTGCTGCAACCAGCGCAAGGAAGGCGAGCGCTGCTGCAACAACCGCGGATCGCAGAAGCTGCGCGATTACGCCAAGGATCGCATCAAGGAGCTCAAGTTCGCCGGGCAGGGCAAGGTCCGCATCAACCAAGCCGGGTGCCTGGACCGCTGTGACGAGGGACCGGTACTGGTGGTCTATCCCGAAGCAGTCTGGTACACCTACGTGGACCAGGACGACATCGACGAGATCATCAAAGAGCACCTCGTGCACGGCCGCATCGTCGATCGCTTGCGGATCTAGCTCCGCAAACGATAAGAATAACTTTCCTCACCCTGACCTCATAAGACGAGGCAACAAATGGCGTTTTCGCTCGCCTCGTTCACTGGATGTCGACCGTTGATCTCCGGCCGTTAAGCGATCGGATCAGTCAACAGTTCGTTGCCCTCGATTTCGAGCTCGCGCGTCCTCCCTCATGGCTGTGATTCAGATCCGACCGCTTCCGCCCTCGTCACTCGCGCGCGTCGTGATCGACGGGCCAGCAGGCGGCATCGAAACCGACGTCAACGACCCGGGCGATGGCCGTCGCGGCATTGCGCTCATCGCGCACCCTAACCCGATACAAGGGGGCACCAAGGACAACAAGGTGGTGACCACGCTCGCGAAGATTTTTTTCGCGCTCGGTCACGTCGCGGCGCGCCCGAATTTCCGGGGCGTGGGGGCATCGGACGGCGCGTTCGACCAGGGCCGCGGCGAGACCGAGGACCTGATCGCCGTGGCCGCCTATCTCAGGCAACAATATGGCAAATCGCCGGTGGTACTCGCGGGATTCTCGTTTGGGGCCTTCGTCCAGACGCGTGTTGCGCGTCGCATCCACCCTCAGCGCATGGTGCTGGTCGGGCCCGCTGTTAATCGGTTCCACGCAGAGCGTGTGCCGGCGGACACCCTCGTCATCCACGGCGAGCACGATGATGTCGTGCCGCTCGCCGCCGTCCTCGATTGGGCGCGGCCCCAGCACCTGCCGATCGTGGTCGTGCCCGGCGGGGAGCATTTCTTTCACGGTCGGCTGAGTCTTCTCGCCGAGATCGTCGTGCGTCACTTCCAGCCTTAGCCGGATACCTCCCATGAGCCATCTGCGGGCGAGCGGCCTGCGCAAATCGTACGGCACCCTGGAAGTGGTTGCCGGCATCGATTTGGAGCTGAAGCCCGGGGAGTGCTTCGGACTGCTCGGCCCCAACGGCGCGGGCAAGACGACGACGCTCAGGCTCTGCCTCGGTCTCATCGAGCCGGACGGTGGCACGATCGAGGTGTTCTCGCTGCCCGTCCCCGCCCGGGCGCGCGAGGCGCGGCAGCGCATTGGCGTCGTGCCGCAGCACGATAACATCGACCCCGATTTCACCGTCGAGGAGAACCTCCTCGTCTATGGCCGCTACTTCGACCTCAAGGAGGCCGAGATCCGCGCGCGCATTCCCTCGCTGCTCGAGTTCGCCGGACTCAACGGCCGCGCGCAATCGCGCATTCACACCCTCTCCGGCGGCATGAAGCGGCGTCTTACGCTGGCGCGCGCCCTCGTGAACGACCCTGATCTGATCTTTCTGGACGAGCCGACGACCGGCCTCGATCCCCAGGCCCGGCACCTTATCTGGGAGCGGTTGGGTCGCCTGCTCCATCAGGGCAAAACGATTTTCCTCACGACCCATTTCATGGACGAGGCGGAGCGCCTGTGCCGCCGGCTTGCGATCATGGACCGCGGACGGATCATCGTGCAGGGCGCGCCGCGCGACCTGATTAAGGCGCATATCGAGCCGCAGGTAGTCGAGGTCTATGGCGACGGGGCCGAGCGCTGGGCGAACGAGTTCGGGCGCGCCCGCAGCGAGCGCTGCGAGCGCACCGGCGAAACCGTCTTCTGCTACACGCACGACGCGGGCTTGCTGGTGCGGAGCCTGGAGAGCCGGGAGGACCTGCGCTATCTCCATCGCCACGCCAATCTCGAGGACGTCTTCCTCAAATTAACGGGGCGGGAACTGAGAGACTGACGCTATCGCCTGTGACCAGTGACCGGTGACCCGTGACCAGAACCGGTCACAGAAACCCCGTAAACCCCGAAGATCATTAACCACGGAATCACACGGAAATACACGGACGAAGACGTGAACGAGAAACCATGCTGTAGAGCAATAACAATTTCCGTGTGGTTCCGTGGCTATAGTGTTTTTTGAATACATTGCGGTGACCAGTGATCTGACGAAATCTGCGATGTGGAGGTTTCTGGTCACCGATCACCGGTCACAACTTTCTGCAACGGGACAGTACCGAAGCAACCCATACAGGACGAGGTAATCAGATATGACAGCAAAACAGTTGGCGCTGCCGGCGTTCAGCCTGCGGCACCTCCACGTCTGGCGCCGCAATTCCCTCGTGTGGCGCAAGCTCGCCATCCCTTCCATGCTAGGAAACCTGGCCGATCCGCTGCTCTACATGCTCGGGCTGGGCTATGGCCTGGGCGCGATGCTATCGGACGTGGGAGGGATGTCATATGTCGCCTTCCTGGCCTCGGGTATCGTGTGCTCGAGCGCCATGATGAGCGCCACGTTCGAGGCAATGTACTCGGGATTCTCCCGCATGCACGTGCAGAAGACCTGGGACGCGATCATCAACGCGCCTGTGACCTTGGACGACGTCCTGCTGGGCGAGGCCGTCTGGGCAGCGAGCAAGAGCGTTCTCTCCGGCATGGCGGTGCTGTTGGTGGCGGCGGCACTCGGCCTCACGGAATCGGCGCTTGCCTTGTGGATCATTCCGGTCGTGTTCATGACCGGGCTCGCCTTCGCCAGCATGGGACTCATCATGACAGCCATCTCACCCAGCTACGACTTTTTCATGTACTACTTCACGCTCGCCATTACGCCCATGATGCTGCTCTGTGGCGTGTTCTTTCCGCTGGCACAGCTTCCCGCCCCCGTCCAGGCCGTTGCGCAGGTGCTTCCCCTCACCCATGCCGTCGCACTGTCCCGCCCACTCATGCAGGGGTCGGTGCCTACGGACATTGCGCTGCATCTGGTGGTGCTCCTCGCCTACGCCGCCGTCAGCTTCTACCTCGCGCTGGTGCTCACGCGCCGCCGGCTCCTCAAGTAGAATCGTTAAGAGCATTTAAGCGGCCGATGACGCCGATCGAACCCGGGGCAGACAAGACTTTCGGATGACTAATGAAGCGTGCAGGCGCGGTCGATTTGCAGCGGCCGTATCGATTCACGATTCACCATTCACGATTCACGGGTGTCGGGGATGCTCTGGATAAAAGCGCTCCACATCGTATTCATGGTGACGTGGTTCGCGGGGCTTTTCTATCTGCCGCGGCTCTTCGTCTACCACGCGATGGCCGAAGACGAGCCTGGCCGTGAACGCTTCAAGGTGATGGAGCGCAAGCTCTATTTCGGTATCATGACGCCAGGCGGAGTGCTGACGCTCGTCTTCGGCATCTGGCTCTGGCTCGGCTACGGCATCGCGGGAGGGTGGTTGCCCGCGAAGCTCGCGCTGGTCGCGGTCCTGATCGCCTATCACCTCTGGTGCGGAAAGCTGCTCGGGGATTTCAAGCACGACCGCAACACGCACAGCCACGTGTGGTTCCGCTGGTTCAACGAGCTGCCCGTCGTCATTCTCCTTGCTGTTGTCATCCTCGTCGTCGTGAAGCCGTTCTAGTGGGGCGATGGATAAGGTCGTCGACTATTATTTTTCGCCCTCGTCGCCGTGGACCTATCTGGGCCACGCACGGTTTCTTGCGCTCGCAGCGCGGCATGGCGCCCGAATCAACGTCAAGCCGGTGGACCTGACGGCGCGCGTGTTTCCGGCTTCCGGCGGTCTTCCGGTCAAGCGCCGCCCACCGCAACGGCAGGCGTACCGCCTGGTCGAGCTTCAGCGCTGGAGCGCCTACCTCGGGGTTCCGCTCAATCCGCATCCGCGCTTCTTTCCCGTTGCCACGGACGCGGCATCGCGCATGATCATTGCCGCGGACGCCACCCAAGGCGCGGTCGCCGCCCTCGAGTTCGCCGGGACAATCATGACCGGAGTCTGGACGGAGGAACGTGACATCGCCGACTCGCAGACGCTAGCGGCCATGGCGGTCGCCGCGGGCTTCGACAGCGCGGCGTTGCTGGAGCGCTCGGGCGAGCGGGACATCGATGATCGTTTCGAGGGCTATACTCGCGAAGCCATCGAACGCAACGTGTTCGGGGCGCCGTTCTACCTTTATCGCGATGAGCCGTTCTGGGGCCAGGACCGGCTCGACTTTCTCGACCGCGCGCTCGGCTCCGATTAGCTCGAAGTTATTCCTCTCGTCCCGGCCGCGTGCTGCGCCGCTTGCCGGCAATTAGGATATGGGCAATAGTGTGACCCATCCCCATGCCGGTCTTCCCCCTGAAGGGAAAGGGGAAACGCCTTTTCCATACACTATTCAACTATCCACTTTTCACCATTCATCATTCATCATTCACCATTCACCATTCACCATTCACCGCCTTTCGGGAGAAGAGATGAAATTCGGACGTTTCGAGCAACAGGGACGCGTGTTCTTTGGCGCCGTCGAGGGCGACCAGGTCGTTGAGCTGGAGGGGTCGGTTTTCGAGAGCCACAAGGCTACGTCGAAGAAGCACGCGCTCTCCGCGCTGAAGACGCTGGTTCCCTGCATGCCCTACAACTTCTACTGCGCGGGGCTCAATTACGCCGCTCATATTGAGTGGGCTAATCGGCGCACGGGCTCGAATCTTAAGGTGCCCGAGAAAGCGGATGTGGGCTACCGCTCTCCCAATGCCCTGATTGGCACCGGCGAGACCATCGTGATTCCGGCTGATTCCCCCGGTCCGGTCCAGTACGAGGGCGAGCTCGTCGCGGTCATCGGCAAGAAAGCCCGCGGCCTTTCGGAGAAAGACGCGCTCTCGTGCGTGCTCGGCTACACGCTCGGCAACGACGTCAGCGAACGTGGCTGGCAAAAGTCAGACCGTACGTTGTGGCGCGCGAAGAGCAGCGATACATTCAAGCCCATGGGTCCCTTCATCGTGACGGGCCTTGACCCGATGAATCTTACGATAACGGTCAGGATAAACGGCAAGATTGTGTCCGAGTACGGCACCGACAAGATGCTGTTCTCGGCGCAGCGATATATCTCCGAGATCACGAAATACATGACGCTGTGGCCAGGCGACGTGCTCTGGCTCGGCACCGACAACGCGACGCTGCCCGACCTCCAGAATGGGGATCTTTGCGAGATCCAGCAGAAGGACATCGGGGTGCTCTCCAATCCGGTCAAGCGCGCCTCTGCTTGACGAGCGTCACTGGTCACGCCGTTAATGGAACAATTCTTCGCGACGTGCCCCCGCGGTCTTGAACAGGCCCTGGCTGCGGAACTGTCGGCGCTGGGTGCGCATGAGACCGCCCCGGTTGACGGCGGCGCGTCGTTCGCGGGCGATCTTGCGATCTGCTACCGCGTGAACCTGGAGAGCCGGGTCGCAAGCCGCGTGCTGTGGCAGGTCGGCCATGCACGCTACCAAACTGATCACGACATTCATGAGGCGGCGCGCGCGCTCGCCTGGCCGCGGCTCTTCGACGTGCGTCGCTCGATCCGGGTCAACGTCTCTGCAATCCGCTCGCCGGTCAAGAGCATCGATTTCGTCACATTGAGTGTCAAGGACGCCGTGTGCGATGTCTTCCGCGCTGCGCGCGGCAAGCGGCCTGATGTCAACACAGCGCGACCGGATGTCCGCATTCATGTCTTCCTGACGCGGGATACCGCGACGTTCTACCTCGACACCTCCGGCGAGGCGCTCTTCAAGCGGGGTTGGCGTGCGCACGGCGGCGATGCTCCGCTGCGGGAAAATCTGGCCGCTGGCATCATCCGCTTGACCGGATGGGCGCCACCCGTACCGTTTTTCGACCCGATGTGCGGCAGCGGCACGTTTCTGATGGAGGCCGCGATGATGGCACTCGACGCAGCCCCTGGGGCGAACCGCGCTTTCGGTTTCGAGCAACTCGAGAATTTCGAGTCGCGCCAGTGGCGCGCAATCCGGGAAAAAGCCCTCGCCCGGCGCAAACCGGCACGTTCATTGCCGATCTATGGCAGCGACAAGTCGGGGAACACGCTCGAGCTTGCGCGCACCAACATCACCGCCGCCGGTCTCGCTAACGCCGTTCAGCTCAAGCAGATGGACGTCCTTGATGGCGGGCCGCCGGCCGCCTCCGGCATCCTCGTGACGAACCCGCCTTATGGAGAACGGCTGGCGAATCCCGACGAAGTCGCCGTCCTCTATCCGAAACTGGGCGACGCGCTGAAGCAGCGCTTCTCCGGCTGGACGGCCTATCTCCTGTCGGCCGATCCGCGCCTGCCCAAGTTGATCCGGTTGCAGGCCTCTAAGCGCACGCCGCTCTATAACGGCGCCCTCGAGTGCCGGCTCTACGAGTACCGGCTGGTTGCGGGAACCATGCGCCGGCCGAAGAAGCTGACGGCCAACGAAGTGATGAAGTGACGATGCGGTCAACGCCGGCTGGATTTTCTCAGGGCCGGATTGATTCTGTCGATGTCAGCCTGAACTTGCTCACGACTGCGTTCGTAGACGATCTCCCTTCCCATCACGGTCCCGGCGTATGCCAGGCCGTTGCGGGTTGGAGTGAGCTCGCACTTGACGTTGTGGATTCCTTCGCCCAGCACCACCTCTATTCGCTCGGGCCGCTTGCTGAGCACGACGACGTCGAGGATCTGCCCGCTGTCGGTTGCGCGCACCTTGATTTGTTCTGTGTTCATTGAATCATCGACTCCGCTTGGTGGCGCCCACCGCGCCAAAAACGCAGTTCAGTGTAGCACTTTGGCGCAACCCATTCGATCGAGGCGCCAGGCGATTGACCGAACGTGAAGTCGAATGCGATGAGTCGATACTCGAGCGCTACGGCGGCGGGCTCGAGCTCTCTATCAAAGACGAGTAGTTGCGCGACCGAATGTCCGGAAGCCAAACCGACAACGAGCCCCACAATCACAAAGCCCGCTCCCAACATCAGAATACGAAATAGGGATTGTTGCGATTGCGGGCGGGCTCAAACGCCGATCAGCTGGCCGATAAAGATCCAGAAAATCCAGTAGACGTAGTCAGTTAGCATGTCAGAGTCTGGCGTCAGACAGGGCCTTGCGCTCTCACGAAGTATGGGCTGCCCTGAAAAGCGGCTTGTCGCACGCCATTCTGAGCGGGGCTGGGCTCTCCAGCAATGGGATTCAGGCATCGGGCCTCCGGGAACCTCGGCTCCGGTCGCAGGTAGGCTTAGAACCCATCACGCCGCCCACCCCTTATCACTTCCCCGTTTCCCACTGGTAGTGAAACCGCAACTCCCCGCCTTTGCGGTCGCGGAGCCGGGTGGGTAATGAGCTATTGAGCCCCGACAAAACTCCCTTGAATAACTATAGGGTTATCGACGTGGAATAT